>NZ_JBSFUO010000008.1:0-324455 GCF_053591835.1 Streptomyces sp. NPDC002911 | reverse complement strand
TCCCAGGTCGCGCACGCGCACTTCCTCGTGGAGGACAAAAAGGCCCACTACATCGCTGTGATCAAGGCGAACCAGCCGCTGCTGCACCAGCGCCTTCAGCTGAAGGAGTCACCGCAGGCGCAGGAGCCCGTGGCGTTCGGGTTGTCGATCGTGAAGCCCTGCTTCTCGATGGTGTCCACGAAGTCGACGGAGGCGCCGCCCAGGTACGGGGCGCTCATCCGGTCGGTGACGACCTTGACGCCGCCGAAGTCCTTCACCACGTCCCCGTCGAGCGAGCGCTCGTCGAAGAAGAGCTGGTAGCGCAGGCCCGAGCAGCCCCCGGGCTGAACGGCGACGCGCAGCGCGAGGTCGTCCCGGCCCTCCTGCTCCAGCAGGGTTTTGACCTTGGCTGCGGCGGCGTCCGACAGGAGGATGCCGTCGCTCACGGTGGTGGTCTCGTCCGATACGGACATCTGCTTCTCTCCCGGGTTGTACGGACTGCTTGCCGACGGTCCAACCATCGGGGCCGCGGATTCATTCCGGGCCAGGCGCGTGTCTGTTCCCTTCATGCTCGCACACCCCCTGCGCGGGGGGATGCGTCACATCGACGCTATCGGCATCGTCAAGCTGACGTGAAGCGGTTATGATAAATAACGTCAATTAGACGAAAAGGCCTTTCGCAGAAAAGAAAGGGTGCGTGTCGTGACCACCGCCCAGCCCCTGGATGTCCAGCCGACGCCCCTCGCCCTTCTGCTGCTCGGCCGTGAGGCCGACCCGCGGAGCGAGCGCGGGGTCGAATGCCCCGGCGACCTGCCCTCCCCGTCCGACCCGGACCTGGTGGAGCGGGCTCGTGCCGCCAAGGAAAGGCTCGGGGACAAGGTCTTCGTGCTCGGCCACCACTACCAGCGCGACGAGGTCATCCAGTTCGCGGACGTCACCGGCGACTCCTTCAAGCTCGCCCGGGACGCGGCGGCGCGGCCCGAGGCGGAGTACATCGTCTTCTGTGGCGTGCACTTCATGGCCGAGTCCGCGGACATCCTGACGGGCGACGCCCAGAAGGTCGTCCTGCCGGACCTGGCCGCCGGCTGTTCGATGGCCGACATGGCCACTGCGGAGCAGGTCGCCGAGTGCTGGGACGTGCTGACGGAGGCGGGTGTCGCCGACCAGGTCGTGCCGGTCTCGTACATGAACTCCTCCGCCGACATCAAGGCCTTCACCGGCAGGCACGGCGGCACGATCTGTACCTCGTCCAACGCGAAGCGGGCCCTGGAGTGGGCCTTCGACCAGAGGGAACCCTCGGCAGCCAAGGTGCTTTTCCTCCCGGACCAGCACCTGGGCCGGAACACGGCCGTGCGGGACATGGGGATGACCCTGGAGGACTGCGTCCTCTACAACCCGCACAAGCCGAACGGCGGCCTGACCGCTCAGGAGCTGCGCGACGCGAAGATGATCCTGTGGCGTGGCCACTGCTCGGTGCACGGGCGCTTCTCGGTGGAGTCCGTCAACGACGTCCGTGCGCGGATTCCGGGCGTCAACGTGCTGGTGCACCCCGAGTGCAAGCACGAGGTCGTGGCGGCCGCGGACTACGTGGGCTCGACGGAGTACATCATCAAGGCCCTGGAGGCGGCGCCCGCCGGCTCCAAGTGGGCGATAGGCACGGAGCTGAACCTGGTGCGCCGGCTGGCGGACCGTTTCGCCGCGGAGGACAAGGAGATCGTCTTCCTCGACAAGACGGTGTGCTTCTGCTCGACCATGAACCGGATCGACCTGCCACACCTCGTGTGGACGCTGGAGTCCCTGGCCGAGGGGAACCTCGTCAACCGGATCCAGGTCGACGCGGAGACGGAGAAGTTCGCGAAGCTGGCGCTGGAGCGGATGCTGGCACTGCCGTAGCGGATGGCGAGGCGGGTACGCCGGCGGTCGGTCCGGTCCGGAAGGGTAAGGCCCCCGATGCCGTTGTGCGGCGTCGGGGGCCTTCCTGTGTGGCTACGGCGGGCCGTCAGGCGTTCGCCGGCTCCGGCTCCGCGGAGGTGGATCCCTCCGCCGCCTCTGCGGCCGCCGCACCGGGCTTCGCGTCGCGCTTGGCCGCCTTCTTCTCGGCGCGGCGCTCCTTGCGGAGCTCGACCATCGCGTAGAGCGTCGGCACCAGGAGCAGGGTCAGCAGCGTGGAGGTGATCAGGCCGCCGATCACCACGACCGCCAGCGGCTGGGAGATGAAGCCGCCCTCGCCCGTCACGCCGAGCGCCATCGGGAGCAGGGCGAAGATCGTCGCCAGTGCGGTCATCAGGATCGGACGCAGACGGTGGCGGCCACCCTCGATGACTGCCTCGACGACGCCCATGCCCTGCGACCTGTACTGGTTGATCAGGTCGATCAGCACGATCGCGTTGGTCACCACGATGCCGATCAGCATCAGCATGCCGATCATCGCCGGGACGCCCATCGGGGTGCCGGTGATGATGAGGAGGCCGAGGGCACCCGTCGCGGCGAAGGGGATGGAGACCAGCAGGATCAGCGGCTGGATGAGCGACCGGAAGGTGGCCACCAGCAGCATGAAGACGATCGCGATGGCCGCCAGCATGGCCAGGCCCAGCTTCATGAAGGCGTCGTTCTGGTCCTCGGAGACACCGCCGATGGTCGCGGTGGCCCCACCCGGGAGGTCCAGGGCGTCGATCTTCTTCTGGAGCGACGTGCTGACCGCACCCGTGTTGTCACTGATCGGCTTGGCGGTGATCGTCGCGGCGCGCTGGCCGTCGATCCGGGTCATCGTGACCGGGCCGGGCACCAGCTCCACATCGGCGATCCGGCCGAGCGTGACCGGGCCGAGCCGAAGGGCCTTCAATTCGGCCATCGTGGTGGCCGGCTGGGCCGACTTCACCAGGACGTCACGCTCGGTGTCGCCCATGATCGCCGTGCCGGACGGGGTCCCGCGCACCGCGCCGGCGACCGCCGCGCCGAGAGTGGTCTCGTTGAATCCGGCGTCGGCCGCCTTGTCGTTGGCCTTGACCGAGATGCGCGGGACGCTCTGCGCCAGGTCGCTCTGGACATCGGTGACGTCCTTGAGCTCGGCGACCTCACCGCGTACCGCTTCGGACGCCTTCTGCAGGACGCCCGCGTCGGCGGCCTTGACCACGACACTGAGGTCCTGGCTGCCGAAGCCGCCGCCCGCGGCGATCGTCGTGTCGCCGACGCCGTCGAGCTTTCCGAGGGCCTCGTCGATCCGCTTCTCGGTGGCCTCGTAGTCCGCCGAGTCCTTGAGGGTGATCTGGTACGAGGCCTGGTTGGCTCCCGAACCGCCGCCGAAGGCCGCCATGAAGCCGGAGGAGCCGACGGTGACCTGGTAGTCCTCGACGCCCTCGTCGGCGGCGAGCACCTTCTCGACCTTCTGCGCGGCCTCGTCGGCCGCCTCGAGGCTGGTGCCGGGGGTCAGCTCCTGGCTGACGGAGAGGACCTCCTGCTCGCCCGCGTCGAAGAAGTTCGTCTTCAGCAGGGGCGCCATGCCGAACGTGCCGAACAGGATGACGAAGGCGATGACGATGCTGGTGATGCGGCGCCTCGTGGCGAAGCGCAGCACCGGGACGTAGATGCGCTGGAGCCGGCTGGCGGCTTCCTTCTCCTCGGCCTCGCGGCGGGCCTCGTCCGGGTTCTCCGCGGTGCCCTTGGGCGCGCGCAGGAACCAGTACGAGAGGACCGGGACGACGGTCAGGGAGACCAGCAGGGAGGCCAGCAGGGCCGCCGTGACGGTGAGGGAGAACGAGCCGAAGAGCTGGCCGACCATGCCGCCGACCAGGCCGATGGGCAGGAAGACCGCGACGGTGGTGAGGGTGGACGAGGTGACCGCGCCGGCCACCTCCTTGACCGCGGTGATGATCGCCGAATGGCGCTCCTCGCCGTAGCCGAGGTGCCGCTTGATGTTCTCCAGGACCACGATCGAGTCGTCGACGACCCGGCCGATCGCGATGGTCAGCGCGCCGAGGGTCAGCATGTTCAGCGACAGGTCGCGGGTCCAGAGCACGATGAGCGCGAGGACCACGGAGAGCGGGATGGAGACCGCGGTGACCAGCGTCGAGCGGATCGACGCGAGGAAGACCAGGATCACGACGACCGCGAAGAGCAGGCCGAGCGCGCCTTCCGTGGTCAGCCCGGAGATCGCCTTGGAGACGGCGGGCCCCTGATCGGAGACGACGGTCAGCTCGGCGCCGGCGCCGAGGTCCTCGCGCAGGTCAGGCAGCTTGTCCTGGACGGCGTCCGAGATGGCGACGGCGCTGCCGTCCTGGTCCATCGTCGCCATCACGGCGAGGCTCGGCTTGCCGTTCGTACGGGTGAGGGAGACCGCGGTGGCGGGCTCCTGCTTCACCGTGGCGATGTCGCCGACCCGCACCGGCTTTCCGGCCGTGCCCGTCGCGGAAACCTTCAGGTCCTCGATCTGCTGGAGGGAGCTGAAGGCACCGCCGACCTGGATGGTGCGGCTCTTGCCCGACTCGGAGAAGGAGCCAGCCGGAAGGGTGGCGCCGCCGGCCTGCAGGGCCTGGGAGAGCGACACGGGGTTCAGCCCGGCCGCCGCGAGCTTCTTGTCGTCGGGGACGACGGAGACCTGGAGGTCCCTGACGCCGTCGACGGCGACCTGGCCGACGCCTTCGATGCCCTCGAGCGCCGGGACGACCGTGCGGTCGAGCTGGTCCGCCAGCGCCTGCTGGTCCTTGTCGGAGGTGACGGCGAGGACGACGGCCGGGATGTCGTCGGTCGATCCGGCGATGACCTGCGGGTCGACGTCCTCGGGCAGCAGGTTCCCTGCCCGGTTCACGGCCTGCTGGATGTCGGCGACGAGCTGCTTGGTGCCTTCGTCGCCGAAGTCGAAGCTCGCCATGATGACGGCGCTGCCCTCGCTGGCGGTCGAGGTGACGCCCTCCACGCCGTCGACGGCCTTGATGGCGTTCTCGAGGGGTTCGACGACCTGCTTCTCGACCACGTCGGGGGACGCACCCTGGTAGGGGGCCAGCACCGACACCATCGGGAGTTCGATGGTGGGCAGCAGTTGCTGCTTGAGCTGCGGTATCGCGATCGCGCCGAAAACGAGCGCGACGATCGAGATCAGCCCGATCAGCGCCCGTTGCGCGAGGCTGAATCTGGACAGCCAGGACATGGGTGGGTCTCTCTTCTGTGGCGTACGCGGCAGGAGGGCGGCTGCTCGGCGCTCACTTCGGTGATCACAGGGACACAGCCCGCCCACCTACACGATCGCCCGTTCCCCGAGCCGAATCGTCGGCCCCCGGGTTGCTTTCTCATCCCGGGCATACCGCAGCTGGAGTAGCCGGATCTACACCCCGTCACTCCACCCTGGGACGGACCAAACCCGATTCGTACGCAATGACGACCAATTGTGCCCGGTCCCGCGCGCCGAGTTTCGCCATGGCCCGGTTCACATGGGTCTTCACGGTGAGAGGGCTGACGACGAGCCGACCGGCGATCTGGTCGTTGGAGTGACCGCCCGCGACCAGGACGAGCACCTCGCGCTCGCGCCCTGTGAGCGCGGCGAGCCGCGTGGCGTACTCCGCGCCGTCCGGGCCCTCGGCCGCGCTGCCGCTCTGGGCGAGGAAACTGGCGATGAGACCCTTGGTCGCGACAGGGGAGAGCAGCGCCTCACCGGCCGCGGCGACACGGATGGCGTTGAGCAGTTCGTCCGGTTCAGCGCCCTTGCCCAGGAAACCGGAGGCACCGGCGCGCAGGGACTGCACCACGTACTCGTCCACCTCGAAGGTGGTGAGCATGACGATCCGTACGCCCGCCAGGTCCGGGTCCGCGCTGATCATCCGGGTGGCGGTGAGTCCGTCGGTGCCCGGCATCCGGATGTCCATCAGCACGACGTCGGCGAGGGTCGAGCGGGCCAGTTCCACGGCCTCCGCCCCGTCGGCGGCCTCACCGACGACCTGCATGTCGGGCTCCGAGTCGACCAGCACCCGGAACGCGCTGCGCAGTAGTGCCTGGTCGTCGGCGAGCAGCACCTTGATGGGCGTCACACGCATCCCCCCGTCGTCTCCGCCGCGCCCGGCCCCTCCGGCGCGCGTATGCGGGACGTGACGGGCAGGATCGCATGAACCCTGAATCCGCCTCCGTAACGGGGCCCCGCCGTGAGGGTGCCACCGAGGGCGGTGACACGCTCGCGCATGCCGATCAGGCCGTGCCTGCCGCCGTCGGCCGGCCCGGGGCCGGGATGTGTCGCCGCACCGTTGTCGAGCACGGTGATCTCCGCGGTTCCCCCGACGCGTACGACGCTCACCTCGGCCTTCGCGTCGGCGCCTGCGTGTTTGCGCACGTTGGTCAGGGCCTCCTGAATGATCCGGTAGGCCGCGAGGTCGACCGCCGCGGGCAGCGGGCTGTCCGGGTCGGTGCAGGCCACCTCGACGGGGAGCCCGGCGTTACGGAAGGTGTCGACCAGGGTGTCGAGGACGGCGAGCCCCGGGGCCGGTTCCGTGGGCGCCTCCGGATCGCCGGACTGGCGCAGCAGCCCGACCGTGGTCCGCAGTTCGTTGAGGGCGGAGCGGCTGGCCTCCCGCACGTGGGCGAGCGCCTCCTTCGCCTGGTCGGGGCGCTTGTCCATGACGTGGGCCGCGACCCCGGCCTGGACGTTGACCAGGGCGATGTGGTGGGCGACGACGTCGTGCAGGTCCCGGGCGATGCGAAGCCGCTCCTCGGCGACCCTTCGGCGGGCCTCCTCCTCGCGGGTACGCTCCGCGCGTTCGGCCCGTTCCCTGATCGCGTGGATGAACGCGCGTCTGCTGCGTACCGCGTCGCCGGCAGCACCGGCCAGGCCGGTCCAGGCGAGGACACCGAGGTTCTCCTGGCTGTACCAGGGCGTCGAGCCGTCCGCCATCGCGGCCAGGGCGAGCGCCCCCGTGGTCAGCAGACCGACCCGCCAGGTGGTGGGGCGGTCGGTGCTGGCCGCCACGGTGAAGAGGGCGATGACCGCGCTCATCACGACAGGGGCGGGCGGGTCAATCAGGACGAACTCGGCGACCGACAACAGCCCGGTCACGGCGAGCACGGTCATGGGCCTGCGCCGGCGCAGGACGAGCGCCCCGGCACCGAGCACCATCAGCAGCACGCTCGACGGTTCGGGCACCCGGACTCCGAAGACGGGCCCGTGGCCCGGGTTCGGCTCGGCGAACGCCGCGCAGATCATGCAGGCGAGCACGGCCACCGCGAGGCCGCCGTCGAAGGCGAGGGGATGGCCTCGCAGCCAGCGGCGGGGGCGCACGAGCCCGGTTCCGAGGGGGGTCACGTCGAGCTACGGTACGGCGTGTCGTCGACGGTACGGTCCGGGACGGCGTCAGGACCGCCGCAGGGCACGGCGTGCGCAGCACGATGCCCCGCGCCGGCCGGACCGGAGCGGGGCATCGTCGGGAGCGTGGAGCGGGCGGCCCGGTCAGCCGGGGATCAGCCCGTCGTCACGGAGCATGGAGCGCACCTCTTCGAGCGTGGCGTCGGGTGACGGCAGGATCAGTTCGGACGGCTCCAGGGAGTCGTCGGGGAGCGGCGAGCCGAGCTCGCGCACCTTGTCCAGAAGCGCGTGGAGCGTGGTGCGGAAGCCGGGCCCGTCACCGCTCTCCATCTCCGCGAGGAGTATGTCGTCGAGCTTGTTCAACTCGGTGACATGACTGTCGGCCAGTACGACCTGGCCCTCCCCCATGATCCGTACGATCATGACGCCACCCTCACTGCTTGTCGAACTTGTGCGGGGACTGCTGCGACTGCGGTGCCGCGTCCTCCGCGCCGCCCTCGATGGCCTGCTGCTGCCCGGCGGAACCGCCGGCCAGCTCGGCCTTCATGCGCTGCAGTTCCAGCTCTACATCCGTACCACCGGAGATCCGGTCCAGCTCGGCGGCGATGTCGTCCTTCGCCGTGCCGGAGGGGTCGTCGAGAGCCCCGGAGGCCAGCAGTTCGTCGATGGCTCCGGCACGCGCCTGGAGCTGCTGGGTCTTGTCCTCGGCCCGCTGGATCGCCAGGCCGACGTCGCCCATCTCCTCCGAGATGCCGGAGAAGGCCTCGCCGATCCGGGTCTGCGCCTGGGCCGCTGTGTAGGTGGCCTTGATCGTCTCCTTCTTCGTACGGAAGGCATCGACCTTGGCCTGCAGGCGCTGGGCCGCGAGAGTGAGCTTCTCCTCCTCACCCTGCAGCGTCTGGTGCTGCGTCTCCAGGTCCGTGACCTGCTGCTGGAGGGCGGCGCGCCTCGACAGCGCCTCGCGGGCCAGGTCCTCGCGGCCGAGCGCGAGCGCCTTGCGGCCCTGGTCCTCCAGCTTGGACGACTGCCCCTGCAGCTGATTCAGCTGCAACTCCAGCCGCTTGCGCGAGGTCGCCACGTCGGCGACGCCGCGGCGTACCTTCTGAAGCAGCTCCAGCTGCTTCTGGTACGAGTAATCGAGGGTCTCGCGCGGATCCTCGGCCCGGTCAAGGGCCTTGTTTGCCTTCGCGCGGAAGATCATTCCCATACGCTTCATGACACCGCTCATGGGCTTCGCGCGCCCCCTTCTGACGAACTGAGCTCCAGCACTCCAACAGAACCCACAGTACGGGCCCTGTCTCCATTACCGCACTGTTCGGCCGCGGATGTGCTCCTACCCAAGGACGACTGCGGCCCGTGACCGCTCCCGCCCAGGGAGTAGACGAACATCAGGGAAAGCGTCGGCGACGTCCGTTCTGCCCCTGTCGGGACACTTTTCGGGACGCAGGCCGTTGCCGGATCGTTCCCGGCCGGTCCCCGGTAGTCGCGGCCGACCCCGTACCCTTGGGTTTTGTGTTCCGTAGCCGTTCCAAGGAAGAGAAGGCCCCCACCGGCAAGGTGACGGCGGACCTCTCCAAGCAGCCCCGCGACCCTCAGGCTCCCAAGGGTCGCCCCACCCCCAAGCGCAGCGAGGCCCAGACGCAGCGCCGACGTGCCTCCAGCGGTGCGCCGACCGATCGCAAGGAGGCCGCGAAGCGCCAGCGCGAAGCGCGTCGAGCGGACATGGCCCGGCAGCGGGAGGCGCTCGCATCGGGCGACGAGCGCTACCTGCCCGCGCGTGACAAGGGGCCTGTGCGCCGCTACGTCCGCGACTTCGTGGACTCGCGCTTCTGCATCGCGGAGTATTTCCTTCCGCTCGCGGTGATCATCCTGATCCTCAGCGTGATCCAGGTCCAGAACATCCAGAACATCTCGCTGCTGCTCTGGCTCGGCGTGATCGTGCTGATCGTCGTGGACTCCATCGGCCTCGGGTTCCGCCTCAAGAAGCAGCTGGCCCAGCGCTTCCCGGACACCCCGAAGCGCGGCGCGGTGGCCTACGGCCTGATGCGTACGCTCCAGATGCGCCGTCTGCGGCTTCCGAAGCCGCAGGTCAAGCGGGGAGAGCGGCCCTGAGCACGGAGACCTCCGGTTTCACGGGGGTTTCGTCCCAGTGGCTCGACGGGCTCGGCGGACTGCGCAACACGGTCCGCCAGGAGCTCGTCGCCCGGCAGCTCGACGAGCAGATAGCCGCGCGCTTCCCCGTGGGGCAGCGGCTGCGGGTGCTCGATGTCGGCATGGGCCAGGGCACGCAGGCGCTGCGTCTGGCGCGGGCCGGGCACTCCGTGACGGGTCTCGAGTCCGACGGCGAGATGCTGCGGTCGGCTCGGGAGTCCCTGGCGGGCGAGCCCGAGGGCATCCGCGAGCGGGTGCGCCTCATCGAGGGCGACGGCCGTGACACCGGGGTGCACTTCCTGCCCGGCAGCTTCGACGTGGTGCTCTGTCACGGCGTGCTGATGTATGTCTCCGAGCCGGACGCGCTGCTGGCCGGGTTGGCGCGGATGCTGGCCCCCGGCGGGCTGCTCTCGCTGCTCGTGCGGAACGCGGACGCCCTGGCGATGCGGCCGGGGACGGCCGGGGACTTCGGCGCCGCTCTCGCGGCGTTCGACACGGACACGTACACCAACAGGCTCGGCCTCGACGTCCGGGCGGACCGGATCGAGGTACTGCGGGCCACCCTCGCCGGGATCGCCGCCCCGCTGCACGCCTGGTACGGCGTGCGGGTCTTCACGGACAACGTGAGCAACGAGGCGGAGCTGCCCGGCCCCGAGGAACTGGCGCGGGTGTTCGCCGCCGAGGACCGGGCGGGCCGGACCGATCCGTACCGCGGGGTGGCCGCGCTGCTGCATCTGTGCGGTGTACGCGGCTGACGCCGTCACGGCCGTACGCCTGATCGGCCCACCAGGGCAGGCCGTACGCGGCGCGCCCTGGCGATACTCCGGGCATGGAAGCAACCCCTTCCCGCAACCGGGTACGCCGCTCACTCACGTCCCTGGCCGTCGGCGCCTGCGCGATCACCCTGGCAGGCGGCTGCGCCGGGCCGGACCCCACCCCGTCGGCGGCCCCGGCCCGGCAGGCGGTGGTGCCACGGGCCGCCGGCGACCTGCAGGACCGGTACCAGGCCGTCATCAAGGACGTGCTGCCCTCCGTCGTGCAGGTCGGCGCCGGGGCCGGGCTCGGCTCGGGCATCGTCTACGACCACAAGGGCCACATCGTCACGAACGCCCATGTCGTGGGCGACGAGAAGAGCTTCGCCGTCAGTGTCGCCACCGGCGAGAAGGTGCTCAGGGCGTCCCTGGTCTCCTCCTATCCGGAGCAGGACCTGGCCGTCATCGAGCTCGACGACCTCCCCGACGGGCTGCGGGCCGCGGAGTTCGGGGACACCGACGAGGTCGAGGTGGGGCAGATCGTCCTGGCGATGGGCTCACCGCTCGGCCTGTCCAGCAGCGTCACCCAGGGCATCGTCTCGGCCGTGGGGCGGACCGTCAGCGAGAGCAGCTCGGGCGGCGGCACCGGGGCGACGCTCGCCGGCATGGTGCAGACCTCGGCGGCGATCAACCCGGGCAACAGCGGTGGCGCCCTGGTGAACCTCGAAGGCGAGGTGATCGGCATCCCGACCCTCGCGGCGACGGACCCTCAGCTGGGCGGCAGCGCGGCACCCGGGATCGGGTTCGCCATCCCCGTCTCCACGGTGCGGACGGTCGCCGACCAGATCATCAAATCGGGAAGGGTCACCGACTCGGGCCGGGCGGCGATGGACATCACGGGCCGCACCGTCGTCGACGACGAGTACCAGCCGGCCGGTGTCGCGATCGTCAGCGTCGAGAAAGGTGGGGCCGCGGAGAAGGCCGGCCTGCGCGCGGGAGACATCATCACCCGGATCGGCGACACCCGGATCACGACGATCACCTCGCTCTCGGAGGCCTTGGCGGGCGACAAGCCGGGCCAGGAAGTAAGGGTGGCGTACACGCGGGGAGGCACGGCGAAGACCGCCGAGGTCACCCTGGGCGAGATCTGAGAGCCGGTCAGGGACCGTACGGGCACATGGCCGAACGGAGAAGGAGGCCCGCCCGGACTCCAGGGCGCGGGCGGGCCTGCGGGCCTCGGCGACTGCCGGGCCGTCCGACAGCCTCTCAGTCGGCCTGGAGGCTCATCGGGCCGTAGATCTTCGTCGCGTCCTCGAAGAGCGTCACCTGGTCCGCGCCGCCTTCGAGGAGCTCCTTCCAGAACTCACCGATCCAGGACTCCGCGTCGCCCTGGGTCGTGAACTCCTCCGGCTGCAGGGCCGGCTCCGTCTCCGTACCGTCGGACTTCTCGAACCGCCACGTCCACGCCATGTCCGCCTCCTGGGTCACGTTGCTCCCCGAAGACTAGTGGGTGTCCCGGGCGCGCAGGTGGTACATGGACACGGGAGGATCAGAGCGTGGAACTGACACTGCTCGGCACCGGAGCCCCCGACGGGCTGCCGCGGCCCGACTGCCCCTGCGCCGTCTGCGCGTCCTCACGCGGTGACGGGGCACGCGCCGCGACCGCGCTGCTCGTGGACGACGCGCTGCTGCTGGACCTCACCCCGGGCGCCGTGTTCGCCGCCGCCCGCGCGGGCCGCTCCCTCGCCGCCGTACGGCAGGTGCTGCTGACCCACCCCCATGACGGGCCGGCGATGGAGCTGCCGGCCTCGCTCCCGCCGGCGGGGCGTGTCCCGGACGGCCAGGAGCTGACTCTGATCAGCGGGCACCGGATCCGGGCCGTGGCGATGGACGCGCCGGGCACCGGCTACGAGGTGACCGCACCGGAAGGTCAGCGCCTGCTCTATCTGCCGCCCGGCGCCTCCCCCGCCGGTCTGGCCGACCGGGTGGCGGAGCCCTACGACATGGTCGTGTGCGATGTGATCGCGCGGCCCGACGCCGTGGCCAGGCTGCGGGCCGTCGAGGCCGTCGGGCCCGCCACCGAGGTGATCGCCGTCCATCTGGACCACGACGCACCGCCCGGCACCGAGCTGGACCGCCGGCTCGCGGCCGGCGGGGCGCGGGCCGTGCCGGACTGGACGACGCTGCCGGTGGGCGCGTACCACGCCGTACCCGAGGTGCCCCGGCGCACGCTGGTCACGGGCGGCGCCAGGTCGGGGAAGTCGGTCGAGGCCGAACAGCGTCTGGAGACCTTCCCCGAGGTGGTGTACGTGGCCACGGGCGGCCGCCGCGAAGGCGACGCGGAGTGGGCGGCCCGGATCGGTCTGCACCGGGAGCGACGGCCTGCCGCGTGGCGCACCGAGGAGTCCTGTGAGCTGGCGGGCCTGCTGGAGGAGGACGGCCCGCCGCTGCTGATCGACTGCCTGTCCCTGTGGCTGACGGACGCGATGGACCGGGTCGGCGCGTGGGACGACGTCCGGTGGGCGGACGGCGGGGCGGAAAAGCTGCGCGGACGGGTCACCGAGCTGGTCCGCGCGGTGCGCGGTACACGTCGTACGGTCGTCGCCGTGACCAACGAGACCGGCTCGGGCGTGGTCCCGGCGACGGCCTCCGGGCGGCGCTTCCGGGACGAACTGGGCCGCCTGAACGCCGCGTTCGCCGCCGAGTGCGAGCAGGTGCTGCTGGTCGTGGCGGGGCAGGCGCTGGTGCTGCGAGGCTGAGTCGTGAGCCGGTGCGCGGGCCAGGGGTGCGGGTGAGGGTGCCGGGTACTGTTTCCGCACAGGAGCCCCCCGGCGGGTTCCCGGCCCACCCTGTGACGACCCGCGAGGCAGACCCCCGTGAATCTGGACGACTTCTCCGACCTGATCGAACGCCCCGACGGGGGCGTAAGGCGTGATGCCGAGGAACGCCGGGAGCGGCTCACCGTTCCCGTCGGCGCGCTCGGCCGGCTCGACGAGCTGGGTGAATGGCTGTCGGCCGCTCAGCAGTCGGTCCCCGTCAAGGCGATCGAGCGGCCGCGCGTCGTGCTGTTCGCCGGTGACCACGGGGTGGCGGAGCTGGAGGTGTCCGGCCGGACTGCCGGGACCGCGCACGAGTTGGTGCGGGCGGCGCTGGAGGGTGCGAGCCCCGTCGCCGTGCTGGCCCGCCGCTTCTCCGTCCCCGTGCGGATCGTGGACGCCGGCCTGGACTGCGACCCGGAGCTGCTGCCCGACGCCGTCGTACGGCACCGGGTGCGGCGCGGCAGCGGCCGGATCGACATCGAGGACGCGCTGACGGCCGAGGAGGCCGAGCAGGCCGTACGGCTCGGGATGCGCATCGCCGACGAGGAGGCCGACTCCGGCACTGATCTCGTGGTGCTGGGTGATCTGAGTGTCGGCGGTACGACGGCGGCCTCGACGCTGATCGCGGCCTTGTGCGGTACGGACGCCTCGGTGGTGACCGGGCGCGGCGGTGCGGGCATCGACGACCTGGCGTGGATGCGCAAGTGCGCGGCGATCCGGGACGCTCTGCGGCGGGCCCGGCCGGTCCTCGGTGACCAGCTGGAGCTCCTGGCAGCCGTGGGCGGTGCGGACATGGCGGCGATGACGGGATTCCTGCTGCAGAGCGCGGTGCGCCGGATGCCCGTGGTGCTGGACGGTGTGGTCTCGGCGGCCTGCGCCCTGGTGGCCCAGCGGGCGGCTTTCCGGGCCCCGGACTGGTGGCTGGCGGGGCAGCTAAGCGGGGAGCCGGCGCAGCTGAAGGCGCTGGACCGGATGGCGCTGACCCCGCTGCTGGATCACGGGGTGACGGTGGGCGAGGGAAGCGGGGCTCTGCTGGCGCTGCCGCTCGTCCAGGCCGCGGCCGCTCTGGCGGCGGAACTGCCCGAGCGCGCGCCGGAGCCCGCCGAGAAGGAAGCGGAGGAGCCGTCCGAGGACCTTGCGCCCGCGGACACCACCACCTGAGCATCCGAGGGACAGCTGCCGGGGCCCGGCAGCTGTCCCTCAGGTTCCGCCGCCCGGGCGGGGACCCGGCAGCGGGGTCCTGTCCGGGGCCCCTCCGATCAGGTCCTGGAACCTGCGCCGCGGCCCCGCCCAGCGCACATCGTGGTGATACGCCCTCAGCACCGCCTTGGCGCGGGCCCGGTGGCGGCGGCGGTAGAGGCGCTTCGCCCACGGCGAGGCCGGCCGCGCCAGCCGAAGCGCGCCGATCAGCGCGACGGGCGGGATGAGGGTGCCGATCACCGCCATCCGGGCCTTGCCCTTGAGCAGGGCGGTCAGCACGAAGCCGAAGTTGAGGACGTAGGTCAGGACGGCCCTCAGCCGGTTCTGCTGCTGCTCTCCGCTCAGCTCGTCCACGCCCAGCGGCGAGAAGCCGCCGAGCACGAGCAGGACGAGCGAGGCGGTGAGGACGACGATCTCCACGCTCTGGCGGCCCTCCTCGGTCCAGTACACGTCGTCGAGATGCAGGATCAGCGCGAACTCGTCGAGGACCAGGCCGGCCCCCATACCGAAGACCACCGCGAGGATCCCGGCGGCGACACCGCGCTGACCGCTCGCGACCGCCCCGAAGCCGCCGACCACCGTGAGCACGACACCGGGCACCACGTGGTGGACGTGCACACCGCCGGGCGTGATGTTGCGGAAGGGGCCCTTCCCGGCCCTGATCATCCGGGTGATCGTCCGGGTGATGGCGAAGGTCAGCACGAAGGCACTCAGTGCGAGCAGCAGCGGGAGTTTGCCCGGCTCGACGATGTTCTGCTGGAACCAGTGACCCATGCCACCTCCGCCCGAGGACCCGCCTTCGCGGCTTTCGGGTCACTTTGCCCAATCTAGCGCGCTGCCGCACCGGCTAGCCTGCGCGCGGTGACCTCCCTGAACAGCCACGGCCTGCGATTCGCCTTCGGCACCCTGACCGCGCTCCCCGTCCGCGTCTTCCGCTGGGACCGTGGGACCGCCCGCACCGGCATGCTGTGTGCCCCGCTCGCCGGGCTCGCCGTGGGGCTGCTCGCCGCCGTCTCCGGAGTGCTGTTCCTGCTCGGCGGGTCGGGGCCCCTGATCGCGGCGGTCGCCTCCGTCGCGCTCCCCGCCGCCCTGACCCGTGGGCTGCACCTGGACGGGCTCGCGGACACCGCCGACGGGCTCGGCAGCGCCAAACCCGCCGAGGACGCGCTGCGGATCATGAAGCAGTCGGACATCGGCCCGTTCGGCGTGATCACCCTGCTGTTCGTGCTGCTGGCGCAGATCGCGGCGCTCTTCGAGCTGTACGGCCGCGGCTGGGCGGACGGCGCCCTGGGCACGGTCGCCGCCGCAGTCACGGCCCGGCTCGCGCTCACGCTGGCCTCGCGCCGCGGTGTCCCGCCCGCCCGGCCGGAGGGCCTCGGCGCGGCGGTCGCGGGCACTGTCCCACCCGGGCGCGCGGCAGCCGTCGCCGGTGCGGTCGTCGTGTGCTGCGCGGGGGCGGGCGCGCTGCTGGGCGGCTACGGCTCCGCACCGCACCTCGTCCTCGCCGCCCTGGCGGGCCTGGCAGCCGCGCAACTGATGCTGCGTCACTGCGTGCGGCGCTTCGGCGGGGTGACGGGCGATGTGTTCGGCGCAGTGGAGGAGACGGCCGGCACGGTGACCCTGCTGGCGCTGTCGCTGGGCTAGGGCCGAAGCCCGAGGCTCCGGGGCCGGACCCGGACGGCCCGCCCCCGTGAGCCCGGAGCGCGGGCGCGCGTAGGCTCGTTACCGGCGCATTGCGGCGGCATCTACGATGCGCCGGGCACGGTCGGCCTACCCCTCGGCCGGCACAGACCGGCACACAACTCAACGGAAGCGAGAATTCACCACCGTGACTGCTCTCACTCTCAGCACCTCAGGTGCGGCGACGCTGCGCGCCGACGCACTCGTCGTCGGTATCGCCAAGGGCGCTGGATCCAAGGCTGGGAACCTGGTCGTCGCACCGGGAGCCGAGGCCGTGGACAAGGCGTTCGACGGCAAGCTCGCCACCGTCCTGGAGACCCTGGGCGCCTCCGGTGCCGAGGGCGAAGTGACCAAGCTCCCCGCCCCGTCCGGCCTCAAGGCCCCCGTCGTCATCGCGGTCGGGCTCGGCCCGGCCCCGGCGAAGGACGCCGCGTACGACGCCGAGGCGCTGCGCCGGGCCGCGGGCAGCGCCGCGCGTGCGCTGAAGGGTTCGAAGAAGGCCGGCTTCGCGCTGCCGACGGAGTCCGTCGAGGACGCCGGGGCCGTCGCGGAAGGCGCCCTGCTGGGCGCGTACGCCTTCACCGCGTACCAGGGCGGCGAGAACAAGCTCGCCCCCAAGGGCGCCAAGTCCGACGCGAAGCTCCCGCTCGGTGAGGTCGCCCTGCTCGGTGCCAAGCCGCGTGACAAGGCCTTCAAGGCTGCCGCCGAGCGCGCCGTCGCGGTCACCGAGGAGATCAACCGGGCCCGTGACCTGATCAACACCCCGCCGAACGACCTGTACCCCGAGTCCTTCGCCGCCGTGGCCACCGCGGTCGGCAAGGAGCACGGCGTCAAGGTGCAGGTCCTGGACGAGAAGGCTCTCGTCAAGGGCGGCTTCGGCGGTCTGCTCGGCGTCGGTCAGGGCTCCACGCACGGCCCGCGCCTGGTCAAGCTGTCCTACACCCACCCCAAGGCGGAGAAGACGCTCGCCCTGGTCGGCAAGGGCATCACCTACGACTCGGGCGGCATCTCGCTCAAGCCGGCCGGGCACAACGAGACGATGAAGTGCGACATGAGCGGCGCCGCCGCCGTGTTCGCCGCCGTCGTCTCGGCCTCCCGCCTCGGCCTCCGGGTCAACGTCACCGGCTGGCTGGCCCTCGCCGAGAACATGCCCTCCGGCAACGCCACCCGCCCCGGCGACGTGTTGCGCATGTACAGCGGCAAGACCGTCGAGGTCCTCAACACCGACGCCGAGGGCCGGCTGGTCCTCGCCGACGCGCTGACCCGCGCCTCCGAGGAGAAGCCGGACGCGATCGTCGACGTGGCGACCCTCACGGGCGCGATGGTCCTGGCCCTCGGCAACCGCACCTTCGGTGTGATGGCCAACGACGACGCCTTCCGTACGTCGATCCACGAGATCGCCGAGGAGGTCGGCGAGGCCTCCTGGCCGATGCCGCTCCCCGCCGACCTGCGCAAGGGCATGGACTCCCCGACCGCCGACATCGCCAACATGGGCGAGCGGATGGGCGGCGGCCTGGTGGCCGGTCTCTTCCTGCAGGAGTTCGTGGGCGAGGGCATCGCCTGGGCGCACCTGGACATCGCGGGCCCGGCCTTCCACGAGGGCGCGCCGTACGGCTACACGCCCAAGGGCGGCACCGGTTCCGCGGTCCGCACCCTGGTGAGGCTGGCGGAGCGCACCGCGGACGGCGACCTCGGCTGAGTCCTGAGCCGGGGCCCACGCGTGGACTCCTCGCGCAAGGTTCTCCTGCGGCGTGGACGGCCCCGGGCCTGTGTCCGGGGCCGTAGGCGTTCACCTCGGTGGTTCCACCAGTATTTTTCCGGAAATCTGCACACATCGGTAATCACCCGGCCCGGATGTTCATCCGGCCCGGAGCGGGGGCCCCGTCCCGTTCGCCCGCAACAAGTGCGAAGATGGGTTCTCGGCAGGACAGGGCCCCCACCACAGGGCCGAATACGCAAGCGGCCGAACACCAGCCGACCGGCCGGTCACACCCCAGCGACGGGGCCCGGCATACGGCGCACATGCATGGAGGACGTGACGTGGCGAACGACGCCAGCACCGTTTTCGACCTAGTGATCCTCGGCGGTGGCAGCGGCGGTTACGCCGCGGCCCTGCGCGGAGCTCAGCTGGGCCTGGACGTCGCACTGATCGAGAAGGGCAAGGTCGGCGGCACCTGCCTGCACAACGGCTGTATCCCCACGAAGGCGCTGCTGCACGCCGGCGAGATCGCCGATCAGGCCCGCGAGGCCGAGCAGTTCGGCGTGAAGGCCACCTTCGAGGGCATCGACATGGAGGCCGTCCACAAGTACAAGGACGACGTGATCTCGGGCCTGTACAAGGGTCTGCAGGGTCTCATCGCCTCGCGCAAGGTGCACTACATCGAGGGCGAGGGCCGGCTCTCGTCGCCCACCTCGGTGGATGTCGGCGGACAGCGCGTCCAGGGCCGCCACGTGCTGCTGGCGACGGGCTCCGTGCCGAAGTCGCTGCCCGGCCTGGAGATCGACGGCAACCGGATCATCTCCTCGGACCACGCGCTGAAGCTGGACCGTGTGCCGAAGTCCGCGATCGTTCTCGGCGGCGGCGTCATCGGCGTCGAGTTCGCCTCGGCGTGGAAGTCCTTCGGCACCGACGTCACCGTCGTCGAGGGTCTGAAGCACCTGGTCCCGGTCGAGGACGAGAACAGCTCCAAGCTTCTTGAGCGCGCGTTCCGTAAGCGCGGCATCAAGTTCAACCTCGGCACCTTCTTCGACAAGGCCGAGTACACGCAGGACGGCGTGCGGGTGACCCTCGCCGACGGCAAGACCTTCGAGGCGGAGGTTCTGCTGGTCGCGATCGGCCGCGGCCCGGTCTCGCAGGGGCTGGGCTACGAGGAGGCGGGGGTCGCGATGGACCGCGGCTACGTCCTCGTCGACGAGTACATGCAGACCAACGTCCCGACGGTCTCGGCCGTCGGTGACCTGGTCCCGACCCTCCAGCTCGCGCACGTCGGCTTCGCCGAGGGCATCCTGGTGGCGGAGCGCCTGGCCGGTCTCAAGACCGTTCCGGTCGACTACGACGGCGTACCGAAGGTGACGTACTGCCACCCCGAGGTCGCCTCCGTCGGTATCACCGAGGCCAAGGCCAAGGAGATCTACGGTGCGGACAAGGTCGTCGCCCTCAAGTACAACCTCGCGGGCAACGGCAAGAGCAAGATCCTGAAGACCGCGGGCGAGATCAAGCTCGTCCAGGTCAAGGACGGTGCCGTGGTCGGCGTCCACATGGTCGGTGACCGTATGGGCGAGCAGGTCGGCGAAGCCCAGCTGATCTACAACTGGGAGGCGCTGCCGGCCGAGGTCGCGCAGCTCATCCATGCCCACCCGACGCAGAACGAGGCGATGGGCGAGGCCCACCTGGCCCTGGCCGGCAAGCCGCTCCACTCCCACGACTGATCCAGTCCCGGGGACGACCGACCACTTCCGCACATTCGTAAGGAGCAACTGAAACCATGTCGGTTTCCGTAACCCTTCCGGCGCTCGGCGAGAGCGTCACCGAGGGCACTGTCACCCGTTGGCTGAAGGCCGAGGGCGAGCGCGTCGAGGCCGACGAGCCGCTGCTCGAGGTCTCGACCGACAAGGTCGACACCGAGATCCCCGCGCCGGCCTCCGGCGTGCTCGCGGCCATCAAGGTCGCCGAGGACGAGACCGTCGAGGTCGGCGCCGAACTGGCGATCATCGACGACGGCTCGGGCGCGCCCGCCGCCGCCGAGGCCCCGGCCGCCGAGGCCCCGGCCGCTGAGGCCCCCGTGGCCGAGGCCCCCGCCGCCGCACCGGCCGAGGAGGCTCCGGCGCCCGCCGCCGAGGCCCCCGCCGCCGGTGGCGCCTCCGGCACCGACGTCACCCTTCCGGCGCTCGGTGAGAGCGTCACCGAGGGCACCGTCACCCGCTGGCTGAAGGAGGTCGGCGAGGAGGTCGCGGAGGACGAGCCGCTGCTCGAGGTCTCCACGGACAAGGTCGACACCGAGATCCCCGCACCGGTCGCCGGTGTGCTGCTGGAGATCGTCGTCGGCGAGGACGAGACCGCCGAGGTCGGCGCCAAGCTGGCCGTCATCGGTGCTCCGGGCGCTGCCCCGGCCGCGGCTCCGGCACCGGCCGCCCCGGCTCCCGCCCCTGCGGCTCCCGCCCCCGCCGCCCCGGCTCCCGCTCCGGCCGCCCCGGCACCGGCTGCGCCCGCCACCCCGGCACCGGCTGCACCCGCCGCTCCGGTGGCCGCTCAGGCCGCGCCCGCCGCTCCGGCCGCACCCCCGGCACCGGCTGCCGCCGCCCCGGCCGCTCCCGCCGCGTCTTCCGGTGACGACGGCGCGTACGTCACGCCGCTGGTCCGTAAGCTCGCCGCCGAGAACGGCGTCGACCTGGGCGCGGTCAAGGGCACCGGCGTCGGTGGCCGTATCCGCAAGCAGGACGTCGCCGCCGCCGCGGAGGCCGCCAAGGCCGCCGCTGCCGCTCCGGCTCCGGCTGCCGCCGCCCCTGCGGCGGCCAAGGCCGCGCCGAAGATCGAGGCGTCCCCGCTGCGCGGTCAGACGGTCAAGATGACCCGCATGCGCAAGGTCATCGGCGACAACATGATGAAGGCACTGCACTCGCAGGCCCAGCTGACCACGGTTCTCGAGGTCGACATCACCAAGCTGATGAAGCTGCGCAACCAGGCCAAGGAGGCCTTCGCCGCCCGCGAGGGCGTCAAGCTGTCCCCGATGCCGTTCTTCGTGAAGGCGGCGGCCCAGGCGCTGAAGGCCCACCCGGTCGTCAACGCCCGGATCAACGAGGACGAGGGCACCATCACGTACTTCGACTCGGAGAACATCGGCATCGCCGTGGACGCCGAGAAGGGTCTGATGACCCCGGTCATCAAGGGTGCGGGCGACCTGAACATCGCCGGTATCGCGAAGAAGACCGCCGAGCTGGCCGGCAAGGCCCGCGGTGGCGGCCTCACCCCGGACGACATGTCCGGTGCCACCTTCACCGTCAGCAACACCGGTTCGCGCGGTGCGCTGTTCGACACGGTCATCGTGCCGCCGAACCAGGCCGCCATCCTGGGCATCGGCGCCACCGTCAAGCGTCCGGCGGTCATCGAGACCGCCGAGGGCACCGTCATCGGCGTCCGTGACATGACGTACCTCTCGCTCTCCTACGACCACCGCCTGGTGGACGGCGCGGACGCCGCCCGTTACCTGACGACGGTCAAGGCGATCCTCGAGGCGGGCGAGTTCGAGGTCGAGCTCGGCCTCTGAACCGTGCAGCTGTAACCAGCCTCACCAGCGGCGCCCCCGTCCGGAACCCTTCCGGACGGGGGCGCCGCCGTATTGTCTAGACGTCGCCGGTCATCTCCGGCCGCCGTGCCGGCGCAGGCAGCACCGGTTCGCCCCGAAGGAGCCCCCCATGACCCCGCCCGTCGTCCACTCGCTGCGCGAACAGATCCGCGAGCACATCGTGGAGGGGATAGTCAGCGGGCGCTGGAAGCCGGGTGAGCGGATCGTGGAGCGCCGTATCGCCACCGAACTGGAGGTCAGCCAGACGCCTGTGCGCGAGGCGCTGCGTGAGCTGGAGACGCTGCGGCTGATCGAGTCGGCGCCCAACAAGGGCGTCCGGGTACGCAATCTCACCGCGGCCGATCTGGAGGAGAGCTACCCGGTACGGGCCGGGCTCGAGCAGATCGCGGCGGAGCTGGCGGCCCCGGCGCTCGGCGAGGACTGCTCGGTGCTCACCCCGCATGTGGCGGCGCTGTACGAGGCGGACCGGCTGGCCGACGGCGAGGCGCAGGTGCGGCACACCGTGGCCTTCCACCGGGAGATGGTGCGGGCCGCCGGGAACGCCGTACTGCTGCACACCTGGGAGGGGCTGGGTATCGAGGTGTTCACGGCCCTGTCGATCCGCTGGCTGGGCACCGTGCAGAAGTCGTACGCCGAGGAGCACGAGGCGCTCATCGAGGCGTTCCTGCGGCGGGACCCGCAGATCGCCGTGCTGGTGAAGGAGCACGTCCTCGGCTGCGCGCCGCGCGCCTGAGACCGGGCCACAGGCAGGTGCCCATCTGCGGCGCAAGGCGCTCTACCGTGCAGGTCAGCGCCCGTTTCACCCGGTTGATCCCGTCACTCCGTGCCCCCTTTCACGGCACCGCATGCCACTTTTCTTCATATCGAGAAGTTTTACCCTTCATCCTTTGATCGATCATCGATCGGCGACTTACAGTTCATCGGCGGGCCCACCGGCCCGATCGCCCTGTCCTGCCAGCCAGGGCCTTCTCCACCCCCCTCCACTCCGGAAGGCGGCGATCATGACCGACCCCGTAGCAAAGCTTCCGAGCGAGCTCGACCAGCTCCCGGACCGCGACCCCGAGGAGACCGCCGAATGGGCGGCCTCCCTGGACGCCGTCACCAAGGCCGCGGGCCCGCACCGCGCCGCGTATCTGATGCGGCGTTCGCTCCAGCACGCTGAGGGCGCCGGCATCGCGCTGCCCAAACTGCTGGAGAGCGATTACGTCAACACCATCCCCACCTCCGCCGAGCCCTCGTTCGGCGGCGACCTGGAGATGGAATCGAAGATCACCGCGTGGAACCGCTGGAACGCGGCCGCGATGGTCACCCGGGGCGCCCGGTACGGCGTCGGCGGCCACATCGCCACGTTCGCCTCGGCGGCCTGGCTGTACGAGACGGGCTTCAACCACTTCTTCCGCGGCAAGGAAGGTGACGGCTCCGGCGACCAGCTCTACATCCAGGGCCACGCCTCGCCCGGCATCTACGCCCGCGCCTTCCTCGACGGCCGCCTCAGCGAGCAGCAGCTCGACAACTTCCGCCAGGAGTCGGGGGGCGACGGTCTGCCGTCCTACCCGCACCCTCGGCGGCTGCCCTGGCTGTGGGAGTTCCCCACGGTGTCGATGGGCCTCGGCCCGCTGTCGGCGATCTACCAGGCGCGCTTCAACCGTTATCTGACCAACCGCAAGATCAAGGACACGTCGAACTCGCACGTCTGGGCCTTCCTGGGCGACGGCGAGATGGACGAGCCCGAGTCGACCGCAGCCCTCGCCCTCGCGGCCCGTGAGCAGCTCGACAACCTGACCTTCGTGATCAACTGCAACCTGCAGCGTCTCGACGGCCCGGTCCGCGCCAACTTCCGCGTGGTCCAGGAGCTCGAGGGCGCCTTCCGCGGCGCCGGCTGGAACGTCATCAAGACGCTCTGGGGCAACGCCTGGGACGAACTCTTCCAGCTGGACACCACCGGCGCGCTGCTCCGCAGGCTCCGTGAGGTCCCGGACGCTCAGTTCCAGACGTACGCGACCCGGGACGTGGCCTACATCCGCGAGCACTTCTTCGGCGCCGAGCCCGCGCTCGCCGAGCTGGCGAAGCTGCTGAGCGACGCCAAGATCGCCGAGTGTTTCTACAGCTCCCGCGGCGGCCACGAGGCCCGCAAGGTGTACGCGGCCTACCGTGCCGCCGTCGAGCACAAGGGCGCGCCGACCGTGATCCTGGCCCAGACGGTCAAGGGCTACACGCTCGGCAAGGGCTTCGAGTCCAAGAACGCCAACCACCAGATGAAGAAGCTGTCGATCGACGAGTTCAAGGGCATGCGCGAGCTGCTCGGCCTCCCGATCCCGGACAGCGCCTTCGAGGACGGGCTGGTTCCCTACGGCCACCCGGGCGCCGACTCCCCCGAGGTCCGCTACCTCCAGGAGCGCCGTGCCGCCCTCGGCGGCCCGGCCCCCGCCCGCCGGGTGCACGCCGTCACGCTGCCCCAGCCCGAGGAGCGTGCCTTCAAGGCCCTGTACAAGGGGTCCGGCAAACAGGAGATGGCCACCACCATGGCGTTCGTCCGCCTGGTGAAGGACCTGATGCGGGACAAGGAGACCGGTAGGCGCTGGGTTCCGATCGTCCCGGACGAGGCCCGTACCTTCGGTATGGAGTCGCTGTTCCCCTCAGCCGGCATCTACTCGCCGATGGGCCAGACGTACGAGCCGGTCGACCGTGACCAGCTGATGTACTACAAGGAGGCCAAGGACGGCCAGATCCTCAACGAGGGGATCACCGAGGCCGGGGCCATGGCCGACTTCATCGCCGCCTCCACGTCGTACGCGACGCACGGCGAGACGATGATCCCGTTCTACATCTTCTACTCGATGTTCGGCTGGCAGCGGACCGGCGACCAGATGTGGCAGCTCGCCGACCAGCTCGGCAAGGGCTTCATCGTCGGCGCCACGGCCGGTCGCACGACCCTGACGGGTGAGGGGCTCCAGCACGCGGACGGCCACTCGCACCTGATCGCGTCCACGAACCCGGCGTCGCTCAACTACGACCCGGCGTTCGCGTACGAGATCGCGGTGATCGTCAAGGACGGTCTGCGGCGGATGTACGGCCCCGACGCCGAGAACATCTTCTACTACCTGACGGTCTACAACGAGCCGAAGCAGCAGCCCGCGATGCCCGAGGGCGTCGAGGAGGGCATCGTCAAGGGTCTGTACCGCTTCAAGGAGGGCGCGTCCGCCGCGGCGGACGCGCCGCGCCTCCAGCTGATCGGCTCCGGTACGGCGATCCACTGGGCCCTGCGGGCCCAGGAGCTGTTGGCCTCCGACTGGGGTGTCACGGCGGACGTCTGGTCCGCCACCTCGTGGGGCGAGCTGCGCCGCGACGCGCTGGAGTCCGACGAGGCGCTGCTCCGCGGCGAGGAGCGTGTGCCCTACGTGACCCAGGCGCTCTCCGGCGCGCCGGGCCCGGTCCTCGCGGTCAGCGACTGGATGCGCGCGGTCCCGGACCAGATCAGCCAGTGGGTGGAGCAGGACTGGTCCTCGCTGGGCACGGACGGTTTCGGCCTCTCCGACACCCGCGAGGGTGCACGGCGCCACTTCGGTGTCGACGCCGAGTCCGTCGCGGTCGCGGCGCTGGCCCAGCTGGCCCGCCGCGGCGAGATCCCGGCCTCCAAGGTCAAGGAGGCCCGGGAGAAGTACGGGATGTGAGTTCGCGCGGGGGCGGGTACCGGGTCGCCGGGTACCCGCCCCCGCTGTGTCGCCGGGCCCGCCGCACAATGGTGGGATGCGTGCTGCCCGGCTGATCAAGATGGTGCTGCTCCTGCAGTCCCGGCCCTCCATGACCGCCGCCGAACTGGCCCGGGAACTGGAGGTGTCGGAGCGCACCGTGACCCGGGACGCCCAGGCTCTGTCCGAGGCGGGTGTGCCCGTGTACGCGGACCGCGGCCGAGCCGGTGGCTACCGGCTCGTGGGCGGCTACCGGACGCGGCTCACCGGGCTGGCCCGCCATGAGGCCGAAGCACTGTTCCTGTCCGGGCTGCCTTCCGCGCTGCGCGAGATGGGGCTCGACGACGCCGCTTCGGCCGCCCGGCTGAAGGTCTCGGCCGCGCTGCTCCCCTCGCTCCGGGACGCCTCACACACCGCCGCTCAGCGCTTCCATCTGGACGCCCCCGGCTGGTACCACGATCCGGCGACGCCCGAACTGCTGCCCGCCGTCGCGGAGGCCGTCTGGGACGACCGGCTGGTCCGGGCCCGCTACCTCCGCCGGCCGTCGGGCGAGGTGGAGCGGGAGCTGGCCCCTCACGGGCTCGTCCTGAAAGCCGGGGTCTGGTACCTCTGCGCCCGGGCCGGGGACGACTTCCGGGTGTACCGCATCGACCGGTTCACCGCCGTCGCCGTGTCGGAGACCCGCTTCGTGCGGGACCAGGACTTCGACCTGCCGCACTTCTGGGAGGAACGGGCCGCGCAGTTCGCCCGGTCGATCCTGTGTACCGAGGTGACCCTACGGCTGTCGGAGGAAGGCGTACGGCGGCTCCCGCACCTCGTGGACCGGGCCGCCGTCGAGGAGGCACTGGCCGGGGCCGCCGGTGCGGACGCGGACGGCCTGCGCACGGTCGTGCTGCCGGTCGAGTCCGAGGAGGTGGCGTACAGCCAGTTGCTCGCCCTGGGACCCGAGGTGGAGGTCCTCGCACCCGCCGCCCTGCGTGAACGTTTTGCCGATACCGCCGAACGACTGCGCGAGCTCTATCGCTGAAGTGGCCCGGAATTGATGCCGAAGGCTGCAATTCGGTGTCTGGGCGTGCGTCGCCCGCCGTCGGGGCAGATGCTGGACGCGTGATGGACGAGACGGAGTTCTGGGAGATCGTCGACAGCACCCGCGAGGCCGCCGGCGGCGACCCCGAGGACCACGCCGAGCTGCTGGTCGAACGGCTGGTGCGGCTCGACCCCGACTCCGTGCTTGATTTCGCCAGGCACTTCGAGGCCCGCTACAACCGTGCGTACAGCTGGGACCTGTGGGGCGCGGCGGCCGTGCTGCTGGGCGGGGCGAGCGACGACGCGTTCGACTACTTCCGCTGCTGGCTGATCGGGCAGGGCCGGGAGGTGTTCGAGGGCGCGGTGCACGACCCGGACAGTCTGGCCGAACTGCTGGACGACTTCGACGAGGAACTCGACGGGGACGGCGAGGACCTCGGCTACGCCGCCGACGAGGCCTACGAGCAGCTCACCGGGGTGGTCGCCCCCGACCTGGGGCTGCCGCCCCAGCCCACGGAGCCGGCGGGCACCCCGGTGGGCTTCGAGGACGACGCGGTGCTGGCGGCGCGCTTCCCCTCGCTCTGGGACCGCTTCGGCTCGGTCTGACCGCGCCGTCGTCGGAGTCTGCGGCATGCGGCTGTTCAAGGAGTGAGCGGACGGCCCATCAGAACGTCGTCGGCGTAACGCCCGTTCAGGAAGAACTCACCGTTCAGGACGCCCTCCACCACGAACCCCTCACCGGCGTACAGCGCGCGGGCCGGAGCGTTGTGCCCGAGCACGCGCAGCGTGATGCGGTTCGCGCCCTGCCGCCGTGCCTCGGCGAACGAGGCCCGCAGCAAAGTGCGCGCGACGCCGAGCCCGCGCGCCGGCTCGGCCACCGCCAGCCCCTGTATCTGCCGCACATGCGCGTTGCAGGCCAGCGGGGTCGGCGGGACGAGCCGGATGTACCCGGCCAGGCGCGGCCCCTCGTCCGGGCTGTCCGTCTCCGCTACGAGCACGTCCTCGGGCCGGTGCCGCTCGTCGAAGAAGGGTTCGTACGGCGGCTGCGGCCTCGGCTGCACCGCGTGCAGCGTCGACCAGGTGGCCCTGTCGAGCTCCCCGAGGGCGTCGCCGTCCCCGGGCACGGCACGGCGGACGGGACGCAATGAGAACGGGACCATGGCACCACTGTGCCACGCGGACTTCCGCGTGATCCATGGGGCAGGATGGGGCCATGCTGCCCTCCCGAATCGCCGTCAGCGGATCGTCCGGACTGATCGGAGCGGCGCTCGTGCGCTCGCTGCGTGCCGACGGGCATGAGGTGGTGCGCCTGGTGCGCCGCCCGGCCGCCACCGCCGACGAGGTGGAGTGGGACCCGAAGCGCCAGTACGTCGACGTGGCGGGCCTGGTCGGCTGCGACGCGGTCGTCCACCTCGCCGGCGCGGGGGTGGGGGACCACCGGTGGACCGAGGCGTACAAGCGGGAGATCCGCGACAGCCGGGTGCTGGGCACCGCCGCCGTCGCCGAGGCGGTGGCCTCCCTGGACACGCCGCCGAAGGTGCTGCTGTCCGGGTCCGCCATCGGCTTCTACGGCGACACCGGGGACCGTGCCGTAGACGAGAGCGCGCCGCCGGGCGACGGCTTCCTGCCGTCCGTGTGCGTGGAGTGGGAGGAGGCCACGGCTCCCGCCGAGGAAACGGGCGTACGCACGGTCCACGCCCGGACGGGACTGGTCGTCTCCCGGCGGGGCGGGGCTTGGGGACGCCTCTTCCCGCTGTTCAAAGCGGGGCTCGGCGGGAGAATGGGCAACGGTCGGCAGTACTGGAGTTTCATCGCGCTGCACGATCACATCGCGGCACTGCGGCACATCCTGGACACGGAGACGCTGGCCGGTCCGGTGAATCTGACGGGCCCCTCCCCCGTCACCAACGGTCAGGTGACGGCCGCCATGGGGCGGGTACTACGGCGTCCGACCCTGGTCACCGCGCCGGCACCCGCGCTGAAGGCCGCACTCGGGGAGTTCGCCGGGGACGTCCTGGCCAGCCAGCGGGTGCTGCCCGGCCAACTTCTCGACTCCGGCTTCGCGTTCGCCTTTCCCGGGATCGACGACGCCATCCGCTCCGCACTGCGCTGACCACGGCCTAGCCCGCCCGGGGCCCGGGCGCCGGGCCGCCGTGCGACCCCGTGCACCGGTGCCCGGGGTGCGCGCGACTGCACCTCTCTCGGCCATACGCCTAGCCTCGACCCGAACTCGGGCATTCCGGGGGCCTGGTGGGGGCAATACCCCCCCACCAGTCGCACCGACTCGGGGAGGGGCACGTGCTCACGGCACACACAGCAGACCACGCGGATGTGGTCATCATCGGGGCCGGGATCGCCGGCCTGTCGGCAGCCCACCAACTGATCAGCGCGGGAATGGGCGTCAGCGTTCTGGAGGCCGCAGCGCACGTGGGCGGCCGGATGGCCACGCATGAGGTGGACGGGTTCCGGCTCGACCATCTGGGGCCCTTGCTCAGTTCCGCGTATCCGGAGCTGAGCACCACCCCGGGGCTCGACGGCCTGGTGCTGCGGGACTTCGCTCCAGGGGTGCTCGTCCACAGCGGGGGGCGGCAGTACCGTGCCGGGGACGTACGGAGCGCGCGGGGTGCACTCCGTGCCGTGCGCTTCCGGTCGAGCGCCCCTCGCGCGCCCCTGGGCGGGGCCATCGAACAGGCCAGGCTCGGTGCCTGGCTGGCCCGTCTCGCCGCCGCTCCGGAGTCCCGGATCCTGGCCCGGCCCGACAGGTCCGTGCTCGACGCGCTCTCGACGCGCGGCCTCTCGCCCCGTGTCGTCAGCGGATTCCTGCGTCCTCTGCTCTCTGCGCTGCTCGGCGACCCCGGGCTCTCCACGTCGAGCCGCATGGCCGACCTCACCCTCCGGGATTACGCGCGCGGCCGGCTCTGTGTTCCCGCGGGCGGTTCCGCGACGCTGCCCGAGCTGTTGGCGGCAGCCCTGCCGCCCGGGACCGTACGCACGGGGGTGCATGTGACGGCTGCCGACATCACCTCCGTACGCACCAAGGAGCACGGCGAGCTCGGCTGCCGGTCGCTCCTGCTGGCCACCGGCGCGGGAGCCGCCGCCGAACTGCTGCCGGGGCTGCGGATGCCCGCGTTCCACCCGGTGACCGTGCTGCACCACACCACCGGCGAGGCACCACCGACCGGGGGCCGCCTGCTGCTGGAAGCGGACCGCTCCGGGCCCGTCGCGCACACCGCCGTGATGAGCGAGGTCGACCCCTCGCGCGCCCCGCACGGCCGGGCCCTCATCACCTCGACGGTGCTCGGCCCGCCGCCGCCGGACCTCGACCGCGAGGTGCGGGCCCACCTCGCCAGGCTGTACGGCACACCCACCGACGACTGGGAGCTGCTGGCCGCCCGCCACGATCCGGAGGCGGTCCCCGCCATGCCACCGCCGCACGATCCGCGGCGGCCGGTCCGGCTGCTCGCCGGGCTGTACGTGTGCGGTGACCACCGCGATACCAGCACGGTCCAGGGCGCTCTGCGCTCCGGCCGGCGCGCCGCCTCGGCGATCCTCACGGACCTGGGGGTGCGCCGGGGGCCGGCGGACGGGTCGGAGCTGCCCGCCGCCGCGTAGGCCGGGCCTGGTCAGCCCAGCGCGGCGACCCTGTCGCGGTAGCCGCGTACGGCGGCGGCGTCCCGGTAGGGCTCCAGGTGGCGCTCGAAGTCCCGTACGTACTCCGTCGCGCGCACCGACCGCATCTCGGCGGCCTGCTGGGCCGCCTCGGCGCCCAGCAGGCACGCCTGGTCCAGCTCGCCGAGCCCGAGCCGCGCGGAGGCGAGTACCACCCGGCAGAACAGCCTGCTCCGGGCGTACGCCGGTGCGCGCAGCTGGAGCGACCGCTCGGCGTGCTGGGCGGCGACGCGGTACTGCTGCAGATCGCGGTGGCAGTGGCCGAACTCGTCGGCGAGCTGGGCCTCGTCGAAGTAGCGGGCCCAGGGCGGCACATCGTCCCCGGGCCGGGAGATCCCCAGCGCGCGTTCCGCCCGTACGAGCGCGGCGACACAGGCCCTGGTCTCGCCGAGGACACCGTGTCCGCGCGCCTCCACCGCGTGCAGCAGGGCCAGGACGACGATCGGTGCGGAGGAGCCGATGCCCTGCTGGGCGACGCGGGCGAGCTGGACGGCTTCCCTTCCGTGCCCCAGATGGACCGCCTGCCGGCTCATCGTGATCAGGACGAAGGCGCCGTACACCCGGTCCCCGGCGGCCTGGGCGAGCCGCAGCGCCTGGACGAAATAGCGCTGGGCAAGGCCGTGCGCCCCGATGTCGTACGAGGTCCACCCCGCCAGCCGGGTCAGATCGGCCGCTGCGGAGAACAGCCGGCGGCCCATCGCCTCGCCGTAGCTCCCACGGAGCATGGGCTCGGCCTCGTGTTCCAGATACCGGACGAGGGCCTGCCTGGCGTGTCCGCCTCCGTAGGCGTTGTCCAGTGCGCGGAAGAGCTCGCCCACCGAGCGGAGGGCTGCGACGTCGCCGCTGCCGACCCGCTCGCCCGCGCCGCGGTCGGTCCGCCGCTGGCGCGGGACTCCCAGGGGCGGGGCCGCCGGCGCGGGCGGACGGGAGGGACCGGGGCCCCGGGAACCTCCGGCCCGTACGCCGTGGCCGCCCGCCGCGTGCCTCACACCGGGGGCGCCGGGCGCCTGCGGGGTGCCGGTCCCGTGGGCCTGGCGGAGCCCGTGCGGGGCCCGGGCGCCGTTGGCCTCGGCAGGCGTACGCGGGGCGGGCAGACCGGTGGCGCCGTTCACGCGGCTCGGCGGCTCGCCGCGACCGATCCAGTCGTCGGCCCGCCCGATCAGCCAGTCCCTGCTGGGAACGACCAGCCCGGCGGGCGTGAACGCGATCTTGCGCAACTCCGCATGGCTGCCCGAGTCCTTGCGCCACAGCCCGCTGACGATGTCGACGGCCTCGGCGGGCGTGGCCGCGAACTCCAGGCCGGCGTAGACCGGCGCGCACGCGTCCAGGCCCAGGTCCTGGGCGGAGAGCCGGCGGCCCAGCCGCCTGGTGAAGACCTCGGCGATCAGCGCGGGGGTGGTGCCCCGGGGCTGCTGGCCGCGCAGCCAGCGGGTCACCGAGGTCTTGTCGTAGCGCAGGTCGAGCCCGTGTTCGAGGCCGAGCTGGTCCACCCTGCGGGCCAGGCCTGCGTGGGAGAACCCGGCCTCCGCGATGAGGGCAGCGAGCCGCCGGTTCGGGGTGCGCTGCGGAGGTCGTTCCGACATCAGCTGTGAGGTCTCCTGCCTTCGGCGCCGGACGGGCAGCCCTTACGGGCTCCACCACGAGTGGGAGCGGGCGAGCCCGTTATGGAACGGCGCGAACTTAACTGCCCCGGCGGCGGCGCCTACGCCCTTCGCCGCACGTTCATCCGATCGTGTGAGGATTGCCGGATCGCTGACGGGAAGGACCCCGCCCGTGACCTGCCCGACCCCGTGTTCCGGACCGGTCGTACAGTGGCTCAGGGCGCACATCAGTGCATGGTGACGTGGCTCCGGGGACACCCCCGGCCCTCCGGCACCGCGAGTAGGGAGGCACCCGAGTGAGTGAGCTGCGTTTCGTCCGTCTGGGCTTCGGCGAGGAAGCGGTCGTCTACCAGGAGGCCTGGCAGAAGCAGCGCGAGGTGCATGCCGCCCGGTTCGAGGACACCGTCCCCGACACCTGCCTGCTCCTCGAGCACCCGCCCGTCTACACGGCGGGGCGGCGCACCACGGAGAGCGAACGCCCGCTGGACGGCACCCCCGTCATCGACGTCGACCGTGGCGGGAAGATCACCTGGCACGGCCCGGGGCAGCTCGTCGGCTACCCGATCCTGAAGCTCCCCCGCCCGGTGGACGTGGTCGCCCATGTGCGCCGCCTGGAGGACGCGCTGATCCGCACGGCCGCGGAGTTCGGTGTGGAGACCAGCCGGGTCGAGGGCCGCAGCGGTGTCTGGGTCCTCGGCGACCCGGTCGAGAACCGCCCGGCGCTCGGCGGGCTCTCCCTGGACTTCGACCCGCGGCTGCACGACGAGGAGTTCGACCCCCGGCTGAACGGCCCCGAGTACGCGCCGTCCAACGCGGGCCAGCGCCGCGAGGACCGAAAGCTCGCCGCGATCGGCATCCGGGTCGCCAAGGGCGTGACCATGCACGGCTTCGCGCTGAACGTGAACCCGGACAACACCTGGTTCGACCGGATCGTGCCCTGCGGCATCCGGGACGCGGGCGTGACCTCGCTCTCGTACGAAACGGGCCGCGAGATCACCATCGCCGAGGTCCTCCCGGTCGCCGAGAGACACCTCAGAGAGGTCCTGGAGAACGCGGAGCTCGCACCCCGAGTCGTCGCACCGAAGGAGCCGGCCGCCTCGGTTTAGGGAATAGGCCCTGTCGGCCACAGGTTGGCCAGACGCAAGGCCGTTCTAACCACGGGCGTACCCTGGTGTTCGCCGAAGAATCCAATGCAGCGAAAGCAAAGGGGTGCCGGAGTGTCCGGTGTCGCACCCGACGGGCGCAAGATGCTGCGCCTGGAGGTCCGAAACAGCCAGACCCCCATCGAGCGCAAGCCCGAGTGGATCAAAACCCGGGCGAAGATGGGCCCCGAGTACACGAAGATGCAGGCGCTCGTGAAGGGCGAAGGTCTGCACACGGTGTGCCAGGAGGCGGGCTGTCCGAACATCTACGAATGCTGGGAAGACCGCGAGGCGACGTTCCTCATCGGCGGCGACCAGTGCACCCGGCGCTGTGACTTCTGCCAGATCGACACGGGGAAGCCGCAGGCGCTGGACCGTGACGAGCCCCGCCGCGTGGGCGAGTCCGTCGTGACGATGGACCTGAACTACGCCACGATCACCGGCGTCGCGCGCGACGACCTGGACGACGGCGGCGCCTGGTTGTACGCGGAGACCGTACGCCAGATCCACGCACTGACCGCGGAGCGGGAGGGCGGCGCCACGAAGGTGGAGCTGCTCATCCCCGACTTCAACGCGGAGCCGGAACAGCTCGCCGAGGTCTTCTCCTCGCGCCCCCAGGTGCTCGCGCACAACGTCGAGACGGTGCCGCGGATCTTCAAGCGGATCCGGCCCGGTTTCCGTTACGAGCGCTCCCTGGACGTCATCACGCGGGCCCGCGAGGCCGGTCTGGTGACGAAGTCCAACCTGATCCTCGGCATGGGCGAGACCCGCGAGGAAGTCAGCGAGGCGCTCCGGGACCTGCACGACGCGGGTTGCGAGCTCATCACGATTACGCAGTACCTCCGGCCCTCCGCACGCCACCACCCCGTCGAGCGCTGGGTGAAGCCGCAGGAATTCGTGGAGCTGAAGGACGAGGCCGACGCGATCGGTTACTCCGGCGTCATGTCGGGACCGCTGGTGCGTTCTTCGTACCGCGCGGGACGTCTCTTCCAGCAGGCGATGGAACGGCGCGGCGCGACCGCCGCGACCGCGTCCACCGTGTGAATCGGCACACAAGACGCTACTGAGCGGTAATGGCCTCGACGACGCGGCCCGTACGTCCTCCGCAGGTTGGGGGCCCGTATGGGCCGCGTCGGCGTGCGCGACGCCGGAATCAGAGTTTCATTGGTGTTTGACCGACCGGTCATGCACTGGTAACACCGAGCAGTGACCCTAGGTACATGAGCGGTGGTTCCCGCAGCCACCGTCGTCATTGCTTCCCGCTACTCAGTGCGCGCCGGGCGCGCGCCTCCGCTCCGAGGGGAACACCCACGATGCACGCCGCACCGGTACGAGCCAACGCCATCCCGACTGTCACCACCGCGCTCCGCGCGGTCGAGTCACTGCTCATGAGCGGCGGCCAGCGCACCGCCCGCCGCAACGCCTGGACGGCAGTCCTGGAGGACCGCCGCAGGGCTCAGGACCGGGTCGCGGCGGAGCATGTGCTGAAGGCTGTGGCCGACCACCGTTCCTAGGTCACCCCCGCGCCACGTAAACTTCGGTACATGGCGAGGAAGGCAAACACTGACGGCGCGGACAGCGCCGAGAACGCGGGGCGGCTCAAGCAGATCGCCCTGACCTACAAGATGACCAGGCGGTCGGACCCCAAGGTGGGTCTTGTCGTCGCGGGTGTGGGAATCGTCACCTTCGGTGTCCTCCTCGCCATCGGTTTCCTGATCGGTCACCCGGTCTACGCGGGAATCCTGGGCTTCGTACTGGCATTCCTCGCGATGGCGATCATCTTCGGGCGCCGTGCCGAGCGCGCGGCCTTCGGCCAGATGGAGGGCCAGCCCGGCGCAGCCGCGGCGGTACTGGACCGGGTGGGCCGCGGGTGGACCACGACCCCGGCCGTGGCGATGAACCGCAGCCAGGACGTCGTCCACCGGGCGGTCGGGAAGGCGGGCATCGTGCTGGTGGCGGAGGGCAACCCGAACCGGGTGAAGAGCCTGCTGGCGGCCGAGAAGAGGCGGATGGCCCGCATCGTCATCGACGTACCGGTGCACGACATCATCGTCGGCGACGGCGAGGGCCAGGTACCGCTGAAGAAGGTGCGCACCACGATGCTGAAGCTCCCCCGGGTCCTGACCGGCCCGCAGGTGACCGCGGCCAATGACCGGCTCCGGGCGATGGGCGACCTGATGAGCAACATGCCGCTGCCGAAGGGCCCGATGCCGAAGGGCATGCGGATGCCGCGCGGCGGAAAGATGCGCTGAGCAGATGTGAGGAGAGCGGCCCCGGACGACGTGCTCGTCCGGGGCCGCTCTCTCTTCTGCTCACGCCTTTCGCCTACGTCTCAGATGCGGACCTGGACGGCGCGGGCCAGCCGGTCGTGGAGGCCGCGGCTGTCGCGGTCCCAGACGAGGGCCGGGATCACCAGGAGGAGCAGCACGCTCCGGACGACGACCCGCACGACGCCGAGCCGTCCGCCGTCCTCGCCGATGACCCGCAGGCCGAGAATCCGCTTACCGGGAGTGGAACCGAGGGTTCCGACCGTCAGCAGGCTCATGACGAGGAAGACACCGAGCGCCCAGTTCCCCGCCGCCTGCTGGTCACCGCGAGCGAGCAGCCCGTATGCGATCAGCATGCACAGGGCCCAGTCCACGAAGAGAGCCCCGAAACGTCGGCCGAGCGGGGCCACGGACCCCGGGCCCTCCTGGGGCAGACCGAGGCGCTCGCCCCGGTAACCGAAGTCGGCGCCCATCTCCTCGGCCGCCGCGCGCGGCCCCGAGAGCCACGATCCGATTGCTTGCCTGTTGTCCACCCGTCCACGGTACTGCGCCACTGTTTGCACCTGGCCGGGCGGGGCACCGAACACGTCGCTGAGGTGCCGCTCACAACCGGGCTGGTTAACTTGAGCGAAACAAATGGGTCATGCTGGAGAAATCCTGGCTACCTATGGTCGGGGCCAGCGTGTGCCACCGCACTGGCCACACAGACGAGCTGCAACCCCGCCCTTTCCCGGGTCGGGAGTAGGAGGAGTTGGATGTTCCAGAACGCCGACGAAGTCCAGAAGTACATCGCCGACAACGACGTCAAGTTCATCGACGTCCGGTTCTGCGACCTGCCGGGCGTGATGCAGCACTTCACGATTCCGGCAGCGACCTTCGACCCGGCCGAGGAACTGGCTTTCGACGGATCCTCGATCCGCGGCTTCCAGGCCATCCACGAGTCCGACATGGCGCTCCGCGCCGACCTGTCGACGGCCCGGGTCGACCCCTTCCGCCGCGACAAGACGGTGAACGTCAACTTCTTCATCCACGACCCGATCACCGGCGAGCAGTACAGCCGTGACCCGCGGAACGTGGCGAAGAAGGCCGAGGCCTACCTCGCCTCGACCGGCGTCGCCGACACCGCGTACTTCGGCCCCGAGGCGGAGTTCTACGTCTTCGACAACGTCCGCTTCCAGACGTCGGCGAACGAGAGCTTCTACCACATCGACTCCGAGGCCGGCGCCTGGAACACCGGTGCGGTCGAGAACAACCGTGGTTACAAGGTCCGCTACAAGGGCGGCTACTTCCCGACCCCGCCGGTCGACCACTTCGCCGACCTGCGTGCCGAGATCTCCATGGAGCTGGACAAGAACGGCCTCCAGGTCGAGCGCCAGCACCACGAGGTCGGCACCGCCGGCCAGGCCGAGATCAACTACAAGTTCAACACGCTGCTCGCCGCGGCCGACGACCTGATGCTCTTCAAGTACATCGTGAAGAACGTCGCCTGGCGCAACGGCAAGACCGCGACCTTCATGCCGAAGCCGATCTTCGGCGACAACGGCTCGGGCATGCACGTCCACCAGTCGCTGTGGCAGGGTGGCACGCCGCTCTTCTACGACGAGCAGGGCTACGCGGGCCTCTCGGACATGGCCCGCTACTACATCGGCGGCATCCTCAAGCACGCCCCGTCGCTGCTGGCCTTCACCAACCCGACGGTGAACTCCTACCACCGACTGGTCCCCGGCTTCGAGGCCCCGGTCAACATGGTGTACTCGCAGCGCAACCGCTCCGCCGCGATGCGTATCCCGATCACGGGGTCCAACCCGAAGGCCAAGCGCGTCGAGTTCCGCGCCCCCGACCCGTCCTCGAACCCGTACCTGGCGTTCTCGGCCCTGCTGATGGCCGGCCTGGACGGTGTGAAGAACAAGATCGAGCCCCCGGAGCCGATCGACAAGGACCTCTACGAACTGGCCCCCGAGGAGCACGCGGGCGTCCAGCAGGTCCCGACCTCGCTCCCGGCGGTTCTCGAGGCCCTGGAGCAGGACCACGAGTACCTCCAGGCCGGCGGCGTCTTCACGCCGGACCTGATCGAGACGTGGATCGACTACAAGCGCACCAACGAGATCGCGCCGATCCAGCTGCGGCCGCACCCGCACGAGTTCGAGCTGTACTTCGACCTCTAGCCGGTCCGGGAGCCCGAGCTCCCCAGCAGCCGAAGGGCCGCCGTCCCGCACGGCGGCCCTTCGGCGTGCCCGGCCGGATCCGTCGTCAGGTCCGACCACGGCTTCCTCGACGCGGGGCTGACGCTCGAGCGGTTCGCCGAGCACGGAGCCCCTACGCCGGTCGTCATGGCGGTGAGAGCGCGCAAGGCCGGATGAGGTGAGGGGAGGGGGTCCTCACCGGGCGTCCCCTCCCCCGCACATCAGGTCAGTCCGTCAGCAGATCGCGCAGCTCCGCCACCGCCTCGCGGAGCCGTTCCGCGAAGGCGTGCATCTGGTCGGCCACCGCGAGCGGGGTGCTCAGGTAGAGGTTGAAGCGGTCCGGCAGCAGGACGTAGGCGACGCCGATACAGCGGCTGCTCGTGGAGCCGAAGCCGAAGTACTGGATGTTCTCGGACGGCGCCGAGCTCGTGCTCAGGTAGTCGTCCCGCATGGTGATCCAGCCCGGGGAGCGGTACAGGGCGGGCTGCTCGCGCACGCCGAGTTCGTCGCCTCGGCGGCGCTGGATCAGTTCCAGTTCCCAGAGGTGCTGCTCGGGGGCCTCGCCCGCCTGGCATTCTTTCGCCCGTGCCACATGGGCCCCCGCGGCGGCCCGGAACGCGGCCCGGCGGGTGTCGCGGTCGGCCGCCGGGTCGTCCATCGCCGTGACGAAGACGGGCATCTCGGGGGTGACGACCCGCATCGCCTCGGTGCGGCCGTGACGGAACTGGCGGGTGGCGATCGACTCGTACGTCGCTCCCAGGTGGCCCTTGGCGCGCTGGTGGGCCAGCTGGTAGGCGGCCTGGACGAAGGCGTCCGGGGACACTCCGAGCGCTTTGGCGGCGGTGCTGCCGAAGTCGCCGAACGACACGGTGCGGGTGGCGGTGTCGTTCCCGTACGCCGCGAACGCCTCGGCGGCGGTGCGCACCTGGGCCCGCAGGGGCTCGTCCAGCTCGAAGGTGAGCGGGTGCGGGACCGGCACGCCTTGCTGCCGTGCGCCGGACCGGCGGGAGTGCTCGTCCGGCGGGGTGCCGAGCAGGGCGTCGGTGAAGCTGAGGATGGTCGTCCCGTCCAGCTCGCAGTGCTCGACGTTGATGCCGGCCCGGCCGTCCGCGAAGACGACGAAGGAGACGGCCTTGTCGAACCAGCGGTTGCCGCGGTCTCCGCGCAGCAGCTCGTCGCACGCGGTCTGGGTGTCCTCGGGCGCGAAGTCCTCCAGGCACACGCAGAAGAGGGCGGTCTCGATGTCGTCCAGCGTCCGGGCGTTGCCGGGGTGGCCTTCGACGAGGGACGCCCGGGTGGCCGCCCATTCCGCCCGCGCCATGGTGGTGAGGTGACCGGCCCGGTCCTCCTCGGCCGTGTGGGCGTCGGCCTTGGTGACAGCACGCAGGCCGGCCTCGATCTCGTCGAGACCGTGCGGGACGCCGTCGGGGCCGAGCACGTCCAGCCGGAACATCGTGCCCCGGAAGAACACCACGATGTGCCGGGCCGTCGACGGCCCGGGCGCCTGCTCGCTGTAGGGGGCGCGCACGGTGTCCAGCGGCACCCCGGGAATCCGTGTCGTGGAGAAGAGGTACGTGTTCTGCACCATCGACTGGGGCACGCCGCGCTGCTCCACCGGCGCGATCAGCCCTTCGTCGAGCTGTCGCTTGTAGTGGAGCGCCCCCGCGACGAGCCCGGCCGCCCGTTCGAGCTGCCCCTGGCCGGTGTCCTGGAACAGGAAGAAGAAGTTGGCGTTGAGCGCGATGCGGTCCCGGCGGCCGAGGTAGCGGTACGGCCAGAAGGTGTCGAGCCAGCTGTGCACGCCCTCCGTCCCGTCGTACTCCTCCAGCGCCGCGTGCAGGGTCCGCCCGGGGCCACCGGGCCGCAGGAAGGCGGTGACCTCGGCCTCCGTCGCCGCCCGCTCCTCGGCGGTCAGCAGAGGGGCGCACCAGGCGAGGAACCTCTCGCAGCTCGCCTCGAGCGTGGGCAGCGGCACGCGCGGAAGGCTGCCTTCACGGGCGAAGGTCGTGCCGGCTGCTGCTTCCTGGCTGACGTTCAATGCGGCTCTCTTCTCGGTGAGTGGGGGTGGGGTGGTCTACCGGTGCTGTGGTCTACCGGTGCTGCGGCCTGGAGAGGTAGAGCTGAGCGTAGAGCCAGCCGTCCTCCTCCAGACCGCTCGCGTCCACGTCGGCCGCGGCCAGGCTGTCGAGGACGCCTCGCTGTTCCTCCGGGCCTGCGAACCGCCGCTGCTTGAAGACCCCGTCGGCCCGGACCGTCCGGTAGCCCAGCTCTTCCAGGGCGTCCTCGACGGGTCCGAAGGGGAACATCCGCAGCACGAAGTGCGCCATCCAGGGGAGGCGGCCGTCCTGCGCGCGGACGACGCGGGTGAGGGTGCGCTCGGTGACGTAGCCGATGCAGCCCGTCGACATCACCAGGTCCGTCCCGGCGAGCCGGGCGCGCTGCGCGGGGGTGGGGTCGTTCGTCTCGAGGTCGGCGTTGACGGTGTCGTCGAGGAATCCCGCTTCGTGTGCGTAGGCCAGGGCGTTGGCGGAGGCGTCCAGGCCGGTGAAGCGCAGGGTGCGCGCCGGGCGCCGGGAGCGGGAGAGGTCCCGGTCCCGCTCCAGCAGCGCGGCACGGGTGCCGGGGCCGCTGCCGTCGTAGCGGGCGTACAGCTCGTCCATCGTGATGTCGTACTTGAGCAGAGCGGCGTTGATCCCGTACGAACAGCCGATGTCCAGCACCCGGGGCACGGCCACCTGTTCGGCCTCCCGGTACTCCTCGAGGATCTCGTCGAAGTGGGGCTTGGCGAGTTGGGGGACGCAGTAGCCGAGCGGGCGGAGCACCTGGAAGTACGTGCGGGGGTCGGGCGCGGTGTAGATGTGGTCCAGCGAGACTTTTCCGGACGCGTCGAGACGCAAGGGCTTCTCCTCGGTGGGGCGCGTGGCAGTGCCTGGAACCGTTCGCCGTCGTCTCAGTCCAGCAGCTGGTCGCCCCGTACCGCCCGGCTTCCCGCGGCCAGGTGTTCGGGCAGTACGCGGCCGAAGAGCTGTCGGGTACGCGCCACGCTCCCTATGACGCCGGGGCGCTCGCTGTAGGCGAAGATCGCGCTGTGGCGTGCGCGGTCGCCCCGAACGGGGCTGACCCGGTGCAGCGAGTAGCGGCCCTTGAACAGCTGCAGGTCGCCCGGGCGCAGGGGCAGGCGCTCCGGCTTCCGTGCGCCGCGGCCGTCCAGGACGTCCCGGACGTCGTCGAAGTGCTCGTCGGTGGCGGACCTGATGTTCGGGCAGTACTCGAAGGAGCCGCCCTCCCGCGCCTCCTGGGTCAGCATGCTGACCGTGTACTCGTTGGTGTCGAAGTGCCAGGGGTGTTCCATGCCCGGCCGTACGACGTTGAGCACGAGCCCGGAGAGGGGGTCGGCGAGCTCGTACAGGTGCGGCAGCCCGAAGCAGTCGGCGACGAGTCGTTGGAAGGACTCGTGGGCGTACAGCCTGCCGATGAGGGAGTCCCCGGGGATGCGGTCGCGGGCGACGAACGCGTTGCCGCGCTCGAAGGTGCGCCGGCCGGGGTGGTGCTCGGGCAGGTTCGCGTCCACGTCGGTGTTGTAGACGTTGACCGTCTCGACGTCGAAGTACGCCTGCGGGGCGAGGGCGGCGCACTCCTGTCGCAGCGTCTCGTGGTGCGAGGGCCGGATGAAGTCCGGCAGTACGGTGCAGCCCGCTTCGGCCAGTTCGCGCCTCGCCCGCGTCACCACGGCGCGGGTTTCGGCGCCTTCGGGGTGCGACAGGGGGTACTGGTCCGTGTCGACCACCTGGTCGAGCGTGATGGCTTGCAGAGTGCTCATTCGACCCTCTCCACTCGCACGTCGGCAACTCAACTGAGGAGTAACAGAGTTGAAGTTCCCACAGCCTCCGCTGCGTTGTCTGTGACTCGTCACACTTCCTGACGCGCGGGCAGGCGGAACCACACCTGTGCCCCCGGACTTCCGGGGGCACAGGCAAGCCGGGGTCAGCGGCCGTCGCGGATCAGGGCACGGACCATGCGGCAGGTGGTGTCGGACGGCGGGTGGATGGCGAGGCGGTCCGCCGCTGCGCGGATCCGGGCGTTGCGGGCGCTCGACGGCTGGTACACGCCTGCGTCGAGCAGGGCGATCGCCAGGCGCATGGCCTTCAGGCGGCGGTTGTGGGAGACGTACCACTCGCGGGGCCGGCCCGCGGGCAGGCGCTTCTTCCGCAGGGGCTTGTGGAGCGGCTCGGTCGTGGCTGTGGCAACGGCCATCGGCAACCTCCTGGCACAGTGGTGGAACCCTCACGAACTCCCTCTATTTTACTGCCCACCACTGACAATCGCCCCTGGCCAGAGGCCTTTTCGAGGATCCCTCCCGTATCCTGGGCCCCATGGAGATCTGGATCAATCCCGCCTGTTCCAAATGCCGCAGCGCGGTGAGTCTGCTCGACGCGGAGGGCGCCGACTACACCGTCCGCCGCTACCTGGAGGACGTGCCGTCGTCCGAGGAGATCCGGGCCGTGCTCGGCCGTCTCGGGCTGGAGCCGTGGGACATCACGCGGACCCAGGAGGCGGAGGCAGGGGAACTCGGTCTCAAGGACTGGCCGAAGGACGCCGCGTCGCGCGAGCGGTGGATCACGGCGCTGGCGGATCACCCGAAGCTGATCCAGCGCCCGATCATCACCGCGCAGGACGGGACGGCCGTCGTGGCGCGGTCGGACGAGGCGGTACGCGACGCGTTGGGGCGGTGAGCACGGCGGCCGTCGCCGAGTGAGGACCGCCGGCCGGGAGGCGGGGCGCACGCGGGCCGCTCAGGGTTCCCGCCGTCCGGTCTTCGCCCCGACGAGCCCGGCCCGCAGCGGTCCGGCGGATGCGGCGTGTGCTCATGCCGCCCGCCTGCCCGGGCCCGGGCGGGCGGCGCGGAACGTATCCAGTACGCCGCAGGGTGAGACGCCCCGGGGCGGCGGAGAACTGCCGTGCGACACCCTGGGGAAACCTCGGTAACACGCGGTTCACATTCGGGCAACGGCCGGGAAATCGCGCCTTGCGAAGCTGCGCACCACAGACCGCAGCACCCGCAAAGGATGGCGTCCGTGACGTTCAAGGCTGAGTACATCTGGATCGACGGCACCGAGCCGACCGCCAAGCTCCGTTCCAAGACGAAGATCATGTCGGGGAGCCCCTCGCAGGACGTGGCGGATCTGCCCATCTGGGGCTTCGACGGTTCGAGCACCAACCAGGCCGAGGGCCACGCCTCCGACCGGGTGCTGAAGCCGGTCTTCGCGTGTCCGGACCCGATCCGCGGCGGTGACGACATCCTGGTGCTGTGCGAGGTCTTCCACATCGACATGACTCCGCACGAGTCCAACACCCGCGCCTCGCTGCGTCCGGTCGCCGAGCAGTTCGCGGGCCAGGAGCCGATCTTCGGCATCGAGCAGGAGTACACCTTCTTCGACGGTCACCGTCCGCTCGGCTTCCCCGAGGGCGGCTTCCCGGCCGCGCAGGGCGGCTACTACTGCGGTGTGGGATCGGACGAGATCTTCGGCCGCGACATCGTCGAGAAGCACCTCGACAACTGTCTGAAGGCGGGTCTGGCCATATCCGGCATCAACGCCGAGGTCATGCCCGGCCAGTGGGAATTCCAGGTCGGACCGGTCTCCCCGCTGGAGGTCTCCGACCACCTGTGGATCGCGCGCTGGCTGCTGTACCGCACCGCCGAGGACTTCAACGTCTCCGCGACGCTGGACCCGAAGCCGGTCAAGGGCGACTGGAACGGCGCGGGTGCGCACACCAACTTCTCCACGAAGGCGATGCGCGAGGGCTACGAGGCGATCATCACCGCGGCCGAGTCGCTCGGTGAGGGCTCGAAGCCGATGGACCACGTCAAGAACTACGGCGCGGGCATCGACGACCGTCTCACCGGTCTGCACGAGACCGCCCCGTGGAACGAGTACAGCTACGGCGTATCCAACCGCGGTGCCTCGGTCCGTATCCCGTGGCAGGTCGAGCAGGACCAGAAGGGCTACATCGAGGACCGTCGCCCGAACGCCAACGTCGATCCGTACGTCGTCACGCGGCTGATCGTCGACACCTGCTGCACCGCGCTGGAGAAGGCCGGCCAGGTCTGATCCGTCACCGGCTGGAAGGGGCGTCCGTTCGCGGGCGCCCCTTCGGCATGCCCGGACGGTGCGGGGGGATATTGAGGTACCTCACACAGCGGTCCGTACCGACAGGTGAGAGAACCCTGCTGTGCGGCGCCGATCTCTGCTTCAATGGGGTCATGGCCAGCTTCAGGTACACCGCGTCGGGTCGCAGCGACCTCGAGCCGTTCTGGCCCTCTCGTCAGCATCATGACTTCGACCGGGTGTGTTGCCGCGCGTGGAACGCGCAGGCCCTCTAAAGCCGCCTCATTCCGGCCTTCGGCCCGCGCGCACGACGTACGTCCTCGATCACTTCTCGACGACTCCTCGCGCGAAAGAGCTGACCCTCATGGCGAACACTCGTACCCTCTCCACCGCGTCCGCCGTCACCGCGGCGTCCGCGGTGTCCGCTGCGGCCACCACCCCCGCCCGCACCGCCCTGTCCCCGAACCGCCCCCGGCTGCGTTCCGTCGACCGTGACGAGGTCGTCGCTCTCGCCGATGCGGCCGGCTTCCTCCCGCCGGGCGCCACCTGGTTTCCCGCGCCCGAGCACACGCTGCCCGCGCTGCCGGGCCGGCCGCCGATGGTCGGCTACCTGGTCCTCGTGCCCGCCGACCAGCAGCCTGGTCCGGCCGGATCCTTCGCCGCCGACCGGCACCAGGGGTTCGTGCCGGAGCCGGTGACCGGCGCCCCGGCGGGCGGGCCCGTGCAGATCGACTCCTCCCAACGCACCGCCGCCGTGGACGGTGTCCCCCTCGACCTGACCTACCTCGAGTTCGAGCTGCTGGCACACCTGGTCGCGCACCCGCACCGGGTTCACACCCGCGATCAGCTGGTGACGACGGTCTGGGGTTACGGGCATGTGGGCGACGGGCGAACCGTCGACGTCCACGTGGCCCGGCTGCGACGGAAGCTGGGCGCGGAGCACCGCCGGTCGATCCAGACCGTGCGGCGCGTGGGCTACAAGTACGCGCCCTGATCGCACCGCTCGTGCGGGAGGCCCCGGGAGCTCCGCCCCCTGGGGCCTCCCGCCGTTCCGATGGTGGTGCCAGGTACACCGCCGTCGGGTGCCGGAACGGCTGACGGCGCCCCCTGTGTACAGGCGAGACTGTGCCGAACGGGGTCCGACGTGGGGCCCGGCGAGGGGAGACACCGACATGAATGCGGCCATGAGCCGGGTACGGACCGCGCTGCTGACCGGTGGGCGGGCGTTCGTCCTCTCCTTCGCGTGCATCGCGGGCTCGGTCACCCTCTTCGTCCTGTCGGTTCTCTCGATCACCTTCATCCTGCTGGGCGTCGGTCTGGTCACCACCCCATGGGTCGTGGAAGCGGTGCGCAAGCACGCCGATCAGCGCCGGCTGCTCGCGGGGTCCTGGTCGGACGTCCGCGTCCCGGCCCTCCACCGGCCGTTCCCGAAGGATGTGCGCACCGGGTTCACCGGGCAGGTCGAGCGCACCACGCTGCTGCTGAAGGACGCGGCGACCTGGCGGTACCTGCGGTGGCTGCTGCTCGACATGACGGCGGGGTTCGTGCTGTTGGTCCTCGCCTTCGGGCTGCTGGTCTACCCGCTGGAGGGGTTCGTCCTGGCGGCAGGACTGTGGCGGGTGTTCGAGGACAGCACTTACTTTTACGGCTTCGTGCCGGTCAGCAGTCAGGCCACGGGCCTGGCCGCCGCGGGGCTCGGCGTCGTGCTCTTCGTCGCCGGGGTGTGGGCCGCCAAGCCGCTGCTGCGGCTGCACTTCGTGCTCGCCCGGTCGGCGCTGTCGCCCACCCAGGAGGAACTCGCGCAGCGCATCGACCGGCTCACCGAGACCCGCCACGAGGCCGTGGACACGGCGGCGTCCGAACTGCGGCGCATCGAGCGGGATCTGCACGACGGGGCGCAGGCCCGGCTGGTCGCGATGGGCATGAACCTGGGCACCATCGAGGCACTGGTCGAGAAGGACCCCGCGCAGGCGAAGAAGCTCCTGGCGATGGCCCGTGCGTCCTCCGCCGAGGCCCTCACCGAGCTGCGTGACCTCGTACGGGGCATCCATCCGCCGGTGCTCGCCGAACGCGGCCTCGGCGACGCGGTGAGGGCGCTGGCCCTGCGGATGCCGATCGAGCCGGAGGTGACCGTGGAGCTCCCCGGCCGCACTGATGCTCCGGTCGAGTCGGCGGCGTACTTCGCCGTCAGCGAGGCCCTGACGAACGTGGTGAAGCACGCGGGAGCCGATCGCATCTGGGTGGACCTGCACCACGCCGAGGGCATGCTGCGGGTCTCCGTCACGGACAACGGCAAGGGCGGCGCGATAGTCGGAGCCGGCTCGGGGCTGAGCGGGATCGAACGCCGACTGGGTACATTCGACGGCGTACTGGCCGTCAGCAGTCCTGCGGGCGGTCCCACGATGGTGACCATGGAGATCCCTTGCGCGTTGTCCTAGCCGAAGATCTCTTCCTGCTCCGCGACGGCCTCGTACGCATGCTCGAAGCCTACGACTTCGAGATCGCGGCAGCCGTCGAGACCGGGCCCGAACTGACCAGGGCACTCGCCGACTTGAAGCCGGACGTCGCCGTCGTCGATGTCCGGCTTCCGCCGTCCCACACGGACGAGGGCCTGCAGTGCGCGCTGGCCGCCCGCCGCAACCGTCCCGGGCTGCCGGTGCTCGTCCTGTCGCAGCACGTGGAGCAGTTGTACGCCCGCGAGCTGCTGGCCGACGGCAACGGCGGCATCGGCTACCTGCTGAAGGACCGGGTGTTCGACGCCGGCCAGTTCATCGACGCGGTACGCCGGGTCGCCGCCGGCGGTACGGCGATGGATCCGCAGGTCATTTCGCAGCTGCTGTCACGGCGCTCGGCGGACGAGCCGATGGGCAGCCTGACACCGCGGGAGCGCGAGGTCATGGAGCTGATGGCGCAGGGCCGTTCGAACGGGGCGATCGCCGCGCAGTTGGTGGTCACGGAGCGGGCGGTGGCCAAGCACACCTCGAACATCTTCAGCAAGCTCGGACTGCCCGTGTCGGACGACGACAACCGCCGCGTGCTCGCGGTCCTCGCCTACCTCGACCGGGGCTGACCGCCGGCCTGGGGAAGCAGCCTGTGGACGCCGTGCCGGTGCAGTCCGTCCTCAAGGTTTTCCCCACCTGCCCGACGGGCGGGGCTGCCGGTCACGGGACGGAGAGGCGTTCCCGGCTCGCGCGAAGACATCGCGCAACCCGGCCCGGGGCGTGCGCGCCGGAGTGACCATCGCACCATTCGCTCGTTCAGCTGAATATGCCCCCACTGCGAGCAGTACCGTCGTCCGCCGGCCGCCCGTACGCGGAGCAGGCCGGCGGGGAGCGGGCCGAGACCGCGCCCGCCGATCACTACGCCCGGCTGGCGCGGATCGCGTATCTCGTGCTGGCGCCCTCGCTCGGTCGTAACCGGCGGGTGCTGTCGGCCCACTGGCTGGCCCAGCGGGCCCTGGCCGGCGGGCAGGGAGCGGATCCGGGGCGGGCCTACGCGCACGTGCGGCTCCGGGTGCTGCGTTCCGCACTGGATTCGAGGCTTCCCCTGTTCCGGTTCGCCCGGCCTCGGCGGGCCCAGTTCCCGCCGCTGGTGCCGCAGGTGTGGGGGCTGCGCCTGTTTCCGCACTCCTGCGGCGCGGAGGGTCTGGCTCTGGAGCAGGCCCTGGCCGAGGTGTCTGGGCCCGGCCGGGCCGCGCATGTGCTGCGCGGACTCGAAGGGCTCGACGACGCCGAGGTGGGCCGGATTCTCGACGCGGCGGGCGTCGCCGACCCCCGGGCGGCGCTGCTGGAGGCCGACGCGCTCACCGCGCCCCACTCGCTGCTGGCCTCACCGGAGTTCGACCCGTGCTCCCTGCAGGTCAGGCCGACCGATCCGGTGCGCCGTCGGCGGCGCGGGCGTACCCTCCTGGCCGGCGCCGGCGCGCTGCTGGTCTGCGGCACGCTGCTGCTGATGCCGGGCGACGGCCTGGGCGGTCCGACCGCCGCCTCCGCGCCGCTCTACTCACGCCACCGCACCGCCCAGCAGGCCCTGGATCCGGCCACGTTGGGCCGTGTGCCGGACGGCCTCTGGCGGCGCTCCACGCGCAGGGACTTCACCGTCTGGCCCACACGGGGTGACCGGAGCGGTGACACCCGCCTGCTGGGCCGCGCCCTCGCCTCGTGGGCGCGGCCCGGAGCCGCAGTGGCCGTGTCGGCGACGCCCGGGACGCCCGACGGCCCACCGATGGGACCGCCGCAGCTGCTGTACGCGGGCGAGGTCGGCGTCGCGGCCGTGGTGCTGTTCCACGACGGGCTGCGGGTCGTGCGCTACGCCGAGCCGCGCAACGCCGATCCGTCCAGGGGCGCCGCGCTGGACTTCGCCCGGGTGGACGGCGCGGACGAGGCGGCGGCGAGCGCGCTGGTGGTGGAGCGCCGTGCCGGCCGGATCCGCTATCTGACCGCGCCCTGGGTGCGGGAGGCCGGCCTGCGGGACCTGCTCGCACCGCACGCGGCGGCCCGGCCGTTGCCCCGCGACCGTTACGGGGTGACGGACCCGTTGACGGGGCCGGGGGCCGAGGGCGACTGCCGCTCCTGGCAGGCCCTGCAGCTGCGGGACGGCACCGCGGCGCGCCTGCTGACGGATCTCGGTGAGCTCACTCCCGTACGCCTCACCTCCGGTGCGCCGTCCGCTCCGCACGACGTGTCGGGCCGGGCCGAGCGGGAGAGCTGGGCGCGGACCGCGTGCCTGCTGCCGGCGGTGCGGTCCGGCGGTGTGCGGTCGGTGAACTCCTGGGCGTACGCCACACAGCCGCTGCCCGAGGGGAACGGCGCGGCCCAGTGGCTGTGCACCCGGGCGGAGACCTGGCGGGGCACCGGGAGCCGGGTGCTCGCCCAGTTCCAGGCCCCGTCCGCGCAGCCGCCGGGGAGCAGACCGCCCGGGGCGGTGGCGGCGCGCGCCGAGGACTCGCCGGCGTGCGGGACGCGTATGCCCCGCGTACTGGCGGGTGTGCTGTGGAAGTCGGACGGCGGGCGGTGGTACGTACTGGCGGCGGGCTCACAGCAGTTCAGGTCCCTGACCGCGACCGGAGGTGTGCGGGGCCGGGCGGACGGGCGGCTGCTGGCACTTCCGGCCAGGAAGGGCGACCGGCCCCGGCTCGACGGGCTGCTGACGAACGGCGGCCGGGCGGGCGCACTCCACTGAGCCTCCGGCACCGAGCAAGGGGAACGGGCGGGCGGGACGAAGGCCATGTGTCCCGCCCGTCAGGCTGTTCGGCTCACGGTCCTGGCTCCCGCCGCACCGGCCCGGTCAGCGGCAGTCTCAGTTCTTCCGGTAGGACGCGTCCAGGTCCCGGACCTCGGCCGAGGCATGGACGGTGAGACCGTCGACGGGCTTCAGGTGTCCGGCGAGCAGCTCCAGTACAGCTTCGGTCAGCTGCGCCTTGATCTCGGGAGTCCGGCCGGGCAGCATCGCGATCGAGACGTTCACGATCGAGTCGCCCGTCGCGGCGTCACCGACGACGGAGTCCTCGGCCCGGCGGAACCGGGTCTTGCAGGCGGGGACTTTGGTGGACACGGTCTCGGCGACGAGCGGGTGCAGGGCGAGCGCGAAGCCGCGGCGGTCGAAGCTGTCGTCGAGCTCGGCGGAGTAGTCGACGGTGATCTGCGGCATCAAGCGCTCCTGGTGGCGAGTGCGGTACGTATACGTGTACGCCGTGCACGCACGTGTACGGCTTCAGCTTCGCGTGATCGCGGCGCCCGCACAAGGGAGTCTCACCGCAGCCGGCCCCGGCTTCCGCCGCGAGGGCGGGAGCCGGGGCCGGCCGGTGCGGTTGGGCGTCAGCGCTGGGAGAACACGGCGACCGTGCGTCCCGGCACGGTGAAGCTGCCCGTCTTCCCCTCGTACGAGGACTTCTTGACCGCGTCATCCGCGCCCGCCGCCTGGACGGGGTGGAGGGCGTACGCCTTCCCTGCCAGGTCGGCGACGTCCTGGCTCTGCGTACCGGGGGTGGCGTTCATGACGACGACCAGCTCGCCCAGGCGCATCGTGATCACCCCGGGGGTCTCCTCCTTGCCGGAGAGCGGGAAGGACAGGGTGTCCTGCACCTGCTCGGCGGTGGCGAGGCCGAAGTCCTTCTCGGTGGAGCGGATCGTGAGCAGGTCCTGGTACGCGGCGGACGCGCCCGTCATCTGCTCGCATCCGGGCCTGAGTGCGGCGGAGGTCAGCAGCGGCTTTCCGTAGGACCACTTGTCCTGGTTGTCGGCGGCCGGCGGCAGCCCGCGTCCGAAGCCGTTGCCCTTGCGGCAGTCCCAGTGCAGCGCGTTGAACCAGTCGCCGCTGTCGTAGGAGTTGCGGTCCAGCGACTTGGAGCGCAGCAGGTCGGTACCGGCCTGGGAGAGCGCCGGTCCCTGCGAGAGCACGGCGGTCGCCATCGCCACGACCTGCATGCGGGCCCGGTCGGCTGCCGTGGTGTCCGCCGGGAGCTTGAAGGCGAGGGCGTCGTAGAGGGTTTCGTTGTCGTGGGCGTCGGCGTAGGCGAGGGCGTCACCGGGCGCCGCCGCGTATCCGGCGGGGGCCCCGTTGTAGTCGACGGCCGAGCCCTTGACCGTACGGCCCTGGGTGTCGGTGAAGGTGTAGTCGGCGAGGTTGCCGGTGAGGCCGACCTTGATCAGGTCCTGGTAGTGGAGCAGCCGGGCCTTCTGTTCGGTCTCGGTGCCGTTGGCTGAGGAGGTGTTGGGGTCGGTGTAGAGGCCGGAGGCGAAGCCCTGGACGCCGGGGTCCTCGTCGAAGGGGCCGCCGCCGCGCACGGCGTCGCGGGCCCGGTCGGAGAAGGTGGCGACGCCGGTGCCGGCCATGTTCTTCTGGGTGGCCTGCACGAAGCGGGCGTCGTCGGCGATCTCACCGAAGTTCCAGCCCTCGCCGTACAGGATGATCTTCTTGCCGTCGACGCCGTCCTTGGCGACGGTCAGCTCGTCAAGGGCTTCGCGGACAGCGAGGACGTTGGCCTTGGGGTGGTGTCCCATCAGGTCGAAGCGGAAGCCGTCGACCTTGTACTCCTTGGCCCAGGTGACGATCGAGTCCACGACGAGCTTGCCCATCATGGTGTTCTCGGGCGCGGTGTTGGCGCAGCAGGTCGAGGTGGCGACGGTGCCGTCCTCCAGGAGCCGCTGGTAGTAGCCGGGCACGATCCTGTCGAGGACGGACTTGTCGTCCTGGCCGGAGGCGACGGTGTGGTTGTAGACGACGTCCATGACGGTCCGCAGTCCGGCGCCGTTGAGCCCCTGCACCATCTGCCGGAATTCGACGGTGCGCTTCGTGCCGTCGGGGTCGGAGGCGTAACTGCCTTCGGGGACCGTGTAGTGCAGGGGGTCGTAGCCCCAGTTGAAGGCGTCCTTCGCGGCGGCCTCGGTGACGCAGGCCTGCTGTTTCTCGGAGTCGGGGGCGTAGGAGGAAAGGTCGCAGGCGGGCTGCTGCCGGTCGGACTTCTTCTCGGGGATCGTCCCGATGTCGAAGGCCGGCAGCAGGTGCACATAGCTGGTGCCGGAGTCCGCGAGCTTCTTGAGGTGCTTCATCCCGTCGGAGCGGGTGTCGGTGAAGGCGAGGTACTCGCCGGGGTGCTTCGCCGTCGTGTCCGTGATCGAGAAGTCGCGGACGTGCAGCTCCTGGATCTGGGCGTCCCGCAGCGGGGTCGCGGCGGGCTTCTTCAGCCCGGACCAGCCGCGCGGGGCCAGCTTCGGGTCGTCGAGGTCGACGGCGAGGCTGCGGGCGGAGTCGGCGGTCAGGGCGGTGGAGTAGGGGTCGGTGACCTTGTTGGTGACCATCCTCCGGACGGTGGGCGCCCAGACGTCCACGGCGTACCGGTAGGGCTTGCCGTTCCAGCTCTTCTTCCCGGTGACGGACCAGACCCCGGTGCGGTCGTCGCGGCGCATCGGGACGGTCTTCCCGTCGAGTTCGAGCGCGACCGTACGGGCGGTGGGCGCCCAGACGGAGAGCGTCGGGCTGCCCTTGCGGAAGACGGGCCCGAGGGCGGCGCCGCTCGCGGCCTTACCGTACAGCTCGTCCAGTACACCCGCGGTCTGTACGCCGGTGGCGGCGAGCAGGGCGCCGTTGGCGGCGCGCTGGGTGGCGATCAGCTGGCCGCGCAGCGACTCACGGACCCTGTCCCGGTCGCGGGTGTCGACGGTGAACGCCGGATAGTCCTTGAGGTGCGGGTACTTCGCCTTCTGCGCGTCGGTGAGCTCGGTGGCGCCGAGCCGGAGCCACCGGCCCTCGTCGGAGAGGGCGCCGTCGACGACGGAGATGCCGCCGTCCTTCGCGTACACGAGCTGCTGGCTGGTGGCGTCGGTGGCCTTCACCTTCCAGACGACGGTGTCCGCGTCGATCCACTGGGCCTCGGCCTTGGTGAGGTCGGGTGTGGGCACGCCGCCGGCCTGCGGCAGCAGGTAGCCGGACTTCCCGCCGAGCATCCAGACCTCGTGGCCGTGCGAGGCGATGTCGAGGGACTGGTCGCCGGGGAGGTCCTTCTCGTCGCCCCTGTGGAGGATGTAGCTGAGCGAGGTGGCGCCGTCGGTGAGCGGGACCTCGAAAGTGACTCCGTAGGCGTCGGTCTTCACGGGCTGCAGCGGCTTGGCCCAGTCCGTGGGGGCGGCGGCACCCGTCCAGGTGTGCAGGCCCCAGCCGTCGTAGTCGCCGTCGGCACGGTGGTAGTGCAGAACAGCCTTCGACGTGTCCTGCGGCGCGGATTCGGGAGCCTCGGTCGCCTGCTCGTCCTTGCCCTGCTCGATCCAGACCTGGCCGGTCCTCGCGAGGTCGACGGTGCGCTCGGGACCGTCGGCGGTGCCGTTCTTCTCGACGGTGTACGGGACCGAGGAGGCGCCCTCGTCGAGGTCGATCCAGGCGAAGGCGCCGTAGGCGTCCCGGCCGATGAAGTCGGCGCTCCGGTCACCAAACTTCAGTTGCCAGCCCTCGTAGTCGCCGTCCGCGCGCTTGTAGTGGACGACGGCGTGGTCGCGTTCGACGGCGACGGGCTTCGGGGCGGGCGGGGCCAGGCCGGCGGTCGTGGAGGCGAGGGCGCTCGCGGTGCGTCCGGCGCGGTCGACGACCACGGCCTTGTAGCGCAGCGCGCTCCCGGCCTTCACCGACTCGTCCACGTGCTGGGTGACCCTGTAGGGGGCGTGGTCGGCCGAGCCGAGCGTGACCCACTTGCCGTTGCCGGTCTGCGCGGCGAAGACGACGCGGTTCAGGTCTCCGCCGTCCACGTCGGCGCTGATCTCGACGGTGCCGGTGGCTCCGGCTGCCGGGGCCTTCAGGGTGACGGACGGCTTGGTGGCCGGGGCACCGAGCTGCTTGTCGGCGCGGAGCACGATGCTGGACAGCGCGGGAACGGTGACCTTGACGGCCTTGTCCGCGCCGCTCCGGACGGTGCCGGAACCGCCGTACAGCGTGCGGAAGTTCACGCCGGCCGACTCGGTGGCGATCTCGACCGTCTTCGCCTCGGTGGCGTTGTTGGTGGCGACGACGTATTCGTACGGGCGCTTGGTGTCCGTACGCGAGAAGGCGTGGACGGAGTCCTTGGCGTAGCGCTCGGTCTGGGTGCCGTCTCGCAGGGCCGGGTGCTCCCGGGTGAGCTTCGAGAGGGCGGCTATGGAGCGGTAGAGCGGGTGCTTCGTGTCGTACGCGTCGGAGGCGTGCGTACGGTCGGTGCCCAGCTGGTCGTCGTCGAGGTAGTCGGCCGTCCTCGAGGCGAACAGCGTCTGGCGGGAGTCCTTGTCGCCGCCCGCTCCGGTGTAGCCCTGCTCGTCGCCGTAGTAGATCACCGGATTGCCGCGGCCGAGGAACATCAGTTCGTTGGCGAGGCGGGCTCGGTCCAGGAGCTCGGCGTCGTCGGCCTCGGGGTTGTCCTGCTTCAGGAAGGTGCCGATGCGGCCCATGTCGTGGTTGCCGAGGAAGGTCACCTGCTCGTAGGCGTTGGCCTTGTCGGTGGTGTAGCGGTAGTCGTCACCGTAGACCGAGGCGAGCTTCGAGGCCGGGGCGCCCTGGGAGGCGTACTGCCGGGCGGCTTCCTGGAAGGGGAAGTCCAGCGTGGCGTCGAGCCGGCCGCGCGTGACGTAGGGCGAGGTGACCGCCGTGTCGGCGGAGTAGATCTCGCCGAACATGAAGAAGTCGTCGCGGCCGCGCTTTGCCGCGTAGTCGTCGAGGGCCGTGGCCCACTGCGTCCAGAAGTCGAGGTCGACGTGCTTGACGGTGTCGATGCGGAAGCCGTCGATGTCGAAGTCGCGGACCCACTTCTCGTAGATCTTCTCCATGCCGGACACGACCTCGGGACGCTCGGTCCACAGGTCGTCGAGACCGGAGAAGTCGCCGTACTCGGTGGACTCGCCCGCGTAGGTCGAGTCGCCCCTGTTGTGGTACATCGTGCTGTCGTTGAGCCAGGCCGGGACCTTCTTCCCCGTGTTCTGCGGGGTGTACGGGAAGGAGTCTGCGTCCACCTCCTCGACGCCCCGGGTGTCGTCGAACGGGCGGCCGTTCTCGTCGAGGTACGGGAAGGCGCCCTTGGGCTTGTAGCCGTACTTCTTCTCGGCGTAGTCGACGGTGTCGGCGGTGTGGTTGGTGATGACGTCGAAGAAGACCTTCATGCCCTTGCCGTGGGCCTTGTCGATCAGCTTCGTGAGGTCGGCGTTGGTCCCGAAGTGCGGGTCGACCTGGGTGAAGTCGGTGATCCAGTAACCGTGGTAGCCGGCCGACGCGTTGTCCCCGGTGCCCTGGACGGGCCGGTTCTTGAAGATCGGCGCGAGCCAGATCGCGGTGGTGCCGAGCTCCTTGATGTAGTCGAGCCGCTGGGTGAGTCCCTTGAGGTCGCCGCCCTGGTAGAAGCCCTTGTCCGTGGGGTCGTATCCGGTCTCCAGTCGCGAACCGGTGAGCCCGCCCCGGTCGTTGGAGGTGTCGCCGTTCGCGAACCGGTCGGGCAGCACGAAGTAGAACTGCTCACGGGTCAGGTCGTGCCGGGCCGGCTCCTTCGCGAGTGTCGCGTCCGAGGGCGGTGACGGAGGTCTGGGCGCGGCGGACGCGGAGGCCGCCGGTACGACGGGGAGCAGCGCCGCGCACAGTGCGGCGACGGCTCCCCGCCGGAGGGTGGTTCGGGACACGGGCGGGTACTCCTCGGCTTTCAGAGATGGGTTCCAGCGGCGCGGGCCGGGGACGTGTGTGACGCGTCCCCGGCCCGCTGGTCGGTGCGGGTCAGCTGCGCCAGACGTCGGCGGTCAGCGCGACCTTGCCGGAGGACGGCACGGTGGCGGTGCGGTTGGCGCCGCTTTCCCAGGTGACGTTGCCGCTCGCGTCCTTGCGGAGGTACTTGTAAGCGAACGTGGTCCCGGCGGGCAGGCTCACGTCCAGCTTCCAGACGGGGTATGTCGCCGGGTCGAGCTTCAGGGCTCCGGCGGGGTTCCAGCTGCCGAGGGCGGCCTGGTCGCCGGTGACGTAGATGTTCTGGCCGAGCTGGGTGGTGGCGTTGACGCCGAAGGAGGCGCCGGCCTCACCCGTGCCGGGGTCCGAGCCGCCGCCCGTGCAGGTGCGGGCGCCGATGTGCAGGGCCACGGCGGTGCCGGAGCCGAGGGTGGCGGTGAACTGTCCCGAGCCGTTGACGGTGACGCCCTTGCCGGACTGGACGTCGCAGTAGTCACCGGCGGGCAGCGACGTCTGGAACGTGCGGGTCAGCGAGGAGCCCTCGTGGTTGATGGCGACGTACGCCTTGGAGCCGCGTCCGAAGGCGATCTGGTCGCCGCCGTTGTCCCACCAGTTCGAGACGCCCTGGCCGCGGGCGGCGTTGCGGAAGCCGACCATGGAGGAGATTTCGCGCCAGGCGTGCTGGCACTTCCAGCCGTCGCTGTAGCAGGCGTTCACCTGGCCGCCGTTGGGCGGGCCGGCGTCGTGGTTGCTGAACTCGTAGCCGGAGTGCACGTCCGGGGAGCCGTACGGGTAGGCCAGCATGAAGACGCTTGCCAGGGTGTACTTCGAGCCGTCCTTGTAGTTCAGGGTGTCGCCGCCGCGCTCGGTGTCGTGGTTGTCGACGAAGACCGCGGACTTGCCCGACTCCATGAAGCCCCAGCCCTCGCCGAAGTTCTTCAGGTGGGCGAGCTTCTCGTCGTTGAAGACCTGCTTGAGGCTGCGGCCGTAGCGGAACTCCTGGACGTCACCGCTGCCGAGGTACTCGGAGGGCGAGACGGCCTCGCCGGCTCCGTGGATCGCTTCGTGCTTCCAGTAGACGTTCGGTTTGCTCAGCCGGGACTTGATGTTCGCGAGGTCACCGGCCGGCATGTGCTTGGCGGCGTCGATCCGGAAGCCGTCCACTCCGAGCGCCAGCAGGTCGTTGAGGTACCCGGCGATCTTGCCGCGTACGTAGTCCTCACCGGTGTCCAGGTCGGCGAGGCCCACCAGTTCACAGTTCTGGACGTTGCCCCGGTCGCCGTAGTTGTTGCCTATCTGCGTCCGGCAGTCGTCCATGTCGCTGCCGGAGTAGATGCCCGGGTAGTCGTACTTGCTGTACGAGGTCCCGCCCGTGCCCGTACCCGACCCGGCCGACATGTGGTTGATGACCGAGTCGGCGATGACCTTGACGCCTGCGCCGTGGCAGGTGTTGACCATGTTCGCGAAGGACGTACGGTCGCCGAGCCGACCGGCGATCTTGTAGCTGACGGGCTGGTACGACGTCCACCACTGGCCGCCCTGGATGTGCTCCTGGGGCGGCGAGACCTGGACGAATCCGTAGCCGGCCGGACCGAGACTGTCGGTACAGGCCTTGGCGACCGAGGCGAACTTCCACTCGAACATCACCGCGGTGACGTCCTTCTCGCCGGGCGGTGCGGCTTGGGCGGTCCCGGCGGCGCCGAGACCGGCGGGGACGGCGAGAACTGCGGCGCCCGTGGCGAGGGCCAGCGCGACAGACAAGGGTCTGCGTGCCATGACGTTCCTCCTGCGGTGGGGGAAGAGGTGCGGGGATGGCGGAGCAGCCTCACCGGGCAACACGCCGTGCCGTCAAGGCTGCTGAAGGTTCTTGCAGCAAGAATGCAAAACCTGGGGTGCAGCAGACCGTACGATCCTGACCTGCCCTGGTCAACCCCCTGGACACGACGCGATTACATCCCGCTCACATCCGCGAAACCCCGCAGATTTCTGCCCTGCAAGGCCTTACGCAAGTTATTGCGCGGCTGTTAGGTTCATCCCGACTCCGGCCCGGCCGGCCGGGGGTCCGGCACGCCGGGCCCCACGCGCCCGGCCGACCGGGCCGGTCACGCCATGGAGAGGCCCGGACGTCGCTTCCCCGCCGGCCCATCCCGGGCCGACTTCCGGACCTCTCCCGTGCGTCCGGCCCCGCACCGGCTGTCACCTCCGGCATCCGGAAGGACGGCCAGGAGCGCACACCGTCCCCACGAGCCGGACGTCCGAGGCGTACAGCGGCCGGGGCCCGGCGTCGGACCGGTCAGGTGAGACGGTCGGCTTCGTCGAGCAGGTAGCGGCGCTCGACCTGATTGCCGGTCAGGTCCGCCGCCTCGCGCAACAGCTCGGTCGCCCCGGCCGCGTCCCCGGTCATCTGCAGCAGGTGGGCGCGCACCGCGCGTTCCCGTTGCCGGGTGAGAGGGTCCTCATCCAGTCCGTGGCGCTTGTTGAGGTCGTCGAGCAATGCCGTCCCGCGGGCGGGTCCGTAGGCCTGGGCGACCGCGACCACCCGGCTCAGCCGCACCGGCGCGGTAGGCGTGAGCCGTTCGAGCCACACGTACAGCATCGCGATCTGCGGCCAGTCCGTCCGCTCCGGCGTCTCAGCCGTCGCGTGCAGTGCGGCGATCGCCGCCTGCAGCTGATACGGGCCCGTCTCGCGCCGACTCCAGACGCTGTCGATCAGCTGGGTGCCCTCGCGTATCAGGTCGCGATTCCAGCGTGTGCGGTCCTGCTCGTCCAGCGGCACCAGCCCGCCGTCTTCGCTGCTGCGGGCGGCATGCCGCGACCCGGTGAGCAGCATCAGCGCCAGGAGGCCGGTCACCTCCGCGTCGTCCGGAACCGCGTCGTCGAGCAACCGGGTCAGCCGGATCGCCTCATCGGTCAGGTCCACTCGGGCGAGTTCATCACCGGCGGAGGCCGTGTAGCCCTCATTGAAGATCAGATAGAGCACCCGCATGACGGCCATCACACGGCTCTGCCGGTCTTCGGCGGTGGGCGCGGTGAAGCGGGCGCCGACGCGGGCCAGTTGCTGCTTCGCGCGGCTGATCCGCGTCGCCAGGGTGGCTTCGCCGTGTCCGAAGGCGTGGGCGATCTCGGCGGTCGTCAGTCCGCCGACCGCGCGCAAGGTGAGTGCCACCTGCGAGGCGGGGCTCAGCGCGGGGTGGCAGCAGAGCAGCAGCAGGGTGAGACCGTCGTCCGTCTCCTCCGCAGGGCCAGCCCGGCGTGCCGGTTCCCGCATGGCCAGTTCGGCAATACCGGCTTCCTGCTCGCGTCGGCGCCGCGCCTGTTCGGAGCGGAGCTGGTCGACCATCCGCCGATAGCCGATCCGGATCAGCCAGCTACGCGGGTTCTCCGGCACGCCTTCGGCCGACCACATCCGGTGCGCCGCCAGCAGCGCTTCCTGTACCGCGTCCTCGGCGATGTCGAAGCGCCCGAAGCGCCGCACCAACGCTCCGAGCACCTGCGGCGCTTCGACGCGGAGCAGGTGCTCGATGTGCGTGGGCGAGACCGGTCCGCCCTTCACGGGCCGGTGCGGCGCGCCGCCCGCGCCGGAGCTCGTGGGGGACGCCCGGTCATGCGGCGAAGTCCTCTTCCATGACCGGCCGGACCTCGATCGGCTCGCCCAGCACCTCCACGATCCGCGAGGCGATCTCAACGGCCCGTTCCCGGCCGGCCACATCGATGACGGCAAAGCTGGCAAGGACCTCCTTGAGCTCTGCGAACGGCCCGTCGGTCGCGGTCACGCCGTCCGGGCCCCGGTTCACCGTGATAGTGAGAGCCGGGTGGGCCAGGCCCTCGGTGCCCACCAGCTCGCCGGTTTCGAACAGTTCCTTCTCGAACCTCTGGTACGCGGCGAACGCGGCCAGCGCCTCCTCCGTCGGCGCATCGGCGGTCGCAGCGTCCCAGGCGGCGGCCGGCGTGTATCCGAGCAACAGGTACTTCACGGGGTCCCTCTCCGACGATGTCAGGCTCTCCGACGATGTCCGGCGATGCTAGTCAGGATCGCGACGTGGGGCGCAGGGAGAGCGCGAGAGCGGTCGTCCAGGTGAAGGCGACCAGGCCGGTCAGGGCGATCTGGACGCTCATGTGGTCCGGCGACATGGGCAGGAGCAGCACGAGAGCGGCGGCACCGTGCAGCACGGCCGGGCCGACGGCCCGGCGGCGCGCGCACCGCACGGTGAGCACCAGGGCGGCGACGGCCAGGGCGCTGTAGGCGGCGACCGCCGACACTGAATGCGCGATGCCGTGCCAGGACATCCGAGCGGCCGGCCGGTCCGGGGTGCCGGCCGGGAAGCCGTTCTCCGGGTCCATGGGGAAGAGGCCGGAGGCGATCAGCCCGGCACCGAAGATGCCGACGAGGACAGGCAGCGCTCGCCGTCCGGCTCCCTCGGTGACCGTGCGCCTGATGCCGACGGCCAGCGCGAGGACGCCGAGGCCCGCGAGCACGAACGTAGCGATCTGGATCCAGCCGGCGCCGCCGGTGGCGAGCTGGCTGATCGGATGCCGGGTGGTGTCGAAGCCCTTACGTGTGGCCATCTGGACGGCGGCCGAAGCGAAGAAGACCGGCCCGGCGAGCGCCCCGGTGATCAGCAGGCGGTTCGAGCTGCGGGCGACGGGGCCGGTGGTGGTGGCGGTCAAGGCTTCCTCCTCGATGGGTTCTGCCGGCTACCTCGTGGCGGGGGCACCGATCTCGACACCCCCACGATGTGACCTACGCCACACCGTGTGGATGTCGAGAACGGGCCGTCGCCTTCGAGGTAGCCACGAGAACCCGAACCCACCAAGGAGAACGAGATGCCTGAGTCCAACCAGCCGAGCGCCGAACTGAAGGCCCTGGATCGCCTGGTCGGCACCTGGACGGTGACCGGCGGAGCCGAAGGAACCGTGCGCTACGAGTGGATGCCCGGCCGGTTCTTCCTGAGCCAGCACGTCGAACTCACCCAGTCCGAAGAGCCGGTCAGCGGTCTGGAACTGATCGGGAACCTGCGTCCGTTCGGCGAGCCGACCGGCGCGGACGTGGTGTCGCGGTACTACGACTCGACGGGCAACACCTTCGACTACGTCTACGAGCTGACCGGTGACACGCTCGTCATCTGGGCCGGAGCGAAGGGAAGTCCGGCCTACTTCGAGGGGACCTTCAGCGCCGACGGCGCCTCGATGACCGGCGACTGGGTCTACCCGGGCGGGGGCGGATACACCTCGACCATGACCAGGGTCTGAACCCGGCCGTCGTCCTGAGCACTCCACGAACCGATGACGCTCTTTCGTCCCGGCCCGGCCCGCGCCCCTCGCCCACGCGGGCGGCGCGGTCCGGACCGGCCGTGGTTCCGGCCCCAGGACTCTTCTCAGTCCCGGCCGGTCCGGAAACGGCGCCGGCACTCCGTCGGCGTCGAACCGGCGGCTGAACGCCTGCCTGGACGCCGGCCACGTCCTCGTCCACACCGTGGAAGCGGGCCGCGATGCCTTGCCGGGGGACCTGCACCACACTCCCCGGGCTGTTCGTCGCTGCGCACCGACGGCGTCTCTGCGACGCAGCTCACCGGTCGGCGGGGGTCTCCTCACCGAAGATGTCTTCGGCGGTGGTGGCATGGACGGCGCGAACCAGCCACTGGCGCAGGAGCTCCGAGTCGAGGCACGCCGTAATCCTGTTGCGGACAGCCTTGGTCGTGCTGATGCCGCGCACGTCGAGGATGCGCAGGACAGCCTCGGCGAGGCTTTGTGCGCGTCCTAGGTGTTCTGTCCACGGAGGTTGGGCGCGGCCTTCCTCCCGGATCTCCTCGGAGAGCGGCGACATGTAGAAGGAGAGATCAGCCACCAGGTTCCTCCACTGTTGCGGGGGCGGGGCCGATGCCGGTTGCGCCACACAGGGCAACCGGCATCGGAACGACGCTACCGATCAACGGAGATCTCCCCGTCGAAGATCTCGTCGGAGGTGGTGACGAACGCTGCGCGAACCAACCAGCGGCGGAGCACTTCCAGGTCACCACAGCTGGTGACCTTCTCGTGGGTGGCGTCAGTGATGTCGATACCGCGCGCGCCGAGAATGAGCAGAACATCGTCGGCACGGTTCTCGACTCGGCCTTCGTCCCGGATTTCTTCGGACAGCGGCGAGGTGTAGAAGGATAGATCCACGGCCACCAGGTTCCTCCACTGTTGCGCGGCGGGGCGGTTGCCCAGCCCTTGTGCGATGAATTCGACGAGCGGTTCGACGAGCGATTCCGGTGCGTCACGCAGGGCGACGGACATCGTCTTCAGTATCGCATCGACGTCCGGATTGTCAGCGTGTGTGATCGCCGAGAGAGTGGCGAATGCCAGGTCTTTGCGGGCTTCCGCCACGTCGGTGATGACGGGCATGTTGTGGGGGCCCGCCACGAGGGGGCGTGTGGTCACGGTCGGCCACTGGGGCAGGCCGATGGTGAGAGGACGGGCCGCCCATGCGGCGGTCGCGTGGTCCTGGCAGATGACGAGGAGCAGGACGGGCAGTCGGTACTTGTTGTTGAGGTACGTGACGTAGTAGGGCCAGCTGGCTGTTTTGCCTGGGTCCTTCTTGCCCTGGGCCTCGACGACGAGGAGAAAGGGGCCGTCGCTCTCCGTCCTGATACGCAGGAGGGTGTCGACACGACGTTCGAGCGGTTCGGTTTCGGTGAGGTCGACGGTCAGAAGCTCTGCCGAAGCGACGGGCGGCAGTTCGAGCCCGAGGACGTCGGCGAGCCCGGAGAGAAGGCTGGGATATTCCTGGAAGATGCGGTGCATCGCTTCGTGCGGTGCGCTGACCATGGGTTTCCGTTCGGGATCAGGCGGCTGTGGGCAGGTCGGTGCGGCAGTCTCGGCAGTGGCCGGGGTGCCGCGCGCGGAACGCGCGGTCGCAGCGGTCGCAGTTCTGCAGCGGGATGACGATCGTTCGAGGGCGCGCGGCCTCCAGTTCGTGCGTGCCGGGCAGCGGCGGCGGCAGAAGGGCCGTGATGCGATGCCGCAGGAGCTTGGCGGGGTGCTTGAGGGGGACGGGTAGGTCGGCGGTGAGTGCGTGCCGGATGATCTCGGGGCGGGCATCGCGTTCGAGCCAGGTGCCGATCCCAGGCACGAGAGCGTTGACGTCCGCCTCGGACAGAACGAGTTGGGGTGCATGACGACGCAGGTCGGCCAGGATCGCGGCTGCGGTGCGCTGGAGCTCCGGAGTGGGCTTCTGCGGCCGCGGGAGCGGTACGGGTGTGGCCGTGCGAGCGGTCGGGGGCGGCACGAGTACGGCAGCGGGCTGCGGCTCCAGCGGCACTGAGATCACCGGGGCGGGCTCGGCCACGCTGCGCGCGGCGGGTTGAGTAACACCGGCGGCAGCGACCTCCGCTCCCGGCTGGTTGCACGAGACCGTGCGCGTCACGATGCGGCCGTCGGCGAGGCGTACGCGGCTGCGATGCAGGTAGCCGGCTGCCTCCAACTCCCGCAGGGCGGCCGCGATACGGGTCTCGCTCTCCGGGAAGCGTTCGGCGAGACGCTTGATGCCGATCCTCGCTCCGGCAGGCAGCGACTGGATGTGCACGGCCAGGCCGATCGCGACGAGCGAGAGACCCCGGTGCTGGGCGAGGTGGTTACCGATGACGGTGAAGCCCGCGGTGTGCCGGACGTTGTTGTGGATCACGCCGGATACAGCGGGCCGGGCGCACGGGGGCGCGGTAATCTGCTGGGTACCCATCGGGAAGTTGCCTCTTCCTCGGTGGTCAGGCCCTCGATCGGGATTCCAGTCCCGTCGGGGGCCGTCGCATGTCTGTGGCGGTCGGGGCGAGCATATGCCCGACAACCTGTGCCGAATCCAGCCCAGTTGCCCTATGTCACCCGAGCGAGTGACGAAGCAGGAATCACGGCGGGTTGGGTTGGGAAGGGTAATTTCCCGAGTTCTTTCAAAGCTTTTAGCGTCGTGGGCCACCGCGTCGCGGCCCACCGGGTCGCGGGCTCCCGCGACCCGGTGGCGGCGGTCACCGTACGAGGTCGAGTTCGGCCCAGACCGTCTTGCGGGGGGCGGGCCCGAGGTCGATGCCCCAGCGGTCCGCCAGCGCCCCGACGATCAGGAGGCCGCGCCCCGACTCCGCGTCGTCGGCGGGCATATCGACGGTGCCGGGGAGCCGTTCGCACCGGGTATCGGTCACCTCGATCCGGAGCAGCACCTCGCGGTGGACCGCGAGGCTCAGCCTGAAGTCCCGTCCTGATACGCGGCCGTGCACGGCGGCGTTGGCGGCCAGTTCGGCGACGATGTGCGCCGCAGCCCCGGTGGGCAGCCCCCAGTCCCCCAGGTGTGCCGTGGCCAGCAGGCGGGCAAGCCTGGCGCCCCGGCGGGTGGGAGAGAGCAGCACAATGAACTGCCGTGTCGGAGCGGAATGTTCGGTTCGAGTGATTTCTTCGGTCACATCACTCAGAGTGGCCGTTTTTACGTACGGTGAAGAGGGGCGGGCCGGTTACGTACGGTGATTGTCCACTCCTGTCCAGTGCTGTCCCGGCTGTCCGGGGTGACGCGCCGGGGACGACAGAGGTTGGTGCAAGGACGGCAGGCGCGTCGGAAGTGGGGCACGGATGAGCGTGGATGAGGCTGGTACGCGGCACAAGGACGGCGGGGCGGACGAGCCCGGCTGGGACGTCGATCCCGACGACGAGCCAGGGGTGGCGCTGGTCGCCTCCGTGGGCCGCCAGATCAAGGCCTGGCGGGAGGCGGCGGGCATGCGGGCTGCCGAGTTCGGTGCGGCGATCGGGTACGGGGAGGATCTGGTCTTCAAGGCGGAGGGCGGGAGGCGCATCCCCCGGCCGGAGTTCCTGGACAAGGCGGACGATGTCCTGGGGGCAGGCGGCAAGCTCTCCATGTTCAAGAAGGAGATGGCCGAGGCGCGCTACCCGAGAAAGATTCGGGAGTTGGCAGAGCTGGAGGCACGAGCGGTCGAGCTCTCGGCCTACGGCAGCCACAATCTCCATGGCCTGTTGCAGACGGAGGAGTACGCGCGGGCGCTCTTCGGGATGCGGCGGCCGGCCTACTCATCTGACGAGGTGGAGAGACTTGTGGCCGCTCGAGTGGCTCGGCAGTCCGTCTTTGAACGGTCACCCGCACCAGAACTCAGCTTTGTCCAGGAAGAGGTGACGCTGCGCCGCCATCTCGGAGGCAGAATGGTCCTACGCCGTCAGCTCGAACGCATTCTGCATCTCGGCCAGTTGCGCAACGTCGAGATTCAGGTCATGCCGACTGGACGCGACGACCATGCGGGCATGGGAGGGGAGATGCAAGTGCTGAAGTTCGGGGACGGCTCCGCCGTGGGGCGCTCCGAGGGGGACTTCGGGAGCCGCCCGGTAGCAGACCCGAAACACCTCCGGATCATCGAACTGCGGTGTGGCATCATCCGGGCTCAGGCTCTCACGCCTCGGGAGTCGCTGGCCTTCATCGAGCAAGCGCGAGGAGAGACATGACCCACAAGCCCTCCGCCGGGGTACCCACGGAGCTGGAGTGGTTCAAGAGCAGCTACAGCGACAGCAGCAACAGCAACGAGTGCGTTGAGGTTGCGGCGGCCCCTGGTGCCGTGCGGGTTCGCGACTCCAAAAGCGTTCCCGGGCCGTACCTCGGGTTCACCTCGACAGCATGGGAAGCCTTCCTTGCATACGCCTCCGAGGACTGACTCTCCCGTGTCGGGCGCAGTCACCGCCGAACCGCTCCGGGGAGAGCCGTGATCCACAAGCCCTCCGCCGAGGACACCCGCGAACTGGTCTGGTGCAAAAGCAGTTTCAGCGACCGCAGCAGCGGCAACGACTGCGTCGAGGTCGCGACCGCACCCGGCGCCGTTCTCGTCCGGGACTCGAAGAGCCTTTCCGGCCCCCGCCTAGGCTTCACCCCCACCACCTGGGCAGCCTTCCTGACGTACGCCTCCGAGCGCTGACCTCCCGCACACCCGTCCGCCTGCCGCCCGGAGGGGACCCCCGGACAGCAGGCGGGCCGGCAGACGGGTGGAGGTCAGCTCGTCCGGAAGTCGTCCGGGGTCCTGATCCGGTCGCGGATCCAGACTCCGGCGGGCTTCAGTGACGAGGTGCCGGCCCAGGGGCCTCCGTTGTCGCAGGTGCCGGTCTTGAAGACGGCACCCGAGCGGTGGTCGTCGGAGAAGTTCCAGTTGACCCAGCTGATCTTCTTGGCCGCCATCAGGTCGAGGTAGCGCTGGGACATGGCGAAGTCGTTTTCCCCCTCGCCCGAGTAGTTCTGGGTGCCGAACTCGGTGACGAACACGGGGAGCTTGTCGGCGGCCCGGGAGAGGGTCGCCAGGTACTCGTCGCGGTGCGAGTCGGCGTAGAAGTGGAAGGTGTACATGATGTTGGAGGCCCTGACCTGGTTGTTCACGACCTCCGATTCACCGGACCCTTCGGACACACCGAACGAGGACCAGGCCCGGGTGCCGACGAGCACGGGGGCGTCGGAGTCGATGTTCCTGATGACCGGGATGATCTGCTCCGCGTAGCTCTTGATCTGCGGCCAGCTCACGCCACTGGGTTCGTTGGCGATCTCGTAGAGGATGTTGCTCTTCGTCTTGTTGCGGTTCGCGATGTCGGTGAAGAACTTCCGCGCGTTGGCGAGGTTGGCGTTCGGGTCACCCGGGCTGAGCATGTGCCAGTCGACGATGACGTACATCCCGCGGTCGGTCGCCTGCTGGATGAGGGTGTTCGCGAGGTCGGTGAAGTGCTCGGGGTCGGTCTCGTAACCGTCCTCCTGTACGTATGTGGAGACGCGCAGGACGTCGGCCTTCCAGTCGTCCGCGAGGGCGTCCAGCGAGCCGCCGGTCAGGCACTGCGGGTACCACTGCGTGCCGTGACTGCTCATGCCGCGCAGCTGGATGGGGTTGCCGTGCTCGTTGCAGAGCTTGGTACCGCACACGGTGAGCTGTCCGTTGACGGCGACCGGGCTCGCACCGGGCGGAGGGTCGACGGGCGGTTCGGTGGTTCCGCCGCCACCCTCGCAGGGCGCGCCGTTGATGGTGCAGTTGAAGGGCAGCCCGAGACCGCTGGCGTTGAAACCGAAGCTCACCGCCTGGCCGGGGGCGATGGCGCCGTTGTAGGAGACGTTGGTGAAGGTGTAGTGCTGGCCCTGCCGGGTCCTGGTCGTGGACCACTGACCGGACACGTCCGTCCCGGCCGGCAGGTCGAACTCGACGGTCCAGCCGCTCGCCGCCGTGTCGCCGCTGTTCCTGATGGACACGTCGGCACCGTAGCCGCTGTCCCATGCCGAGGTCTGGGTGATCTTCGCGGTCACCCCGGCGCCGGAGGCCTGCGTCTGCTGACCGGCGACGGCGGCTGTCCGGTCCGGAACGGGGGCGGCGGGCGCGGCCGGTGCGGCGGTGAAGGTCAGGGCGAAGAGTAAGGCGCCGCCGATCGCGGCGGCGACCGGGCGAATCCGGAAACGTGCGGGGCTCATGCAGGGCTCCGTTCACAGGGCTGCCGGTTAGGAAACTTTCCTAACGGAAGGGAACCAAGGAACGGAGGCGTTTTGCAAGGTTCACGACAAGACTCATGTGCTCCCGTCGACGACTGTGCCCCTGCAGGTACCCGGCAGCCACCCGGCAGGTGCGCGAAACGGGGCCGCGTCCCCCCTCCCGACCCGGCCCCGCATGCGCACGTACCGCTCAGACGGTGCGCACCGCCGCCGTGGACCCCCGCACCACGAGCTCCGGCTGGAACACGTACTCCGTACGCTGCACGGGACTTCCGGCGATCTCCTCCAGCAGGGCGCCCACCGCCGCCGCCGCCATCGCCTGCACCGGCTGGCGCACCGTGGTCAGCGGCGGGTCGGTGAAGGCGATCAGCTGCGAGTCGTCGAAGCCGACGACGGAGACGTCCCGCGGTACGTCGAAGCCCCTCCCCCGCGCCGCCCGGACCACGCCGAGCGCCATCAGGTCGCTGCCGCAGACGATGCCGGTGCAGCCCACGTCGAACAGGGCGCCTGCCGCGACCTGGCCGCCTTCGACGCTGAACAAGGTGGAGCAGACGAGGAGTTCGGCTTCCTCGCGGTCCATGTCCAGCAGCGAGACGGCCGCGTCGACGAAGCCGTCGTGCTTGCGGCGGGAGGGCACATAGCGCTGCGGCCCGATCGCCAGGCCGATCCGCCGGTGTCCGAGCTCGGCGAGATGGCTGACGGCCATCCGTACGGCGGCCTGGTCGTCGGGTGAGACGAACGGGGCGCTGACGCGCTCGTTGTAGCCGTTGATGAGGACGAACGGTACGCCGCGCTCGGTGAGCGCGGCGTACCGCGCCGGGTCGGCCGACGTGTCGGCGTGCAGCCCGGACAGGAACACGATGCCGCCCACGCCACGCTCGACGAGCTGCTCGACCAGCTCGTCCTCCGTGGCACCGCCGGGCAGCTGGGTGCAGAGCACGGGGGTGTAGCCGTGCCCGGCGAGGACCTGCTCCACGGACTGCGCGAACGCCGGGAAGATCGGGTTGGTGAGCTCGGGCGTCACCAGTCCGATCAGCCCGGCGCTGCGCTGCCGCAGCCGTACGGGGCGTTCGTAGCCGAGGATGTCGAGCGCCGCGAGCACCCGCTGACGCGTGGTGTCCGCGACGCCCGGCTTCCCGTTGAGGACCCGGCTGACGGTGGCCTCGCTGACCGCGGCCTGACCGGCGATGTCGGAGAGCCGCAGCGCCGGTCCGGTCCTGGGTGCGGGGACGGTCACACCGTCCACCACACCGTGGTGTCGGCGGGCAGCTCGCACGTGCCGTCGTCGACGGTCACCGGGGTGCTGGCGAGCAGCAGGGTGCCGGGGGCGCCGATCCGTACCGGTGCGCCCGTCGTGTTGACGGTGCAGACGAAGCCGGGGCGGCCGAGAACGAGGACGCCCTCGGGGCCGTCCAGCCACTCGACGTTTGTGCCGGCGCCGAGTCCCGGGTGCTCGCGCCGGGCCGCGATCGCGGCGCGGTACAGCTCCAGGGTGGAGCCCTCCGTGCCGTCCTGCGCCTCGACGGACAGCGCGCCCCAGCTGCCGGGCTGCGGCAGCCAGCTGCCTCTGTCGCCGAAGCCGTACGAGCTGCCGTCGCGGGTCCACGGGATCGGCACCCGGCATCCGTCGCGGAATCCGTCCTGGCCCTCGGCGCGGAAGAAGGACGGGTCCTGGCGGGCCTCGTCGGGCAGGTCGGTGACGTCGGGCAGGCCGAGCTCCTCGCCCTGGTAGACGTAGGCGGAGCCGGGAAGGGCCAGCATCAGCAGGGTCGCGGCGCGGGCCCTGCGAAGGCCGAGCTCGCGGTCGCCGGGGGTACGGATCTGGGTGCCCAGGCCCGGCGGATTGCCGAAGCGGGTGGTGTGCCGGGTGACGTCGTGGTTGGAGAGCACCCAGGTGGTGGGGGCGCCCACCGGCCGCATCGCGTCGAGCGAGGAGTCGATGACGGCGCGCAGCTCGGCGGCGTCCCAGGCGGTCGACAGGTACTGGAAGTTGAAGGCCTGGTGCATCTCGTCGGGGCGCACGTAGTTGGCGGTGCGCTCGACGGTCGGGGTCCACGCCTCGGCTACGAGGATGCGCCCGCCCGGGTACTCGTCGAGGATGGTGCGCCAGCTGCGGTAGATCTCGTGCACACCGTCCTGGTCGAAGAACGGCAGGCCGTCGTCAGCGCTGCCCAGCAGCTTCAGCTGGTCGTGCGATCCGAGGTCCGGGAGGCCCTCCGCCTTGACGAGGCCGTGGGCGACGTCGACCCGGAAACCGTCGACACCCATGTCGAGCCAGAAGCGCAGGATGGAGCGGAACTCGTCGGCGACGGCCGGGTGTTCCCAGTTGAAGTCGGGCTGCTCCGGCGCGAAGAGGTGCAGGTACCACTCGCCGGGGGTGCCGTCCGGGTCGGTGGTCCGGGTCCAGGCGGGGCCGCCGAAGATGGACTCCCAGTCGTTGGGCGGGAGTTCGCCGCCGGTGCCCTTGCCGGGGCGGAGGTGGTAACGCTCGCGCAGGGCGGATCCGGGGCCCTCGGCGAGGGCGCGCTTGAACCACTCGTGCTGGTCGGAGGAGTGGTTGGGCACCAGGTCGACGATGATGCGCAGACCCAGGCCGTGGGCCTCGCGGATCAGCGCGTCGGCGTCGAGGAGCGTGCCGAACATCGGGTCGATCGCGCGGTAGTCGGCGACGTCGTAGCCCGCGTCCGCCTGCGGCGAGGCGTAGAAGGGGCTGAGCCAGACGGCATCGACACCGAGGTCCCTGAGGTACGGGAGCCGCGCGGTGACGCCCGCGAGGTCGCCCATGCCGTCGCCGTTGCCGTCGGCGAAGCTCCGTGGATAGACCTGGTAGATCACCGCGTCCTGCCACCAGCCGGTGCGGTGGCCCGGGGCGTCGTCGGACGTGCCGGTGGAGGGGGCAGCGAGGTGCTGGGTCATGTCGTCCCTGGGGTGTCTGGGTGGGGAGCGGCGCCGGGACCGGGTCGGGGATCCGGCGCCGCCGTGACGGGTGCGGTCGTACGGTCGTGCGGGACTGTCAGCCCTTGACGGCTCCGGCGGACATGCCGGTGACCAGGTGCTTCTGCGCGAAGAGGAAGACCAGCGCGGCCGGGATGGCGATGAGCACGGACGCCGCGGTCATCGGGCCCCACTGGGCTCCGTACTGGTTGACGAACTTCTGCAGTCCGCCGGCGAGCGTGAGGTTCTCGTCACCGACCATGAACGCGGAGGCGTACGCCACTTCGCCCCAGGCGGTGATGAAGGAGTAGAAGGCGGTGACGGCGAGGCCGGGCTTGGCGAGCGGCAGGATGAGCCGCCAGAACGTGCCGAACGGGGTGAGTCCGTCGACCTGACCCGACTCGTCGATCTCGCGCGGGATCGTGTCGAAGAAGCCCTTCATCATCCAGGCGCAGAAGGGAACCGAGATGGTGAGGTAGGTGATGACGAGCCCGGCCGGCTGGTTGAGCAGGCCCATCGTCGACATGATGTTGTAGATCGGCACGATGAGGACGGCCACCGGGAACATCTGGGTGACCAGCAGCGTCCACATCAGCCCGCGCTTGCCGGGGAAGCGGAAGCGGCTGACGGCGTAGCCGGTGGTGGCGGAGACGAAGACGCCGATGACGGTGGAGAGGCCCGCGACGATCACGGAGTTGCCGAACCAGCTCAGGAACTCGGTGTCCTTGATCAGGTTCGTGTAGTTCTCGAACGTCGTCTCTTTGAAGAAGTCGGTGGTGGACGCGAATTTCGCGGGCTTCAGCGAGGTCAGCAGGACCCAGAGCACCGGGAAGACCGCGATCACCGACATGATGATCAGGGTGAGGTGCAGGGCCACGGAAGCGGCCGGCGAGCGGTCGCCGCGCTTGCGGACCTTGCGGGCGCCCTGCTCGACGGCGGTGGCGGGGGTTGCCGTGACGGTGGTCACCAGTTGTCTCCCTGCGTGCGGAGCACTCGCCGGTACACCATGGCGAAGAGCATCAGGAGTACGAGGATCAGCACGCCCCAGGTGGAGGACTGCGCGAAGTCGCGCGGGCTGATCTCGAAGGAGAATTTGTACGCCTGGGTGACCAGGATCTGGGTGGCCTCACCGGGTCCGCCGCGGGTCAGCAGGAAGATCACCGGGAACATGTTGAAGGTCCAGATGGTGGAGAGCAGGACCACCGTGGTGGACACCGGGCGCAGTCCGGGGAGCGTGACGTGGCGGAAGCGCTGCCAGGCGGTGGCACCGTCCATCTCCGCGGCCTCGTACTGCTCCGAGGGGATCGACTGGAGCCCGCCGAGCAGGGCGACCATCATGAACGGCACACCGAGCCAGACGTTGACGGCGATGACGGAGAACTTGGCCCAGGTGGGGTCGTTCAGCCAGGGTATGCCGTCGATTCCGGCGCCGCCGAGGATCTTGTTGAGCAGGCCGTTGTTCTCGTTGTAGAGGAAGCGCCAGGCGAAGACCGAGACGAAGCCGGGGATGGCCCAGGGCAGGATCAGCGCCATGCGGTAGGCGGAGCGGCCGGCGATCCTGCGGTTGAGGATGTTGGCGAGGGCCATGCCCAGGCAGAAGGTGATGGTGACACAGGAGACCGTCCACACCAGCGTCCAGCCCAGCGTGCCGAGGAACTGGGTGCCGGTCAGGGCGTCGGCGTAGTTGTCGAGGCCCACGAACTCGTACGTGGCGGGCATCTCGTTGACACCGATGGACCGGGCGACGTTGCGCTCGTTGGCGTCGGTCAGCGACAGCCAGATGCCTCGGACCAGCGGGTAGCCGATGATCACGCCGATCACGAGCACGACCGGGGCGACCATGGTCCAGGCATACCAGTGGACCGACAGGGCGCGCCGGATTCTGCTCGGTGGCGGGGGGTTGCCAGTACCGCGGCTCCGGCCGCGGGCGACATCGTCGCCCGCGGCCTTCGCCACCGACTGGCTGGTGTGGACAGCCATCAGCCGGCCTGCCTTCCTGGGTTACTTCCAGCCCTCGAGGAGCTTGCGGTAGGAGTCGCCGGTCGCCTTGGCGGCCTTCTCCGGCGTGGACTGGCCGGTGAGGACCTTGGTGTACTCGACGTTCAGCGGGGCGAAGAGGCTGCCGGTCTCCGGGATCCAGGGACGCTCGACGGCGGTCTCGACGACGGGCTTGAAGAACTGGACGATCTCGCTGTCCACGGCCTCCTTCTCGGAGTACGCGGAGGTGCGGGTCGGCAGCAGGTTCAGCTCACCGGCGGTCTGCGCCTGGGACTCGACCGAGGTCATGTACTCGACGAACGCGTAGGAGGCGTCGAGGTTCTCGGAGCCCGCGTAGACGCCGAGGTTGTGGCCGCCCTGCGGGGCGCCCTGTGCGGCGGAGCCGGCCGGCACCGTGGAGATGCCCAGGTTCGCCTTGTCGGTGAACTCCTTGCCGGTGAGTGTGTCGGCCACGGCCCAGGGGCCGTTGATCATCATCGCGACGTCGCCGTTCTTGAACGACTGCATCATGTTCTCCCAGCCGTCCGTGGCGTCGGTCTTGGCCGCCCCGGAGTCGACGAGGTCCTTCACGACGCCGAACGCCTTGACGCCCTCGGCGTTGTCCACGGTGACGGTCTTCGCGTCCGCGTCGACCAGGTCGCCGCCCTCGCCGTAGAGGAAGGAGAGGAAGTAGTACGAGTCGTCGCCGCGCAGGTAGAGACCGGTCTTGCCGGTCTTGTCCTTGATCTTCTTGGCGATGGTCTTCAGGTCGGCGATCTTCGCGGGCGGCTCGACGCCGGCGTCCGCGAACATCTTCTTGTTGTAGAAGATGCCCATGGAGTCGATCACCTGCGGGACCGCGTACGTCTTGCCCTTGTACTTGGTCGACGCGGCGGCCTGCTCGAGGAAGTCGTCCTGGTCCTTCAGCGCCGGGGTGCCGTCCAGCGGGGCCAGGTAGCCGAGGTCCGCGAACTCGGGGGTCCAGGCGACCTCGGAGCGGATGACGTCGGGGGCACCGGAACCGGCCTGGGCCGCGTTCTTGAACTTGTTCTGCGCCTCGCCGAAGGGGACGTTGACGTACGTGACATCGACCTTGGGGTGCTTCTTCTCGAAGCCCTCGGCGATCTTCTCGAAGACCTTGTCCTCGCTGCCGACGTTCGAGGTGTCCCACCACGTCACCGTGCCGGAGAGCTCGCCCGAGCTCTTGCCGCCGCCGGACTCGTCATCGCTTCCGCAGGCGGTCGCCGCGAGCGCCAGGGTCGCGACCAGGGCGGTGGCCGTTATGCCACGTCGCATCTGAACTCCTTCAACTGCCGTACCGCTCCGTCGCGGCGCCGGGTCGACGTGAACGTAACAAGGATGAAAGACGACCGAAAGAGTTTGCGGAAGATTTCTGCAAGCTCTGCTGATCGTTACATTGGCGTGTCCGCAAGGTTGCCGTCAAGCCTCTTGACGGAAGCCCATGCACCCTGCGGCACCTGGCCAGGCCCGCCCTGATGGCGGTACTACGATCAGACCACGGCGGGCTGGAGGCGCCCGCAAGACCTTGCAAGATCTTGCTGCATCAAGGCCGCCGACCGGTGATCGCCGAGGTGGAACGCCCGAAGTCCGTACGCGGTGGGCAATCCGACACGCGCCCGGTACAGTCCGGTGGCATGACCGCACGGCTTGCCGATATCGCAACTCAGGCGGGGGTCAGCGAAGCGACGGTCAGCCGCGTACTGAACGGCAAGCCCGGTGTCGCAGCGGCCACCCGTGAATCCGTCCTCGCGGCACTCGACGTCCTCGGCTACGAACGCCCCGTCCGGCTGCGCCGGCGCAGCGCCGGGCTCGTCGGCCTGATCACGCCGGAGCTGGAGAACCCGATCTTCCCCGCGCTGGCCCAGGTGATCGGCCAGGCGCTCACCAGGCAGGGCTACACGCCGGTGCTGGCGACCCAGACCCCTGGCGGGTCCACCGAGGACGAGCTCACGGAAATGCTCGTCGACCGCGGGGTCTCGGGGATCATCTTCGTCTCCGGACTGCATGCCGACACCTCCGCCGACATGCAGCGCTACGAGCAACTGCGGGCTCAGGGCGTCCCGTTCGTCCTCGTCAACGGCTTCTCCCCCAAGGTGCAGGCCCCGTTCATCTCCCCCGACGACCGGGCGGCCATGCGGCTCGCGGTGACACACCTGGTGGCGCTGGGCCATCAGCGCATCGGTCTGGCGGTCGGGCCCAAGCGCTTCGTTCCGGTGCTCCGCAAGATAGAGGGATTCCACGCCACGATGCGGGAGCAGCTGGATCTCACCGCCGACGCGGTGGAGGAGCTGATCCAGCACTCCCTGTACACGCTGGAGGGCGGCCAGGCGGCCGCATCGGCGCTCATGGAACGCGGCTGCACCGCGGTGGTGTGCGCGAGCGACATGATGGCGCTCGGCGCGATCCGTGCGGCCCGCAGGCTGTCCAAGGATGTGCCGCGCGACCTCTCGGTGGTCGGGTACGACGACTCGCCCCTCATAGCGTTCACCGATCCGCCGCTCACCACGATCCGGCAGCCGGTGACGGCGATGGGCCGGGCCGCCGTGCGCACCCTGCTGGAGGAGGTCGGCGGCACCCCCGCTCCGCACAGCGAGTTCGTGTTCATGCCCGAACTGGTCGTACGCGGTTCAACGGCCGCCGGCCCGGGTCCCTCCACCGCGGCCCGCGGCCGCCGGTAAAGTACTGGATGTGCGACCGGGCCCCGACCGGAGGATCATCGGGCAGAGGGGACGTATCTGGCAGACTCTGCGCCTATGGGTGAATCGCACGTGACCACACAGGAAGACCGCACGGCGGCCACCCCGTCACCCGTCTCTGACGGAACGAAGGCCTCCGGTTCCACGAGAGCGATCAGCCCGTCACCTATGCGTACCCACGTCTCCCTCCGCTCGCTGCGCTCCCCGCGCCGCCCGCGTCTCTGGTTCGAGATCCTGCTGATCGCGGTCAGTTACTGGCTCTACTCGCTGGTGCGCAACGCCGTCCCCGAGCAGAAGGCCGCCGCTCTGCGGAACGCCGACTGGATCTGGTCCCTCGAGCACACCATGGGCCTCGCCTTCGAGGAGACGGTCAACCGGGCCGTCAATTCGGTGACCTGGCTGATCGTGTCGATGAACTATTACTACGCGACCCTGCACTTCGTCGTGACCATCGGTGTGCTGATCTGGCTGTTCCGCCGCCATCCGGGCCGCTACGCGGCCACCCGCCTGGCCCTGTTCGCCACCACGGCGGTGGCCCTGCTCGGCTATTACGTCTTCCCTCTGGCACCGCCCCGGCTGATGAACGGCAGCGGCTTCATCGACACGGTGCTGGTGCACCAGACGTGGGGCTCGATGGCCTCGGGCAACTTCAAGCACATGTCGAACCAGTACGCGGCGATGCCGTCCATGCACATCGGCTGGTCCCTGTGGTGCGGGCTGACCATGTGCGCGCTGGCCACCGCCCCCTGGGCGAAGATCCTGGGCGCGCTCTACCCGGTGGCCACGCTGGTCGTGATCGTGGCGACGGCGAACCACTTCTGGCTGGACGCGGTGGGTGGTGCGGCCTGCCTTGCGTTCGGAGTGGTGATCTCCTACGCCTGGTACGGGACACTGCCGCACCGCCTGCCGAAACGGGTGCAGTCTCCCGGCACGGCCCGCCTGCGCGCCTTGCGCCGGCCGCCGGCCCGGTCGCCCGAGCCGGCGGGGCGGGCCGACCCGGCCCGCCCCGGTGCCGAGGACCGTGCCGAGGCGTAGGCCCCGGCACGGCCCCCCGGGCGGCGGCGAGCCCCGCCGCCTCAGCCCGCGGCGCCGTAGAACCGCTCCTCCACCACCGCCCGGGCCCGCCGGGTGATTCGCCGGTAGTCGTCCAGCATGTCCCCCACGCGCCCCAGCTCGTAGCCCAGGTAGCGGCCCACCGCCGTCAGCTCACGGGGGTTCGAGGGGAACGTGTCCCCTGGCCGCCCCCGCACCAGCATCACCGCGTTACGCACCCGCGAGGCCAGGACCCACGCCTCGTCCAGCGTCTGCGCCTCCTCCGCCGGGATCAGCCCCGCCGCGCACGCCGCAGCCAGCGCCTGGCGCGTACGCGGGGTCCGCAGCCCGGGTTCGACCCAGCCGTGCTGCATCTGGATCAGCTGCACCGTCCACTCGACGTCGCTCAGCCCTCCGCGCCCCAGCTTGGTGTGGAGAGTCGGATCGGCCCCGCGCGGCATGCGTTCGGACTCCATCCGCGCCTTGAGCCGCCGGATCTCCCGGACCGCGTCGTCCCCCAGACCTTCCACCGGGTACCGCAGCGGGTCGACGAGCTCGACGAAGGCGCGGCCCAGCTTCTCGTCCCCGGCCATCGGATCGGCGCGCAGCAGTGCCTGGCTCTCCCAGGTCAGCCCCCAGCGCCGGTAGTAGGCCTCGTACGACTTCAGGGTGCGCGCCAGGGGCCCGGTCTTCCCCTCCGGCCGTAGGTCGGCGTCGATGAGGAGCGGCGGGTCGGCGGTCGGCAGCTCCAGCAGTCTGCGCATCTCCGCGACGACGGTGTTCGCGGCCCGGGCCGCCTCCTCGTCGCTGACCCCCTCCCGGGGCTCGTGCACGAACAGGACGTCGGCGTCCGAGCCGTAGCCCAGCTCGTGCCCGCCGAAGCGGCCCATGCCGATGACGGCGAACCGGGTCGGCAGGGTGTCGCCCCACCGGTCGCGTACCGCTGCGCGCAGCGCCCCGGAGAGCGTGGCGGCGTTCAGGTCGGTGACCGCGGAGCCCACCCGGTCGACGAGGGCGCCCGGGTCCGTCTCCGCGGGGTTGTCCTCGGTGCCGTACGAGCCGATGAGATCGGCCGCCGTCGTACGGAACAGCTCCCGCCGCCGCATCCCGCGCGCCACCGCGACTGCTGCCTCGGCCCCCGGGGCGCGGCCGACCGCGGCCAGTACCTCCTGCTCCAGGTGATCCCGGCCGCGCGGCTTCAGCCCTTCCGGGTCGCCGAGGATGGCGACGGCCTCCGGCGCGCGCATCAGCAGGTCGGGGGCGAGCCGGCCGGCGGACAAGACCCGGGCGAGATTCTCGGCCGCGGCGCCCTCGTCGCGCAGGAGCCGCAGATACCACGGGGTCTTGCCGAGCGCGTCGGACACCTGCCGGAAGCCGAGCAGCCCGGCGTCCGGATCGGCTGAGTCCGCGAACCAGCCGAGCAGCACCGGCAGCAGCGTGCGCTGGATCGCGGCCTTGCGGGAGACCCCCGACGACAGGGCCTCCAGATGCCGCAGTGCGGCGGTCGGATCTGCGTAGCCGAGGGCCTCCAGCCGGACGACGGCGGCCTTGGCGCTCAGCCGGCTCTCGCCGGGCGCGAGCTGGGCGACCGCGTCCAGGAGCGGCCGGTAGAAGAGCTTTTCGTGCAGCCGCCGTACGACGGTGGCGTGCCGCCGCCACGCCCTGTTGAGCTCGGCGACCGGGTCCGTACGCAGCGCCAGGGAACGCCCGAGCCTGCGCAGGTCGGCCTCTGCCTCGGGGACCAGGTGGGTGCGGCGCAGGCGGTAGAGCTGGATGCGGTGCTCCATGGCCCGCAGGAAGCGGTACGCCTCGTCCAGCTGCGCGGCATCCGCCCGCCCGACGTACCCACCGTCGGCGAGGGCCCGCAAAGCCTCCAGCGTGGAGCCGGAGTGCAGGGAGCTGTCGCTGCGGCCGTGGACGAGCTGGAGCAGCTGTACGGCGAATTCGACGTCCCGGAGCCCGCCGGGGCCGAGCTTGAGCTCGCGGTCGACCCGGTCGACGGGGATGTTGTCGACGACGCGGCGCCGCATCTTCTGTACGTCGCCGACGAAGTTCTCCCGGTCGGCGGCCTGCCACACCAGCGGCGACACGGCGTCGACGTAGTCCGCGCCCAGCTCGGGATCCCCGGCGACCGGCCGGGCCTTGAGCAGCGCCTGGAACTCCCAGGTCTTGGCCCAGCGTTGGTAGTAGGCGAGGTGCGAGGACAGGGTCCGTACGAGAGGCCCGTTGCGGCCCTCGGGGCGGAGGTTGGCGTCGACGGGCCAGATGGTGCCCTCGACGGTGGTGTCGGAACAGATCCGCATCAGGTGGGCGGCGAGCCGGGTGGCGGCCTGCAGGGCGCCGCTCTCCTCCGCGCCGTCCATGGGTTCGCCCACGAAGATCACGTCGACGTCGGAGACGTAGTTCAGCTCGTGTCCGCCGCACTTGCCCATCGCGATGACGGCGAGCCGGCACTGCGCGGCATCGGAGGGCGCGGCGACGCGGGCGATGTCGAGCGCCGCCCGCAAGGTGGCCGTCGCGAGGTCGGCGAGCTCGGCGGCGACCTGGGCGACGTCGGTCGTCCCGCACACGTCGCGGGCCGCTATCGACAGCAGGGACCTGCGGTAGGCGACCCGCAGCGAGTCCGGGTCGACGGCGTCGCTGAGCATGTACTCGAACTCCGCGACCCCGGGGTGCAGATCGGTGGCCTCGTACGTGACCAGCGCGTGCCAGTCGCGCGGATGCCGCGCCAGGTGGTCCCCGAGCGCCTCGGAGGACCCGAGGACCCCGAGGAGCCGGTCCCGCAGCGGCTTGGCCGTGACGAGCGTGTCCAGCAGGACCTGCCGTTCCTCGGCCTCCTCGGCCTCGACGAGCCGTACGAGGCTGTGCAGCGCCAGATCGGGGTCCGCGGTCGCTCCGAGGGCCTCGAAGAGGACGGGATCGGCCCGTACGGAGGAGAGCTCGGGCAGGTCCAGCAGCCGTTCGGCGGCGGACGGATCAGTGAAACCGTGCCTCAGCAGGCGGGTGAACGTACTGCTTCTGCGTCCCGGCACCGTCGTCATCCTGCGTCTCCTGCCTGCCGATCACACATATCCGCCTTTCGAGCCTAAGGCCTTTCGTCCGGATCAGGCCTGATCCGGACGAAGGGCCCCGCCCCGCACCGATGGATGGGGTGCGGGGGCGGAGTCCGTACTTCACGAGGACGATCGAGAACGGCCACGAAAAGCCGCGCTGCCGCCACTGGAGGTTCGCCATGCCCACCAAGGAAACCGCAGTTCCCGAGACCTCGCTGGACCCGCACTACAGCGGCGAGGACGCCACCGCCCGCCCGTGGGCGGAGGCGGTCGCGCTGCTGGAGGGGGCCGAGCTGTACTGGCTGTCCACGGTCCGCCCCGACGGCCGCCCGCACGTCACCCCGCTGATCGGCCTCTATGCGGACGGCGCGCTGCACTTCTGCACGGGCCCCTCGGAACGCAAGGCCCGCAATCTGGCGGCCAACCCGGAGGTCGTCCTGACCACCGGCGCCAACACGCTGCGCGAGGGGTTCGACGTGGTGGTGGAGGGCCGGGCCGCCAGGGTGACGGACGAACGGCGGCTTGTCGCGCTGGCCGAGGCCTGGGAGGCGAAGTACGGCGCCGAGTGGCACTTCGGCGTCACGGACGGATTGTTCTCCAACGGCGCGGGCGGCCGTGCGGAGGTCTTCGCGGTGACCCCCCGCACGGCCTTCGGCTTCGCCAAGGGCGACCCGTACGGTCAGACGCGCTGGCGCTTCGCCTGAGCCGGACGCGCCCCTCCCCGGCTACCGGGGCCTGGTCCCGATGACGACGGTGGCGTACAGCTCCTCGGAGACGACCACACGCGCGACGAGCCCACTGCTCCCCACCGCCTCCTCGGCACGCGCGGCCTGCCGTTCGCTCGTCTCGACCAGCAGGCTGCCACCCGGGGCCAGCCAGTCGGTGGCCTCGGCGACGACGCGCCGCATCACGTCGAGCCCGTCGCCGCCTCCGTCGAGCGCGACGCGCGGCTCGTACACGCGCGCCTCGGCGGGCAGCAGCTCGATGTCTTCGGTCGGTACGTACGGCACATTGGCGAGCAGGACGTCGACCCGCCCGCGCAACGAACGGGGCAGGGGCGCGAAGAGGTCACCCTCGTAGACCGTACCGAGTGCGCCCACGTTGCGCCGGGCACAGCGCACAGCGGTGGGTTCGATGTCGGCGGCGTGGAGTTCGACGCCGTCCAGCGACGAGGCAAGCGCCGTACCCAGCGCCCCGGAACCGCAGCAGAGGTCGACCACGACCGCCGGGGCCGGTGCGAGTGCCGCAGCCTGCGCGACGAGGAATTCGGTACGCCGCCGGGGAACGAACACCCCGGGGCTCACGGAGATCCGCAGTCCGCAGAACTCGGCCCGGCCGAGCACGTGCTCGAGCGGCAGACCGGCTACCCGGCGTTCCAGCATGACGGCGAGTCCGGCGGGGTCGGCCGCCGCCGCGGAGAGGAGGAGTTCCGCCTCGTCCTCGGCGAAGACACAGCCGGCGGCACGGAGCGTGGTGACGAGAGAGGAGAGGGTGAGCGATGGGGCGAATTCCTGCACGGGGCGGAGCCTTTCGGGTGAACCGATGGGCGCTCCGCGGTCGCTCAGGCCCGGTGGGCCACGCGACGGCGAGGGGTGAGCGCCCAGCCTGCTGAAGCGGTAATGGGTCTCACCTCCTGGGTCGGTCCCGGTCTCGGGACGCGTCACATTACCGGAAGCCTCCAACTCCCTCCGGCCGGCACGCGTCATGGGAGAGGATCTTCGAGCGGCCGCACCGATGCCCTGTGGCCACTCCTCACGGCGTTTGGAGACTTGGATCCCGGCATCAGGACAGCCGGCAGACAGGCGACGCGCCACATACGACAGATGTCCCGCGCTGCCCGGGGCCCCCGGATCCCGGAGAGGCCCGAAGCAGCTGTGAGGCGGCTCGTTCACCGCGTCGGCCGTCCTCCCGGCGCGCTCGGCCTCGTGCTCGATGGCGGAAGGTGACTCAGCCGCGTCGCGCGGCCCCGTCCGGCCAGACCACGTCCACCGGCATGCCGGCTCGTCGGGCCTCCGCGACCAGGTCGGCCGTCCCGCCGCCGTTCCCCGACGGCGGCGTACCGTCCCACACGGCGACGAGCCGGTCCGCACGCTTCAACAGCTCCCCGTTGGCCGCCTCGTACGCGGCACGGTCGGCGGTCTCGTACGGGAGGGTCTGCACCTCGACGGCCGTTTCCTGCAGGTGGTCGAAGACCGGGCCGTCCTCCGGCTTCACCACCTCGCTCCGGTAGTCCAGGGACGGGATGACGACGACGAGGCGGCCCCCCATCGCGGAGACCTCCTCCGCGAAGAGCGAGTCGGCTCCGGCAGCGATGCACGAGACCCCCGTGAGGTCCTCGCTGTACGGCGCCAGCAGTTCACGCAGCGCGGCCCGCAGGAGCGGAACGCTCTTCTCGGTCAGGTCGATGTGCCCGGTCACGGCCAGCGTCGTCATGCGCCGTCCTCCTCGGCTCGTCGGTGGGGCGTGGGCCGCCCTCGGTGTACGGATACCGCTGCCCCGGTACGAACCCTCGCACGCCCGGGGTCGAGCGGCGGAGCCGACCGGCCGTACGGGCATCTTCCGTTCGTCCGTCGCTCACCTTGGCCCGCTTCACTCTGTCCGACCGAGAGTGTACGTTCGTACATACTCAGCCCGGGTGACGTCCGCCCCTCCCCGTACTCGTGAAAGTCACACACCTGATGGACCTGGCCACCCGTCGCCGCCGAGCGGCATTGTTCCTCTTCTTCCTCGTGCCCGGCTTGTCGATCTCCTCCTGGGTGACGCGGACGCCTGACATCAGGGACCAACTGGGCGCTTCCACCGCACAGATGGGGCTCGTCCTGTTCGGGCTGTCCGTCGGCTCCATGCTCGGCATCCTCAGCTCCGGGGCACTGGTGGCCCGGTTCGGCACCCGGCCGGTCATGGGCGTGGGCACCGTCCTGGTCATCCTCGGCCTGGCGGTCATCGGCTGCGGGGCCATGCTGTCCTGCGCCCCGGCCGTCACCGCCGGGCTGTTCCTCTCCGGCGCGGGAATGGGAGGCGCAGAGGTCGCGGTCAACATCGACGGCGCGGAGGTCGAGCAGATCACCGGCCGGATGGTTCTGCCCACCCTGCACGGCTTCTTCAGCCTGGGCACCGTCGTGGGCGCCGGAGTCGGCATCCTGTGCACCGCCGTGGAGTTCCCGGTGGCGTGGCATCTGGCCGCCGTGGCCGTCGTCGCGGCCGGGATGTTCGTGTACGCCTTCCGTGCCATCCCCTCCGCGGTCGGCAGAACCAAGGGGACCCGGCCGACGGACGGCGGCACCGCGCCGGCCCGTGCCGCGGTCCGGAAGGACAGGCGCCTGCTGCTGATCGGCGGCATCATCCTCGCCATGGCCCTGGCCGAGGGCGCCGCCAACGACTGGCTGCCGCTGCTCATGGTCGACGGCCACGGCGTGGACCCTGCCCTGGGATCGGCTGTCTACGCGGGCTTCGCCGCAGCCATGACGATCGGCCGCTTCTGCGGCGGCTTCTTCATCGACCGCTTCGGCCGCGCCCCCGTCGTCCGGGCCAGCGCGATCTCCGCCGCCCTTGGACTCACCCTCGTCATCTTCGCCGACTCCCCGGTCCTCGCCGGCGCCGCAGTGCTCTTCTGGGGCCTGGGCGCCTCCCTCGGCTTCCCCGTCGCCCTTTCCGCTGCCGGCGACTCCGGCCCGGACTCGGCTGCCCGCGTCAGCCTGGTGGCGATGATCGGCTACATCGCCTTCCTCGTCGGTCCCCCTGGCCTGGGCTTCCTGGGCGACCACTACGGCCTGCGCTCGGCCATGATCGTGGTCCTGGCCTTCGTCGCCGTAGCGATCTTCCTGGCCCCGGCCATCGGCGGCCGCCGCACGGGGGTTCACAGTGCTGCGACTCCCGCGCCCGATGCGGCAAAGGACATCCCGCAGACCTCCCAGGGCGACTGAGACGGCTCCGGGCTCCGACGACGTACGGAAGCGCCGGCCCCGACCCCGCCTCCGAGGGGACGCGGGTGAGTCAGAGGGAGACTCTTCGGACCGGGTGGCCGCAGAGTTTCGTCATGTCGTCGCCGTTGGACGTCAGCGGCGCGGCCGGCCTCGGTCTTCGGGTCGGCCACCGATCGGGTGACGGGCCGTGCAGCGTGACGAGCGAGGCCCCCGGGCTGTTGATCGAGATGCCTGACGTCTCCATCACGTTGCTCGGGGGCCTCGTGGATCGCGCCCGTCCTGGCCTGACGGCCCACAGACGGCCCAGGACTGATCACAACTGCGGGCGGGTCGCCTCTGATGGGCCGGGCGACCCGCCCGCTTAGTGCTGCATAAGCCCCTGACCTGCGCCTACAGCACCGGCAGCAGGTTCTTCAGCTCGAAGGCCGTGACCTCGCTGCGGTACTCCTCCCACTCCTGCTTCTTGTTGCGCAGGAAGAAGTCGAAGACGTGCTCGCCGAGCGTCTCCGCCACCAGCTCGCTCTTCTCCATCAGCGAGATCGCCTCGCCCAGATTCTGCGGCAGCGGCTCGATGCCCATCGCGCGGCGTTCCGAGTCGGAGAGGGCCCAGACGTCGTCGTCGGCGCCGGCCGGGAGCTCGTAGCCCTCCTCGATGCCCTTGAGGCCCGCGGCGAGCAGCACCGCGTACGTCAGGTAGGGGTTGGCGCCGGAGTCGATGGAGCGGACCTCGACGCGGGCCGAGCCGGTCTTGCCGGGCTTGTACATCGGGACGCGGATCAGCGCGGATCGGTTGTTGTGGCCCCAGCAGATGTACGAGGGGGCCTCGCCGCCGGCGCCCGCGGAGCGGCTGGAGCCGCCCCAGATGCGCTTGTACGAGTTGACCCACTGGTTCGTGACGGCCGAGATCTCCGCTGCGTGCTTGAGCAGGCCCGCGATGAAGGAGCGGCCCACCTTCGACAGCTGGTACTCGGCGCCCGACTCGTAGAAGGCGTTGCGGTCGCCCTCGAAAAGGGAGAGGTGGGTGTGCATGCCCGAGCCCGGGTACTCCGAGAACGGCTTCGGCATGAAGGTGGCCTGCACGCCCTGTTCCAGCGCGACCTGCTTCATGACCAGGCGGAAGGTCATGATGTTGTCGGCGGTGGACAGCGCGTCGGCGTAGCGGAGGTCGATCTCCTGCTGGCCGGGGGCGCCCTCGTGGTGGCTGAACTCGACGGAGATGCCCATCGATTCGAGCATGGTGATCGCCTGGCGGCGGAAGTCCATGCCGACGTTCTGCGGGGTGTGGTCGAAGTAGCCGGAGCTGTCGGCCGGGGTGGGGCGGCTGCCGTCGACCGGCTTGTTCTTCAGCAGGAAGAACTCGATCTCCGGGTGGGTGTAGAAGGTGAAGCCGAGGTCGGAGGTCTTCGCGAGGATGCGCTTGAGCACGAAGCGCGGGTCCGCGAAGGAGGGCGAGCCGTCCGGCATCAGGATGTCGCAGAACATCCGCGCCGTGCCCGGGGCCTCCGCGCGCCACGGAAGGATCTGGAACGTGCCGGGGTCCGGCTTGGCGATCATGTCCGATTCGTATACACGGGCGAAGCCCTCGATCGCGGAGCCGTCGAAACCGATGCCCTCGTCAAAGGCCTGTTCGAGCTCGGCCGGGGCCACAGCGACGGACTTGAGGTAACCGAGAACATCGGTGAACCACAGCCGTACGAAGCGGATGTCGCGCTCCTCAAGGGTCCTGAGGACGAATTCCTGCTGCTTGTCCATAGCCACATCCTTGCAGTTCAGACGGTCCGTGCATCACCGCCCGGGGTAGGGGAGACACCTCAGTATCACGACCCGGGATTTCACCCAGATTACGCACGTGGTGTGAGAGAGAGCACGCGGCCACCCACTACGCTCGGGCCCCATGGTGTGCAAGGGCGCGGCCGCTCGGCCACGGCCCTCCGCGCCCAGGTGTTCCGCTCGTTCCCGTCCCTCCCGACCCCTTGGCAGAAGGACCCGACGTCATGAGCTTCGACCGCAGGACCCGCACAGAACCGATGCGCGATGCAGACCGGGCGCGCGACCGCCGCAACCGGGTCGTCGCCATAGGTCTGAGCGTCGTCGTGGTCGCCGGCCTGGTGGGTTTCGGCTCGTACATGCTCCTGGAGAAGTCCGAGGCGATGGAGAGGACCGAGGACAGCCAGGCGCAGGACTCGAAGCAGACCGAGCAGGAGAGGAAGAGGCTCGCCGCCGAGCCGATCGCGGACGAGAAGACGTGGGACGCGAAGCTGCTGCCCCGCAAGCACGTCACGACCGACGTGACGTACCCCACGCGGCCTCCCGTCGGCGGGAACCACAATCCGGCGTGGCTGAACTGCGACGGCGTCGTATACGAAAAGGCCGTGCCGGACGTCAACGCCGTGCACTCCCTGGAGCACGGCGCGGTCTGGGTGACGTACAACAGCGAGGCGTCCGGCTCCGATGTCGAAGCGCTCTCGTCACGGGTCAGGAACACCTCGTACTCCCTGATGTCCCCGTACGAGGGCCAGGCCGGGGCGATCATGCTGAGCGCCTGGGGCAAGCAGGTCACCGTGCACGGTGCGGACGACCCGCGGGTGGCCCGGTTCTTCGCGCGGTACGTCCAGGGCGCGCAGACACCCGAGCCGGGCGCGCCCTGCACCGGCGGGGTCGCCGGGTGAGCCCCGTGCTCACCCGGCGTACACGGTGGGTGACGGGCTCCGCCGTGGCCCTGGCCCTGCTGTTCGCCGGTGCGGCGACGGTCGCCGCCGCGCGCGACGAGGGGGCCGCGTCCGGCACCCGCGCGCCTTCGGCCGAGTCGGCGGACGCGGGCTTCGCGCGGGACATGGCCGTCCACCACCAGCAGGCCGTGGAGATGTCGTTCCTCGTGCGGGACGCGACCGAGGACGAGGACGTACGGCGGCTCGCGTACGACATCGCCAACACGCAGGCCAACCAGCGGGGCATGCTGCTCGGCTGGCTGGATCTGTGGGAACTGCCGAAGACGGCGCCCGAAGGGCAGGGCCCGATGGCGTGGATGGCGGACGCCCACAGCGGCCACGCGATGCACGGCACGGAGGGCAAGGAGGGCAAGGATCACGACGGGGCCCTCATGCCCGGCATGGCGACCAGGACCGAGCTGGAACGGCTGGGTGAGGCCGACGGCAAGGAGGCCGAGATCCTCTTCCTGCAGCTGATGACCGACCACCACGAGGGCGGCGTCGCGATGGCACGCGGCTGCGCGGAGCAGTGCACCGTGCCCGTGGAGAAGCGCCTGGCCATGGGCATGGTCGCGGCCCAGCAGTCCGAGCTGGACCTGATGGCGGACATGCTCGCGGCACGGGGGGTCACGCCCCGTACCTGAGCGCCGGACCGCCCCGGCGTACGCCCGAACGGGTGACAGCACTCGCGTGCGCCGGGCGGGCCACCGACGATGGAAGGACTCGGGGCCGTACAGCAGTGTGCACCGGCACGCAGGAGGCAACCTTATGACCACGGCCAAGGACATCATGCACACCGGGGCCCACTGGGTCCCCGCCCACGAAACGCTCGACCGCGCCGCTCAGATGATGCGGGACCACAAGGTGGGGGCGCTCCCCGTCTCCGCCCACGGTGAGCAGGACCGGATGGTCGGGATCATCACCGACCGCGACATCGTGCTCAAGTGCGTGGCGGAGGGGCAGGATCCGTCGAGGGTGACGGCGGGCGAGCTCTGCGACGGCACTCCGCGCTGGATCGAGTCGACGGCTGATGTCGACGCGGTGCTGGAGGAGATGCAGAGCCACCGGATCCGCCGGCTCCCGGTCGTCGAGGACAAGAAGCTGATCGGCATGATCAGCGAGGCCGATCTGGCACTGCACCTCTCGGACGAGCAGGTCGCCGGCTGGGCCGAGAAGGTCTACTCGCGCGCCTGACCCGCCAAGGGCGTGCCCCCGCGCAGTCGCCGGGGCACGTCCCTCGACTCCGCCCGGGGGCGGTCCACCGCTTCCGGACGGAAGCGCGCCAGGACATCGCGTCAGTCAGACGATTAGACTGGCCGGGTGCCTCAACTACGTCTCGCACTCAATCAGATCGACGCGACGGTCGGTGACCTGGCCGGCAACTCCGACTCGATCGTCCATTGGACCCGGCACGCCGCGGAGCAGGGTGCCCACCTGGTGGCGTTCCCGGAGATGGCGCTGACCGGGTATCCCGTCGAGGACCTGGCCCTGCGCTCGTCCTTCGTCGAGGCCTCGCGGACCACGCTGCGCGCGCTCGCCGCCCGCCTCGCCGACGAGGGCTTCGGGGAGCTACCGGTCGTCGTCGGTCATCTCGACCGCTCCGAGCATGCCGCGGCACGTTACGGACAGCCCGCGGGATCCCCGCGTAACGCGGCCGCGGTACTGCACCGCGGGCAGGTCGCGCTGAACTTCGCCAAGCACCACCTGCCCAACTACGGCGTCTTCGACGAGTTCCGGTACTTCGTGCCGGGCGACTCGATGCCCGTCGTGCGGGTGCACGGCATCGATGTGGCGCTCGCGATCTGCGAGGACCTGTGGCAGGACGGCGGCCGCGTCCCGGCCGCACGAGCCGCGGGGGCCGGACTGCTGCTGTCGATCAACGCCTCCCCGTACGAGCGGGACAAGGACGACACCCGGCTGGAGCTGGTCCGCAAGCGCGCCCAGGAGGCCGGCTGCACGACCGCGTATCTGGCGATGATCGGCGGACAGGACGAGTTGGTCTTCGACGGGGACTCGATCGTGGTCGACAAGGACGGCGAGGTCATCGCCCGCGCACCCCAGTTCGCCGAGGGCAGCGTGATCCTCGACCTGGACCTGCCGGCCGCCGCGGCCGAGGCGCCGTCCGGGATCGTCAACGACGGGCTGCGGATCGACCACGTAGTCCTGAGCGAGGCCCCGCTCCCCGCCTACGAGCCGGAGTACGCCGGAGGGTACGCGGAGCGGCTCGACGACGACGAGGAGCTGTACTCGGCGCTGGTCGTGGGCCTGCGCGCGTACGCCGCGAAGAACGGATTCACGAGCGTCCTGATCGGGCTCTCCGGCGGCATCGACTCGGCACTCGTCGCGGCGATCGCCTGCGACGCGCTGGGGGCTCAGCACGTGTACGGCATCTCGATGCCGTCGAAGTACTCCTCGGACCACTCCAAGGACGACGCGGCCGAGCTGGCCCGGCGTACGGGGCTGAACTTCCGCACCGTACCGATCGAGCCGATGTTCGACGCGTACGTGGGGTCGCTGGAACTCACCGGGCTGGCCGAGGAGAACCTCCAGTCGCGGCTGCGCGGCACGATGCTGATGGCCGTCTCCAACCAGGAGGGCCAGATCGTGCTGGCGCCGGGCAACAAGTCCGAGCTGGCGGTGGGCTATTCCACGCTCTACGGGGACTCCGTCGGCGCGTACGGGCCGATCAAGGACGTGTACAAGACCTCGGTCTTCCGCCTCGCGAAGTGGCGCAACCGCGCCGCCGAGGAGCGGGGTCAGACCCCGCCCGTCCCGGAGGCGTCCATCACCAAGCCTCCGAGCGCCGAACTGCGCCCGGGCCAGGTGGACACGGACTCACTGCCGGACTACGACGTGCTGGACCGCATCCTGGAGCTGTACGTCGACCGGGACCAGGGCCGGGACGCGATCGTGGCGGCCGGGTTCGACGAAGCCCTGGTGACGAGGACGCTGCGGATGGTGGACACGGCGGAGTACAAGCGGCGGCAGTACCCGCCGGGCACGAAGATCTCGCCGAAGGGCTTCGGCAAGGACCGCAGGCTGCCGATCACGAACCACTGGCGCGAGTTGAGCTGACGCGGGACACCGGGAGCCGGTCCGCGACCACGGTCGCGGACCGGCTCTGTCCTGGGCAGGCGTGCCGGTGGCGCCGCCGAGGACCGGTACGGGCGGCTTCACCGCGCAGAGGCGTACCGGGTCGGCGACGGTGTGGGGCGTCAGCCGGTACCGCGTCCGTCAGTGCACGTCGACCTTCCGCTCGTCGCGGACCGCCACCCCGGACGCCACGATGCGGGAGGTACCCGGCGTCCGGTCCAGCACACCCGCCGTGACCGCCACGGCGAGTCCGGCCGCGGCCAGCACCGCACCGACCAGGGCCGGGGACGTCCAGCCCCAGCCTGCCGTGATGGCGACCCCGCCGAGCCAGGCCCCACCCGCGTTGGCGAGGTTGAAGGCGGAGTGGTTGGAGGCGGACGCGAGCGTGGGGGCGTCCTTCGCCTTGTTCATCACGAGCATCTGCAGCGGCGTGGTCGTCATGAAGCCGACGCCGCCGAGCAGCACCACCATGACCAGCGCCGCCCACTGCACATGCACCGTGAAGGGGAAGACGACGAGGACGACTGCCAGGGCCGCCAGCGCGCCGTAGAGGGTGGGACGCAGCGCCCGGTCGGTCAGCGGTCCCGCCGCCAGCGCGCCGAGGGTCATCCCGATGCCGAAGAGCGCGAGGACGAGCGTCACCGAGGACTCGCCGAAGCCCATCGCCTCGGTCGTCATGGACGAGAGGTAGGAGTAGACGGCGAAGACACCCGCGAAGCCGAGGACGGCGGTGAGCAGGCCGAGGACGACCTGCCGGTTGCCGAGCGCGCTCAGTTCACGGCGTACGCCCTGGTGCGCCGCGACGGGAATCTGCGGTACGAGGCGGGCGAGCGCGGCCATCGCGACCAGACCGATCACCGCGACCACCATGAACGTGGCGCGCCAGCCGAGGTGTTGCCCCAGCAGCGTGGCCGCGGGGACGCCGACGATGTTGGCCACGGTCAGACCGAGGAACATCGTGGCGACGGCACGGGCCTGGCGCCCGTCCGGCACGAGGCGCGCGGCGACGACCGCGCCGACCCCGAAGAAGGCCCCGTGCGGGAGCCCGGCCAGGAAGCGGCCGGCCATCAGCCAGCCGAAGTCGGGGGCGAAGGCGGAAGCGAGGTTGCCGACGGTGAACACGGCCATCAGCAGCAGGAGCATCCGCTTGCGCGGGATCCTGGAGCCGAGACCGGTGAGCAGCGGGGCACCGAGGACGACGCCGATCGCGTACGCCGAGACGAGGTAACCGGCGGTGGGTACGGACGTTCCCAGATCGTCCGCGACGTTGGGCAGCAGCCCCATCATCACGAACTCGGTGGTGCCGATGCCGAAGGCGCTCACAGCGAGGGCGAGCAGGGCCAGGGGCATGGAAAAGACCTTTCGGGCAGGGGGCCGCCCGGGACCCTGGAGGGGCCGGGCGACAGCGAGGTATGTGCGGGAGCGTCGGCTTCGTTGCCGGGACGGGTTATGTACCCCGTCGGAACAAAGTCTCTCAGACGTTTTATGCCCGGACGTGAACATGCCGTTGCGGCGGGGTGTGATGTGGACGTCACTCGGTGAACCCGCCCGCCTCCGCGGCGCGGGGCTTTCCAGCCGCGCCTGAGAAGGCCGAGAGCGCCCCCGCCCCCGTGAGAGCCAGGCACATCAGCAGGGCGCTCACCCAGACCGGCGCGCGGAAGCCGAAGCCTGCGCCGAGGACCAGGCCGCCCAGCCAGGGGCCGGCCGCGGCGCCCACGTTGAAGGCAGCCGTGGCGAAGGAGCCCGCCATCGTGGGGGCGTCCGGAGCCAGGTGGAAGACCCGGGTGATCAGTGTCGTACCCGTACCGAAGGCGAGTGCCCCCTGGAGCAGGACGAGTACGAGGGCCGCAACCGGGTGGGCGGCGGTCAGGGCCAGTGCGGCCCAGCCGACGGCCAGCGCGGTCATGCCCAGCCCGATGATCGCGTCCGGGCGGGCGTCGGCCAGGCGTCCGGCCAGGGCGACGCCCGCGAACGAGCCGACGCCGAACAGCGCGAGCACCACGGGCACCCAGCCCGCGCCGAAGCCGGTGACCCGGGTGACCAGCGGTTCCAGGTAGGAGAACGTACAGAAGGTCGCCCCCTGCACGAGCGCCATGACCAGGAGCGTCAGCAGCAGCCGGGGCCGGGCCAGTGCACGCAGCTCACTTTTCGCGCTCACCTGCGGCGCGTCGTCGGGCCGGCCGCCCGGCACGGCCACCAGCAACGCGACCGCGGCCGGTACGGAGACGAGGGCCACGGCCCAGAACGCCGAGCGCCAGCCGTACAGCTCACCGAGCGCCGCACCCGCCGGAACGCCCACCACACACGCGACGGTGACCCCGCCGACGACCACGGCGGTGGCCCGCGCCCGCTGGTGCGGGCCTACCAAGGCCAGCGCGGTGACCAGCGCCACCGCCCAGAAACCGGCATTGGCCAGTGCCCCCACGACCCGGGTGGCGAGCAGCACCCCGTAACTGGAGGTCAGGGCGCCGACGACATGGACGGCGACGAAGACGCCGAGGAAGAACAGCAGCGCCCGGCGCCGGGGCCAAGTGCGGCCGGCCAGAGCGGTGAGCGGCGCACCGACCACCATCCCGACCGCGAAGGCCGAGGTCAGCAGCCCGGCGGCACCCAGTGAGACGTGCAGGTCACCGGCGATGCCCGAGAGCAGGCCGGACAGCATGAATTCCGATGTGCCCTGGGCGAAGACCGCGAGTCCGAGCACGTAGACAGCGAATGGCATGAGGAAGAGCCCCTTGTACGGAACCGTCGGAGGAACGAGCGGCGTGCAGGGGGATGCGGGCCGCGCCCGTCGTCACGCGCGGGAGCGCGAGGACGGCGACGCGGTGGAATGTCCGGTGTACGCACGGGACATGAGAGTCGGCCCACACCGCCACGGAAGATCCGGCGGTGGTCGACGGTGTGACGGGGGGAGCCGGGTGACCGCTGGGTCAGGGGCGTTCGGCGTCAGGGACCGGCCACCGGCGAACCGGCGGCCTGAGTCTGTCGGACTCGGGGCTGGACATGGGTGGGAGCGTACCAAGTGCCGGAGCGGCGGCGCTCACCACTGCACGCGGGCCGCGATCGGGAGGTGGTCGCTGTCCGTGGCGGGGAGGGTCCAGGAGGCGAGGGGCTCGACGCCTCGCACCATGATCTGGTCGATCCGCGCCATCGGGAGGGACGCCGGCCAGCTGAAGCCGAAGCCGTCGCCCGCCGCGCCCTGGGTGGAACGCATCTGGGCGGTGACCGCGTTCAGCGAGCGGTCGTTCATCGTGCCGTTCAGGTCTCCGAGCAGGACCACCCGCGCCAGCGTTTCGTCGGCGATGGCCTCGCCCAGCGCGTCCGCGCTGTCGTCCCGCTGGTTGGCGGTGAAGCCCGCGTTCAGCTTGACCCGTACGGAGGGGAGGTGGGCGACGTACACCTTGACCGGGCCCTCGGGGGTCGTGACCGTGGCGCGCATCGCACGGGTCCAGCCCAGTTTGATGTCGACCGGCGTGGAGTCCGTCACCGGGTACTTGCTCCACAGTCCGACGGTGCCCTGGACGGAGTGGTGCGGATAGCGGTCGGCGAGCGCGTCCTCGTACGCCTCCACCTTGCCGCTCGGAAGCTCCTGCAGGGCCACGATGTCCGCGCCGGAACCGGCGACCTGCTGGGCGGTGCCGGCCGGGTCGGGGTTGCCCGCGTTGACGTTGTGCGTGGCGACGGTGAGGTTGCCGCCGGTGCCCGACTTGTCGGCGAACAGCAGGCCGCCGAAGAGGTTGAGCCACACAGCGAAGGGCAGGACGAGGGCGATCAGCGCCGTCGCGGAGCGCCGGACCAGGCCGAGGAGCAGCAGCACCGGCACGAAAAGACCGAACCAGGGCAGGAACGTCTCGATGAGGCTGCCCGTGTTGCCGATGGCGTTGGGGATGTCCGAGTGGAAGACCATCACGACGGTCAGGAGGACCGAGCAGAGCGCCAGGAGGATGCCCCGCCGCCAGATGCCCCGGTCGGAGGCCAGCCTGTGACGCAGGGCCCGGAATCGGGAGTCCGGCCGCGGACCCGCGTCGGTGGTCTCGGTGTCCGTCCTGTACGCCTGCACCATTGCGCTCGTCCTCACTGGCTTGCCCTGCACATCACCGCGCCTCCCGACCCTAGGCGATGGGTGACGCCGTTCCTGCCGCCGACGGCGGCCGTACTGCCATAGGGACGACCGATACGGTGCGGCGGGTTCCGGCCGGGGCCGCGGACGTGCGGGTTGTGACACAACGATCACACGGGTGCGGCCGTCGGTTCCGCGGCTGTGACCTGCGCATCCAGTGAGAGCGGCGCGAGGCCCTGGAGGAACATCCGGATGATGCGCACGGCGATGTCCTCCGGCAGCGGCGCGTCGGGGGGCGGTGGACGACGGTGCAGGCCGTCCAGGGTCTCCCCCGTCGCCAGCGGCTCCACGACGGCGTCCAGGATCGCCCGCTCCACGGCCGCGTTGCGGGGGCGGACGCGGCACGGTTCCTGGCCCTGGCCGGGCGGGTCCGCCGTCCTGTCCTCACCGGCTGCCGCGCACCGTTCACCGGGTGCGGTGGGCCCACTTCCCGGGACCGGTTCCGGGATGCAACCATGGGAGGGATCCGGGGACGCCGTCAGGGTGCCTCGAGATGACGAAGGAGCCGTTGGCCATGTCGCTTCAGGCTGCGCAGAATTCCGCCACACCCCCCGCGGGTCCCACTCCCGGTGCCGGTAAGGCCCTGTACGGAGGGAAGAGCACCCGCCGCATCAGCGTCCACGACATCGCCGCCGCCAGTGAGCGGGGCGAGAAGTGGCCCATGCTCACCGCATACGACGCGATGACCGCGTCCGTCTTCGACGAGGCCGGAATCCCGGTCATGCTCGTCGGCGACTCCATGGGCAACTGTCACCTCGGCTACGAGACCACCGTGCCCGTCACCATGGACGAGATGGCCATCCTCTCGGCCGCCGTCGTGCGGGGCACCAAGCGCGCCCTCATCGTGGCCGACCTGCCCTTCGGGGCGTACCAGGAGGGCCCGGTCCAGGCACTGCGCAACGCCACCCGGCTGATCAAGGACGCCGGCGTCGGCGCGGTCAAGCTGGAGGGCGGCGAGCGCTCCCACGAGCAGATCCGGCTGCTGGTCGAGGCCGGGATCCCCGTCATGGGCCACATCGGCCTGACCCCACAGTCCGTCAACGCCATGGGCTACCGGGTGCAGGGTCGTGGCGAGGAAGCCGCCCAGCAGCTGCTGCGCGACGCGAAGGCGGTGCAGGACGCGGGCGCGTTCGCCGTCGTCCTGGAGCTCGTCCCGGCCGAACTGGCCGCCGAGGTCACCCGCATGCTGCACATCCCGACCGTCGGCATCGGCGCAGGGCCCGACACGGACGCCCAGGTGCTGGTCTACACCGACATGGTCGGGCTGACCGGCGGCAAGGTGCCGCGCTTCACCAAGCAGTACGCGAACATGCGTCAGGTGCTCGCCGACGCCGCCAAGGAGTACGCCGAAGAGGTCGTCGGCGGCACGTTCCCGGCGGCGGAGCACACCTTCCACTGACACCCATCCGACCACTGCCGCACCACCGACAGCCCGCCGACTTCCCCCATCGGCGGGCTGTCGCCCGTTTCCGGGACGGTTGGAACCGCCCGTCGCCCGGCTGTCGGTCCGCTGTCGGCGACATGTCGGTGACTTGTCGGTGAGCGCTGGTCCGATGGGTTCCATGACGCGAAACGACAAGAACCTCAGGGGCGGCAGAAACGCCGTCGAGGTGCGGGGGCTGGTCAAGCACTACGGCTCGACCAAGGCGCTCGACGGCGTGGACCTCGATGTGCGCGAGGGCACCGTCCTCGGCGTACTCGGTCCAAACGGCGCCGGAAAGACCACCCTCGTACGCTGTTTGTCCACCCTGATCGTGCCGGACGCGGGACATGCCCTCGTCGCCGGCTACGACGTGGTGAAGCAGCCCCGGCAGCTCCGCCGCACCATAGGCCTGACCGGGCAGTACGCCTCGGTGGACGAGAAGCTGTCCGGCTGGGAGAACCTCTACATGATCGGGCGGCTGCTCGACCTGTCCAGGAAGACCGCGCGCTCACGTGCCGACGAGCTGCTGGAGCGCTTCTCGCTCACGGAGGCGGCCAACCGGCCCGCGATGGACTACTCCGGCGGTATGCGCCGGCGGCTCGACCTGGCCGCATCCATGATCGGCAGCCCGGCCGTGCTCTACCTGGACGAGCCGACCACGGGACTCGACCCCCGTACCCGCAACGAGGTCTGGGAAGAGGTGAGGCGCATGGTCGCGGAGGGGGCGACCGTGCTGCTCACCACCCAGTACATGGAAGAGGCCGAACAGCTCGCGAGTGAGCTCACCGTCATCGACCAGGGGAAGATCATCGCCCGGGGCGGCGTCGACGAGCTCAAGGCCAAGGTCGGCGGCCGCACCCTGCAGATCCGGCCGTCGGACCCGGGGCAGCTCGCCGACATGGCGCAGGCCCTCAGGGAGGCCGGACTCGACGGGGTCGCGGGCGCACAGGCCGTCCCCGACGAGGGACTGCTGTACGTACCGATCCTCAGCGACGAGCAGCTGACCGCCGTCATCGGGCTGCTCGGCACCCGGGGCTTCCCGCTCGCCCATGTGGCAACCGCGCTGCCCAGCCTGGACGAGGTGTTCCTCGCCATCACCGGTGACAAGGCCACCGCCACCGACACGAGCCCCCAGAAGGTCGCGACATGAGCACGACGACTCTGACGCCCACCCCCACCGACGCGGCCTCGGCCGCCCCGGCCGGGAAGCTCCACGACGAGGGCCGGATCGGGCTGCGGAACAACCTGCGCCACATCGGGGCGCTGGTGCGGCGCAATCTGCTGCAGATCAAGAAGGATCCGGAGTCGATGTTCGACGCGCTCCTGATGCCGGTCGTCTTCGTGCTGTTGTTCGTGTACGTCTTCGGCGGCTCCATCGGCGGCTCCATGGGCGGCGGACGACAGGAGTACCTGAACTACCTGATCCCCGGCCTGATGGCGATGATGGGCATGAACATCGCCATGGCTGTCGGAAGCGGTGTCAACGACGACTTCCGCAAGGGGGTCATGGACCGGTTCCGCACGATGCCGATCGCCCGCTCCTCGGTGCTCATCGCCAAGATCGTGGTCGAGCTCGGCCGCATGATGGTCGCCACGCTGATCCTGCTCGCCATGGGCTTCGCGCTCGGCATGGAACTCCAGGGCTCGGTGCTCGGACTCATCGGAGCGATCGCCCTGGCGGCCGCGTTCGGCACCGCCATCATGTGGATCTTCATCCTGCTCGGACTGAGCATGAAGACGGCCCAGTCGGTCCAGGGGATGGGGATGATCGTGATGATGCCGCTCCAGTTCGGCTCCTCCATCCTCGTCCCGACCCGGACGATGCCCGGCTGGCTTCAGACGTTCACCGACTACAACCCGCTGTCCAACCTGGCCGACGCCGCCCGTGGGCTGATGATGGCCGGCCCGCTCGGCCACTCGGTCTGGTTGACGCTCGGCTGGACCGTGCTCATCACCGCGGTGATGGCTCCGCTCGCGGTGTCCAGGTTCCGCAAGAAGACCTGACTCCTACTCGTCCAGGTACGCGTGCACCAGGGCGGTGGCATCCTCCACGGTGAGGCCGCCGCCCTCGGCGTACGCCGTCTCGTACGCCTCGGCGTCCGCCAGGCAGGCGCGGGCGGTCTCCTCGGCGCGGGCCCGGTCCCGGCGCTCCGTCGCCGTGGGGACGTATCTCTCCGGGAGCAGCGCCGCGTGCAGGCCGAGCAGCCGTGCCGCGTCCGCGCCGCGCCGCTCGCCACCGGGCCCTGCCAGCGCCCATGCGACGGCGACCAGGTGGATGGCGGTCATATGGGGCGCCACCATCACCACCATGGTGTCCCGGGACCGCTCCAGTGCACGGACGGCCCGGGGCAGAGCGGCGTCGTAGAGCCCCTCCAGATTGTCCAGCCAGGCCTGGAAGCCCAGGATGAACCCCTCGAAGAACGGCACGTTCTCGGACGCGAACACCTCGCGCAGTACGTCCAGGTGCTCACGTGCCTCAGCGATACGGCCGGTCCTTCCCAGCCAGAGCGCGAGGTACAGCCGGGCCCAGGGCCTGGCCTCGGAGCCGGGCCGGCCACTGTCGGCGAGCACTTCGCGCAGGATGCGCTCCCCCTCCTCCTCGCGGCCCGTGTCGCAGAGCGCGCAGGCGTATCTGGCACGCAGCACCGCCACCTGGGCGTGGGCTCCGAGCTGTTCGGCGTAGGCGACGCCGGCCCGGAAGTCCTCGGCGGCGGCCGCGCTGTCACCGTTGCGTTCGTTGGCCTCGCCCCTGCAGGCGAGCGCCTCCGCGGCGCCCCAGGCGTCCCCCAGGCGCATGAAGATGTCCAGGCTCTCGTCGGCGTCACGCCCGGCCTCGCCCGCCCAGTCGGGACGGTTCGCCAGCGCGTTGGCCCGCATCTGGAGGGCGGCCGCGAGCTCCCACTCGTCACCGAGCTCCCGGCAGGTGCGCACCGTCCCGTCCAGGAGCGCACGGAACTGGGTGTGGTCCCCGGTGAACAGGACGGCGAACATCCACATCGACCCCGGTATGCGACAGGTCTGCGGCTGGCCCGGACGGTAGGTCCGGGCGATCGCCCGCAGGCGTTCCAGGCCGGCGCCCGCGGTCCACTCGTCGGTCTCGTGGTCCAGGTTGGCCAGCTGCACCAGCCGCGCCCCACGCCGGGCCTCCTGGAGCTGCTCCGGCTCCATCGGCGGCGGGCGGTCGGTGCAGCGTTCGGCCAATGAGGGCGCGGGCTCTCCGGGTTCGGCGAACGGATCGGGGCCGAGGGAGGCGACCGCGTCCGCCCAGAGGCGCGCCTCGCTCCGCAGATCACGCATCTGCCAGTACCAGAAGAGGCAGTGGACGAGGCAGAGCGCCTCGTGCTCGTCCTGCGCGGCGACGGCGCGCCGCAGCGCGGTGCGCACGTTCTCGTACTCACGCTGGAACAGCGCGAGCGCGGCCCGCTGTCCCGCGCCGCGGAGCTCGGGGTCGGTCGCGCGGACGAGCTCCCGGTAGTGGACGAGGTGGTGGCGTTCGGCGGCAGCCCGCTCCCCCGACGCGTCGAGGCGTTCCGCGGCGTACTCGGCGACGGTCTCCAGGAGCCGGTAGCGCATGTCTCCGTCGTCGCCGGGGGCGGCCACGACCAGGGACTTGTCGACCAGGGAGCCGAGGACGAACGCCACGTCGCGGGCGTCGCCGGAATCCGCTCCCGGCAGGGAGCAGACTTCCTCCGCGGCGGTGATGTCGCAGCCCCCGGCGAACACGGACAGCCGTCGCAGCACGACGCGTTCGCCGTCGTCGAGGAGGTCCCACGACCAGTCGACGACCGCGCGCAGGGTCTGCTGGCGCGGCAGTACGGTGCGGCTGCCGCTGGCCAGCAGGCGGAAGCGGTCGTCGAGACGGTCGGCGATCTGGCGTGGGCCGAGCATCCGCAGCCGGGCCGCTGCCAGTTCCACAGCGAGCGGGAGCCCGTCGAGGCGGTGGCAGATCTCGGCGCAGGCCGCCGCCGTCTCAGGGTCGGCGTCGGTCCGGAAGCCGGGTCTGGCGGCGGCGCCGCGGTCGGCGAGCAGGCGCAGGGCCATGGGGTCGGGCAACGGGCCCACAGGGCGCACCAGTTCGCCGGGGACGCCGAGGGGCTCGCGGCTCGTCGCCAGGACGGTGAGGCCGGGGCAGCGGGCGAGGAGGTGGTCGGCGAGCCGGGCCGCCGCCCCGATCACATGCTCGCAGTTGTCGAGCAACAGGAGCATCTTCCGCTGGGAGCAGTGCTCGGTGAGGTGGGCGGTCGCGCTCCCCGCCCCGGTCCCGGAGCCCCGCTCGACGGCGCGGAGACTTTCGGCACCGGCGCCCCGCAGCACGGTCTCGCGGGCGCCGAGGGCGCTGAGTACGGCCTCGGGGACCGCCTCCGGATCGTCGACCGGGGCGAGTTCCGCCAGCCACACGCCGTCCGGCCAGGAGGCGGCGACCGTCTCGGCGGCCTCCTGGGACAGCCTGGTCTTGCCCGCGCCGCCGGGGCCCAGGAGGGTGATCAGCCGGGCCCGGGTCAGGTCCTCGCGCAGGTCCGCGATGTCCGACTCACGTCCTACGAAGCTCGTGAGCCTGGCCCGCAGATTGCCCGGCCGTACGGACAGGGGCGCGGGTACGGCGGCCGGGGCGGGCGGGTCCTGGTGCAGCAGCCCTTCGTAGAGGGTGCGCAGTGCGGGGCCCGGGTCGGTTCCGAGCCGGTCGGCGAGCAGGGTGCGCACCTCGTCGTACGCCGCGAGCGCCTGCGCGGTGCGTCCGGCGTCCCGCAGCGCCCGGATCCGGAGGGCCTGCAGGGTTTCGTCCAGTGGGTGGTCGGCGCAGAGACCGGCCAGTTCGGGCAGGGCGTCATCGGCGCGGCCCCGCGCGAGAACGGCCTCGGCCCTGGTCCTGCGGACGTCCAGGCGCCTGGCCTCCCAGCGGGCCGCCGCCACGGCGCGGTCCGGCAGATCGACGAGGGCGGGCCCGCGCCACAGGGCGAGCGCGTCGTCGAGGACCGTGGCGGCCTTCGCCGCGTCACCCTCCCGGAGCGCCCGGGCGCCCTCGCCGGCGAGCCGCTCGAAGCGGTGCAGGTCCACGGCGTCCGGGCCGGCGGCGAGGCGGTAGCCGTTCGCGGCCGATTCGACCGCGTCCCGGCCCAGCGCGCGCCGGAGCCGGCCCACCAGTGCCTGCAGGGCGCCAGGGGCGTCGGCGGGCGGGTCACCGTCCCACACCTCGTCTACGAGCACCCCGGCCGGAACCGTACGCCCCGGACTCAGGGCGAGCACGGTGAGCAGGGCGCGCAGCCGTGCCCCGCCGAGGGGGACGGGTGTGCCGTCGGCGCGGAGGGCGCGGGTGGTACCGAGGATGCCGTAATGCACGCGCCCATTGTCCGTGACGGCTCCTCCCTCCGGGGAACTGCCACCCGTCGGTGGGACGTTCTCGCCGTGTCACCCGTACTGTCGGGGGCTCCAGCCGCCGTCAAGCCCTCAGGAGTGCCACCGATGACCACCGCGTTCCGCCGCCCCAGCGACCGACGGGTCAGCCCGATCTTCGTCGGAATCGCCTCCGTCATGGCCGTCTCGGGCTGGGCGGTGTGGACGGACTTCGCCGAGCAGACCGGCTTCGCGGTCTTCCTCTTCGTCACCGCGGCCTGGATCGTCTCACTCTGCCTGCACGAGTACGCGCACGCGCGCACCGCCCTGCACAGCGGCGACATCTCGATCGGGGCGAAGGGCTACCTGACCCTGAATCCGCTCAAGTACACCCATGCCCTGCTGAGCATCGTGCTGCCCGTGCTGTTCGTGATCATGGGGGGCATCGGTCTGCCGGGCGGGGCGGTCTACATCGAGCGGGGCCGCATAAGCGGGCGCTGGAAGCACAGCCTGATCTCGGCGGCCGGTCCCCTGACGAACGTACTGTTCGCCGTCGTCTGTACGGCGCCGTTCTGGCTGGGTGCCCTGGACGGCGTTCCGCCGTCCTTCCGGCTCGCGCTGGCGTTCCTGGCACTGCTGCAGGTGACGGCGGCGATCCTGAACTTCCTGCCGGTCCCGGGGCTCGACGGCTACGGCGTGATCGAGCCGTGGCTCTCGTACAAGGTCCGGCGTCAGCTGGAGCCGTTCGCGCCCTTCGGGCTGATCGCGGTCTTCGCACTCCTGTGGATCCCCGAGCTGAACGGGGTCTTCTTCGACGGGGTGGACGCGCTGTTGCGGGGCCTGGGCGTCAGCGAGGTCGAGACGTACTGCGGTCTCGACACCTACCGCTTCTGGCAGGAGTGGTTCGGCGACCAGGATCCGGGCTGCGCGACGATCCGCTAGCGCGCGGCGGCTTCGGCGCGGGACTCCATCTTGTGCTTGCGCACGTAGAACCACGCCATGTTCGAGGAGAGGCCGGCCAGCAGCACCCAGACGACGCCCAGCAGAACGCTGCCCTGGACGAAGGAAACCACGGCTGCGGCGACGGCGAGGGCGCAGACGATGCTGGCGTAGAGAGCGAGGCGGGGCATGAGGGCTGGTGCTCCTGTCCGGGGATGGCGCGCGGTCCCGTCCAGTGTCCCTCATGCCCGATTCGGCTCCGGTCACGGGCTCACACGTCGGTGGTCCGCAGCCCCGCGTGCGCCTTGTAGCGGCGGTTGACCGAGATCAGGTTCGCCACCAGTGACTCGACCTGGTGCGCGTTGCGCAGCCGGCCGGCGAAGATGCCGCGCATGCCTGGGATCCGGCTCGCGAGTGCCTGCACGGTGTCCGTGTCGGCGCGTGCCTCGCCCAGCACCAGCACATCGGTGTCGATCTCGTCGACCGCCTCGTCCTGGAGCAGCACCGCCGACAGGTGGTGGAAGGCGGCGGTGACCCGGGAGCCGGGCAGCAGGGCGGCGGCCTGCTCGGCGGCGCTGCCCTCCTCGGGCTTCAGGGCGTAGGCGCCCTTCTTGTCGAAGCCGAGCGGGTTGACGCAGTCGACGACGAGCTTTCCGGCGAGCTCCTCGCGCAGGGACTCGAGCGTCCTGGCGTGGCCGTCCCACGGCACGGCGATGATCACGACATCGCTGCGGCGAGCGCACTCCGCGTTGTCCGCGCCCTCGACGCCGTGACCCAGCTCGGCGGCGGCGGCCTCGGCGCGGTCGGCGGCGCGCGAGCCGATGACGACCTTCTGTCCGGCGCGGGCGAAGCGGTAGGCGAGGCCGCGGCCCTGGGGGCCGGTTCCGCCGAGTACGCCCACGGTCAGGCCGGACACGTCGGGGAGATCCCAGGGGTCCTTGGCGGGGGGCTTGGGGGCGCTTCCACTGTCATTCGTAGTCATGGCGCGACCCTACTGCCAGGTAGGGAGAGTGGACCCGCGCCCCGTCCGCTCTGCGGCGCGCGTCACGGACAGCGGGCGGGAACACTCCCGTTCGGGTGGATTACCACGATCGGGCAGTCACGGGAGCCGGGCCGGCGGCAGGATGCGGGGCCATGGATGCCGTACGTGTCGCCCTGCTGCGTGAAGTGCTCGCCGGGACGGAGTGGCCCGCGGCGGCCAGGGGTTTCGCCCGGACCCTGCGGTCGTCCGTCGTCCCGCGGGGTGGTGGGCTGCTGCTGGTGGGAACCGAGGTCTACGAGCCGTGGCACATGGCGGCGCACCTGGTGGACGAGTCCACGTGGTCGGGTCTGCCGCAGCTGCGGCCCACCCTCGTACGCCACCGGGTGGAGCCGGACGACCCGGTGCAGCTGGCCGTCGGCCTGGGCCGGATCGAGGCGGCCGGGCGCGGCGAGACACTGCTCGTGGTGGCGCCCGAGCCGCCCGAGTGCGGCCTGCTGGAGCGCGTGCACGACGCGCGCCGCGCGGGGGCCACGGTGCTCGCGCTGGACGGCGGCGACCCGGAGGTTCGGGGCCTCGCCCATGAGGCGCTCACGATCTCCGGCGACGCCGAGGTCGACCTGGACACGGTCCAGCACCTGGTCAGCGCGGCGGCGGGCGAGAACGGCGCCCCGTCCCCCCGGGGCCGCCGCACGTTCCGCGACCGCCTCTCCCGCCTGGCCGACCAGCTGACGGCCCCGCCCCCTGCCCGCTGGTGAGGCCCCGCCCCGGCCGCCTCGGAAATCGGTTGCGGGAGGGCCGGGGGCGGCAGAGCATGACCCCCCGTGACCTCTCGTCTGCTGCCCGATCTCACCCCCTGGCGTTCCTCCGCGGACTTCCGGCTGCTGTGGATCCAGGGGCTGATCACCTACTTCGGCAGCTTCATGGCCCTGATCGCCCTGCCACTGCAGATCAAGGACCTCACAGGGTCACCGCTCGCGGTCGGGGCCATGGGAGCGGTGGAGCTCGTTCCGCTCATCGTCTTCGGCCTGTACGGAGGGGCGCTGGCCGACTCCGCCGACCGCCGCAAGGTCATCCTGGGCACCGAGGCGGGCCTCGGTGTGCTCGCCGTCGTCCTGCTGGTGAACGCGAGTGCGCCCGAGCCGGCGCTCTGGCCCCTGTACCTGGTGGCCGGCGGGGTCTCCGCGCTGGCCGGGCTCCAGCGGCCCGCGCTGGACTCGCTGATGGCACGGATCGTGCCGCACGATCAGCTGACCGCGGCGGCCGCGCTGAACTCACTGCGCTGGCAGGTCGGTGCGATCGCGGGCCCTTCGCTGGCCGGCGTCGTGGTGGCCTACGCGGGGCACGCCACCGCGTACGGCGTCACCGTCGTCACGTTCTCCGTTTCGGTTCTGCTGTGCCTGAAGCTGTCCTCGGCGCCGCCCGCCCATGACGCCGAGAAGCCGTCCCTCCGGGGAATCGCGGAGGGCGCGCGGTACGCCTGGAGCCGCCCCGTGCTGCTGGGGACGTACGCGGTCGACCTGGCGGCGATGCTCTTCGCCTTCCCGAACGCGATCTTCCCGTTCCTTGCGGACGAGCTGGACGCCGAGTGGTCGCTGGGGCTGATGTATGCGGCGGGGTCCGTCGGCTCGCTGGTGCTCGGGCTGACCAGCGGCTGGACCTCACGGGTGCGCCGGCACGGACTGTTCGTCGTGGGCGGCGCGGCGGTGTGGGGCCTGGCCGTCGCCGCGGCCGGCTGGTTCGGAAACGTCTGGCTGGTGCTCTGCTGCCTGGGGGTCGCCGGCGCGGGCGACATGCTGAGCGGGCTCGGGCGCTCCACGATATGGAACCAGACGATCCCCGACGAGCTGCGGGGCAGGCTGGCGGGGATCGAGGTCCTCTCGTACAGCGTCGGCCCTCAGCTCGGCCAGGTCAGAGCGGGTGCGATGGCGGGCTGGACCGGGACCCGGACCGCGATCTGGACGGGCGGGGTGGCGTGTGTCGCTTCGGTCGCGCTGCTGGCTGCGGCGCTGCCGAAGCTTCTCACGTACGACTCCGAAACGGACGAGGACGCCGTGCGCAGGCGAGCGGCGAGCACCCTCCCGGACGCTCCCTAGTCCGGCGTCCCGTCCGTAGGCCGGTCCGAGCCGTCGTGCCACTTCGGGTCGTTCTCCCACTCGAGGTTCCGCTCGCGCGCCGTGTCCATCGCGTGCTGCGCCTCCCCCGGGGTGGTGTACGGGCCGAAGCGGTCCTTCCCGGGGCACTCGGGGCCCTCCTCGACCTTCTTGTGCGCCAGGCAGTAGTACCACTCGCCCGGTTTACCCACCGTGCGCTTCTTGAACAGGGCCATTGCGGGATCCTTTCCTCGTTGACATGGTGCCCCGGGCGCGCTGGTTAGACTCGCTGGCATGTCTGGCCAGTCGCTTCTCGTACCAGGGGAGATCACTCCCGTCCGTTCCGTCCCCGGAAAGGTCCGGCGTCCCGAGTACGTGGGGAAGCCCGCCCCCACGCCGTACACCGGGCCGGAGATCCAGGACTCCGACACCGTGGAGCGCATGCGGATCGCGGGCCGCATCGCGGCGCAGGCGATGGAGGAGGCCGCCAAGCACATCGCCCCGGGGGTCACCACCGACGAACTCGACCGGGTCGCCCATGAGTTCATGGTGGACCACGGGGCGTACCCGTCGACCCTCGGCTACCGGGGCTTCCCGAAGTCGCTGTGCACCTCGCTCAACGAGGTCATCTGCCACGGCATCCCCGACTCCACGGTGCTACGGGACGGCGACATCGTGAACCTCGACGTCACCGCGTACATCGACGGTGTGCACGGGGACAACAACGCCACCTACCTCTGCGGCGACGTCGACGAGGAGTCGCGGCTCCTCGTGGAGCGCACCCGGGAGGCGCTGAACCGCGCCATCAAGTCGGTTCGGCCCGGACGGCAGATCAACGTGATCGGCCGCGTCATCGAGTCGTACGCGAAGCGGTTCGGCTACGGGGTGGTGCGGGACTTCACCGGGCATGGGATCAATTCCTCGTTCCACTCCGGCCTGATCATCCCGCACTACGACAGCCCGCACGCGACGACCGTGATGCAGCCCGGGATGACGTTCACCATCGAGCCGATGCTGACGCTCGGGACCCATGAATACGACACGTGGGACGACGGCTGGACCGTGGTGACGAAGGACCGGAAGCGGACCGCGCAGTTCGAGCACACCCTGGTGGTGACCGAGACCGGGGCGGACATCCTGACGCTTCCGTAAGGCGCCGGTTTTACCGACAGGCGGTCGGGAAGCTGTTGACTTAGGTAAACCTAAGCAGGAGGATCGACTCATCGGTGCGCATCCACGTGCACGACCGGCATCGATATGCACCCTTCTGTCCGGACTTCCCGTCCCCCTGGTCCCCGGAGGCCCGCCTTGGACACCGCCACCACCACGCCCTTCTCGACTCTCATACGCACCGCTTCGCACGAGCAGCACACGGAGGCCGAGTCCTCGACCTTCATGGGCGACATGCTCGGCGGGCGGCTCGGGGTGGACGCGTACGCGCGCTACACCGAGCAGCTGTGGTTCGTCTACCGGGCACTGGAGGACGGCGCGCAGGCCCTGCGCGAGGACCCGGTCGCCGGGCCCTTCATCCAGCCGGAGCTGATGCGCACGGCCGAACTGGAGCTCGACCTCACGCACCTCCGGGGCGAGGGATGGCGCGAAGGGCTGGAGCCACTGCCCGCCACCGCCGCGTACGCCGCGCGGGTCGCCGAGTGCGCCCGCGAGTGGCCCGCCGGCTACATAGCGCACCACTACACCCGTTACCTCGGCGACCTCTCGGGCGGCCAGATCATCCGCGGCACCGCGGAGAAGACCTGGGGCTTCGAGCGCAAGGGCGACGGAGTGCGCTTCTACGTGTTCGAGCAGATCTCCAACCCGGCCGCCTTCAAGCGGGAGTACCGGGAGCTGCTGGACGCGGTGGACGCCGACGATCTGGAGAAGCAGCGCATCGTCGACGAGTGCAAGCGCGCCTTCGCGCTGAACACCGCCGTCTTCCGGGAGCTCGGCGAGGTCTTCCCGCTCAGCGCGTAGAGCCTTCCGCCGCAGAGGCCCCGGTCACGACGTGACCACCAGAAGGACGCGGCCCCCGACCTCCATCGTGCCGTCCGGCGCGGGCGCGGTGAGGATCTGGGAGCCGCGTCCTTGTGTGATGTTGAGGGCCCGGCCGAGCTCGGTGCTCAGCAGCATGGCCGCCGCTCCGGTCGCCTCGTCCTCCTCGACTCCGTCATCGCGCCGAGGGAAGGCCCGCGCCCGTACGCGGCCGGCGGCCTCGTCCTCCCAGGCCCAGACGTAGAGCCAGCCCTCGCCGGGCGGCGGCCCCGTCAGCGCCTCGACCTCCGCGACCGACGCGTAACGCTCCAGCGCCCTGGGCGGCGCCCACTGCGGACGGGCGGTGATCCAGGTGAACTCCCCGTCCTGGCGGGCCGTCACGTCCCCGACGGGCAGCTCCAGGACCTCCAGATCGAGCAGCCAGGCCGCGCCGACGAGGGGATGCCCCGCGAACGGCAGCCGCAGCCCGGGCGTGCGGATGTCGACCGTGCCGCGCTCCGGGTCGTCCACGAACACCGTCTCGCTGAAGCCGAGCTTCCGTGCGAGCGCCTGCCGGGACTCGTTGTCGGGATACCTGCGCCCGTCGCGCACGACGCCGAGCGCGTTGCCGTGGCGGCCGTCCGGGCCACAGAACACGCGCAGTACGTCGATGCCTTCGGGTACCTCGAAGTCGTTCACATGCGCATTCAAGCACCGCGCGCAGCCTCCTGGCGCCACGGGACCGTACCGGCGCGGTGTGTTCGGGCCGGTGTCGGGCCGTGGCACCGCACGGCATCCGGGGCCAGGTGGCCGGGCCGCCTGCCGCGGTGTTCACGGACACGCTCCGAGAAGGCCTGCTTGACCCGCGCTTGACCTTCCTGTGGGTCCTCCATAAGAGGGCCGTGACCGGGTCGTTCCCTACGCCCTCCGATGAGATCCGAATCACAGCGAGGCCGGACATCGGCGAAGTAAGGCTCAGTTAAGTTAGGGCCGCCTCACCTACTTTTTTCCGCGCCGTCCCCCTGTCCCGATCCTTGTGGAGCCCGCATGCGAGCCGTTCGTCTCTCCGTCGTCACCGCTGCCGCGACGGTGGCCGCACTGACCGCCGTCACGGGCTGCGCCGAGAAGAGCGACGCCAAGGGCGACGGCGCCGTCCAGGTGGTCGCCATGGACGACTCCTGCGAGGTGTCGTCGACGAAGATCCCGGCCGGGCACGTCGAACTCGCCGTGGAGAACAAGGGATCCAAGGTCACCGAGGTCTACGTCCTCTTCCCGGACGACCGGATCGTCACCGAGCGGGAGAACATCGGTCCGGGCACCAAGGCGAAGATCACGGCCGAGATCAAGGCCGGCTCGTACGAGATCGCCTGCAAGCCCGGCATGAAGGGAAAGGGCATCCGGCAGACCGTCGAGGTCACCGGTGGCAAGGCCGCGGCCCGCAGCCCCGAGATGGACGCGGCCGTCGCCGGTTACCGCACGTATGTGCAGGCCCAGGCCGACGAGACGCTGCCCGAGGTCAAGGCGTTCACCGACGCCGTCGCCGCGGGCGACATCGAGGCCGCGAAGAGGGCGTACGCCGTTTCCCGCATCGGGTGGGAGCGCACCGAGCCGGTCGCCGAGTCCTTCGGTGACATCGACCCGAAGGTCGACGTCCGCGAGGACGGCCTCGAGGACGGCCAGAAGTGGACCGGCTGGCACCGCCTGGAGAAGGCTCTGTGGCAGGACAAGACGCTGGGCGCCGAGGAGAAGGCTCTCGCACCCACTCTCTACAGGGACCTGCTGGACTGGCAGAAGCGGGTCGGCAGGGCCGAGATCACCCCGACCTCGATGGCCAACGGCGCCAAGGAACTCCTCGACGAGGTCGCCACCGGCAAGGTCACCGGCGAGGAGGAGCGCTACAGCCACACCGACCTCGTCGACTTCAAGGCGAACGTCGAGGGCGCGGAGAAGTCCTACGAGCTCCTGAAGCCGGTCGCGTCGAAGAACGACGCCGCGCTGACCGGCTCCCTGGACAAACAGTTCGCGGCGCTGAACACGCTGCTGGACACGTACCGCGCGGACAAGGCCTCCTACGACTTCACCTCGTACGACAAGGTCGGCAAGGCGGACCGCAAGGAGCTCTCCGACGCGGTCAACGCGCTCGCCGAGCCCCTGTCCAAACTGGCCGCCGCGGTCACGAAGTAGCGGGGAGTGGATCATGACCGAGGCTGATGACACGGGCAGGGGCGCCGACGGCTCCCCCGCCCCGTCGCGCCGGGCGCTGCTCGGCTGGGGCGGTGCCGGGCTGGCGCTCGGCGCCGTGGCGGCGGGCGGCGCGGTCGCCGCGGTGGGCTCCGGCGAGGGCACGGAACCGACGTCGGACAGCGGCGCGGCGGTGCCGTTCCACGGGGTCCACCAGGCGGGTATCGCCACCGCCGTACAGGACAGGCTGCACTTCGCCTCGTTCGACGTGACGACGAAGGACCGGGCCGAGCTCGTCGCGCTCCTCAAGGAGTGGACCCGGGCCGCCGAGCGTATGACAGCCGGACGAGCCGTGGGCGAGGGGGCCTACGGGGGCCTGGCGGAAGCCCCGCCGGACGACACGGGCGAGGCGCTGGGCCTGAGGCCGTCCCGGCTGACGCTCACGCTCGGCTTCGGCCCGTCCCTCTTCGCGAGGGACCGCTTCGGCGTCGAGGACCGGCGGCCCGAGGCGCTCGTCGATCTGCCCAAGTTCCCCGGCGACAACCTGGACGCCGCCCGCAGCGGCGGCGATCTGTGTGTCCAGGCCTGCGCGGACGACCCGCAGGTCGCCGTGCACGCCATCCGGAACCTCGCCAGGATCGGGATGGGACGCACCGCCATCCGCTGGTCACAGCTGGGATTCGGCAAGACCTCCTCGACGACGCCCGGCGCCCAGACCCCGCGCAACATGATGGGCTTCAAGGACGGCACCCGGAACATCTCGGGCACGGACGACGCCGCTCTCAAGAAGCACGTGTGGGCGGGCAGGACGGGCGACGCGGGCTGGATGGCCGGCGGTTCGTATCTGGTCGCCCGGCGCATCCGCATGCACATCGAGACGTGGGACCGGGCTCCGCTGCAGGAGCAGGAGGACATCTTCGGCCGGGACAAGGGCGAGGGCGCTCCGGTCGGCAAGGCGAAGGAGCGCGACGAGCCGTTCCTGAAAGCCATGCTGCCGACCGCGCACGTGCGGCTGGCACACCCGGACACCAACGGCGGGGCGACGATCCTGCGCCGCGGCTACTCCTTCACCGACGGTACGGACGGTCTGGGCCGGCTCGACGCGGGGCTGTTCTTCCTTGCGTACCAGCGGGACGTCCGCACGGGCTTCATCCCGGTGCAGCGCAGCCTCGCGGCCTCCGACGCACTCAACGAGTACATCCAGCACGTGGGTTCGGCGGTCTTCGCCGTTCCGCCCGGCGTCCGCGACAGGGACGACTGGTGGGGACGGGCCCTGTTCTCATGACCGACACCGTGGAAGGACCGGCATGTTCGGCAACTATCTGATCGGCCTGCGCGAGGGCCTCGAGGCCGGCCTGGTCGTGTGCATCCTCATCGCCTACCTGGTCAAGACCGGGCGCCGCGACGCGCTGCGCCCGGTGTGGACCGGTATCGCCATTGCCTGCGCCCTCTCGCTGGCCTTCGGCGCCGCGCTCGAATTCGGCTCCCAGGAATTGACGTTCGAGGCGCAGGAGGCGCTCGGCGGGTCTCTGTCGATCGTCGCCGTCGGACTGGTCACCTGGATGGTGTTCTGGATGCGGCGTACCGCGCGGCACCTGAAGAAGGAGCTGCACGGCAGGCTCGACACCGCGCTGGCGATGGGCACCGGCGCGCTGGTCGCCACGGCCTTCCTGGCGGTCGGCCGTGAGGGCCTGGAGACCGCGCTGTTCGTATGGGCGTCGGTGCGGGCGAGCGGGGAGGGCTCCTCGTCGCCGCTGATCGGTGTGCTGCTGGGCATAGCGACCGCGATCGTGCTGAGCTGGCTGTTCTACCGGGGCGCGCTGAAGATCAACCTGTCGAAGTTCTTCACGTGGACGGGCGGCATGCTCGTGGTCGTGGCGGCGGGTGTGCTCGCCTACGGCGTGCACGACCTCCAGGAGGCACGCTTCCTGGGCGGCCTGGGCAACAAGGCGTTCGACGTCACGACCACGATTCCGCCGGACAGCTGGTACGGCACGCTGCTCAAGGGAGTGTTCAACTTCCAGGCCGATCCGACCGTTCTCCAGGTCACGGTGTGGGCGCTGTATCTCATCCCCGCGCTCGCGCTGTTCCTGTCCCCGGTAGGGTTCAGGCGGTCAGTGCGGACGACGGATCAGAAGGCGCAGAAGGCAACGGATGACAAGGCTGGGGCGACTGGCGGCGGGACTCGCGACGGCGACGGTGCTGAGCGTGACGGCGAGCGGCTGCGTAACGGTGCACGGTGAACTGGAAGTCGTGCCGGGAGCGACGAAGGCGGAGGCCGCTGAGGCCCTGGAGGACTTCACGGTCGCGTACAACAAGGCGGACAAGGCGTACGACCCGGCACTCGACGCGGACCGGACGACCGGTTCGCTCGGCGCGATCAATCAGGCCGGTCTGACCGCGCGGCGGAAGAACAGTCCGGAGGGCAACGCCCAGCACAAGCCGCTGGAGCTGACCGACGTCTCGTACGCCATCCCCAAGAAGGCGGGGTGGCCCCGCTGGTTCGTCGCGGACACCGACTCCAACCGCGACCAGGACGGCGGGAAGCTGGACACCCGCTGGCTGCTGGGATTCGTCCGTACCGGACCGGACGCACCGTGGAAGGCCTCCTATCTGGCAGTCGCCTCGCCGTCCGGGATACCGAAGTTCCGCAAGGACGCCGACGGCTGGGCACAGCCCGTGCCCTCCTCGGACACGGACGCCGCGCTGGCCACCCCGCCTGCGGAGCTGAGCACCACGTACACGGACTACCTCAGGGACGGCGCCCCGGATGTGTTCGCCCCGGGCTCGATGACCTCGGGCTGGCGGGAGGCGCGGAAGACCACCCGCAGGGCGGGTTTTTCCTACCAGTACGTCGACCAGGCCCTGGATTCCGGGACGTTCGCGCCGCTGGGTCTGACGACGGAGGACGGCGGGGCGCTGGTCTTCTTCAGCAGCAAGCACTTCGAGCGGCAGACGGCGGCGCAGGGACTGCGGCCGACGGTCACGGCGGACGTGCGGGCGCTGCTGACCGGCGAGGTGAAGAGCACCCTCACCAAGGAACGGGTCTCCAGTCAGCTGGTGTACGTGCCCAAGAAGGGCGCGGGGGACGCAGGGGGTACGGACGGCAGGGTGCGCGTGCTGAACCGGCTGCCCGGTCTGGTCGCGGCGCAGGGCTCCTGACCGCCGTCGGCGGCAGGGTCCGACGGGTCCGCCCGGTGGCGGCAGGGCCACCGGGCCGTGTTCGCTCTCAGCGGCTGAGCGGCCAGGCCACCGCATCGTGGTCGAGGTCGCTCGCGTCGGCCGTGTCCGCGTACTGCGCGCAGGCGTCGGTGAGCGTCTCGAGCAGGGTCAGCGGGTCGGGCAGCGGGTTCTCCGGGCCGCGGATCCAGTGCACGTCCAGCTCACCGGGGAGCCGGGCGGGCGGCAGGAGGACATAGCTGCCGCGGCAGTGCCAGCGAAGCCCCGGATGCTCGTCCATGGTCTCCGGGTGGCAGTCCAGCTCGCAGGGCCACCACTCGTCCTCGTCGTCCGGGGTGCCGCGGGTGGCGGTGAAGAAGAGCATCCGGTCGGTGCCGGACTGAGTCACGGGGCCGACGTCGATGCCCGCCGCGGTGAGCCGCTCCAGGGCGGCGAGCCCCGCGGAGAGCGGGACGTCGAGAACGTCGTGGATCATGCCCGTCGCGGTGATGAAGTTGGCCAGCGGCTGGTTGGCCGCCCAGCGCTCGATCTGTGCGCGGTCCGTCGTGGACTGCGTCTGCCAGGCGAACGAGACGGGGTGTCGCGCGGGGGTCGGGCACCCGACGCGTTCGCACGAACATCGGTATCCGGACGGGTGCGCTGCGGGCGAGATGGGCATTCCTGCCTCGGCGACGGCCAGGAGCATTGCCAGCCGCGCCGCATCGTCGGCTTCCGGCTGTGGTTTCGGCCGCCTGCGCAACCACTGGGCAATCCTGCCCTCTGTGCCGCGATAGCGGCCGGAATCGGCGCCCATCTATCCCCTCACCTCAGCGGTTTCCTCTCCATGGTCCCACCATCCTGCTCCTCGGGTGGCCAGAGTTACCAAGCGGGGTGCTCGGGCCGTCGCGCGAAGGTAGCCACACTCGTGCGGGATGTCATGAATTGCACCTTAGAATTCACGGCCGGACCGACAGCCCCCGCAGGGCGTGGTCGACCACGGCGTCCGCGTACGCGTGGGTGAGCGGAAGCGTTCTCAGCAGCCAGCGGTGGGTGAGCGGGGCGATCAGGAGCTCCAGCGCGATGCGCGGATCGACGTCCGCCCGCACCTCGCCGGCCTCCTGGGCGGCGCGCAGGCGTGTGACATACGACTGCAGCTGGGGTTCGAGCAGACTCTCGATGAAAAGGGCCCCGAGCGCCGGATCGATGATGCCCTCCGCGGTCAGGGCCCGGGTGGGTGCCTCGGTCGGGGGGTCGTTCAGTTCGTCGACCGTAGCCCGCAGGACCAGCTTGAGATCGGCCGCCAGGTCGCCGGTGTCCGGAATCCCGTACGCGCCGCCTTCACCGGCCTCCGCCGTTTCGGCCGCCTCCGCCGCCTGCCGGGCGCTCTTTTCGAGAAACGCCTCCATGAGCACGGCCGCCTTCGACGGCCACCAGCGGTAGATCGTCTGCTTGCCGACCCCTGCCCGGGCCGCGATGCCCTCGATCGTCGTCTTCGCGTAACCCACCTCGCCGACGAGCGCGAGCGCTGCGTCACAGATCGCGCGGCGGGAGCGGTCACTACGGCGGCCGGAGTCGGGGGACCTGTGAGCTGACATCCGGCCACCCTAGGGCAGACGGTCCGCTACGTATCGTCTTGACCGGCCGGCTGTCTCTTCGCCGCCTCGCGAGAAACCACCCGAACGGATCACAGCGCAAAGGCCCCGGCGCGGCGCACCATGAGCTACGCACACACCCCGTGCGTATCCCACCGTTCCGCGGCCGTGGCCGCCGTTCGTGAGGAGCCTGCATTGACCCGTGACGCCACCCCTCGTCGCTACCTGATGTGCGCCCCGGCCCACTTCCAGGTCACGTACTCCATCAATCCGTGGATGGACCCGTCGAAACCCGTCGACCTGCCTCTGGCCACCACTCAGTGGGAGGACCTGCGCGACCGCTACCGGGCCCTCGGGCACACCGTTGAGCTCCTCACCCCCCGCCCGGACCTGCCCGACATGGTGTTCGCCGCCAACGGGGCCACCGTGATCGACGGCAGGGTGCTCGGCGCCCTGTTCGCCTACCGGGAGCGCCGCGCGGAGGCCGAAGCACACAGGGAGTGGTTCCGCGCCAACGGTTTCACCGAGATCCATGAACCGGCCCATGTCAACGAGGGCGAGGGCGACTTCGCCGTGACCGCCTCGTATCTGCTGGCCGGCCGGGGCTTCCGGTCCAGTCCGCTCTCCCACGACGAGGCCCAGGAGTTCTTCGGGCGCCCGGTGATCGGCCTCGACCTGGTGGACCCGCGCTACTACCACCTGGACACGGCGCTGTGCGTCCTGGACGAGGCGGCCGACGAGATCATGTACTACCCCGGGGCGTTCTCCCCGGGCAGCCGGTCCGTGCTGGCCCGGCTCTTCCCCGACGCGCTGCTGGCCCAGGAGGCGGACGCCGCCTCGCTGGGCCTCAACGCGGTCAGCGACGGGCGCCATGTGCTGCTCCCGCAGGCCGCCGTGGGGCTCTTCGACCCGCTGCGGGACCGGGGCTTCGAACCGGTCCCGATGGATCTGGGCGAGCTGCTGAAGGGCGGCGGCAGTGTGAAGTGCTGCACCCAGGAGCTGCGTTCCTGACGTGCGCTTCCCGTCCTGGTTCCGGCCGATGGCAGGGGCCGCCGGGCTGGAGCAACATCACTTTCTACGATGACGCCGACGGGATCGAGCTGGAGGAGGGCCAGTACGCCTTTCTTCGCCCTCGCCGGAGACCTGGCGCCCGGATTCGTCGTCTCCGCGCCGCCGCAGTGGCACGAGGACGAGGGCGGTGTGGACGCCCCTCGAGGTTCGGCCACATGGTGGGGACCCGCTGAGCCCCTCGCACGGACGGGTGCGGGCCCCCGCCCCGCACTCGTCCGCCTCCATATCTGTACCGTCCCGCTCACGGATGCGGAACCACCTGAGCCGCCCAGCTAGCTCTCGGTCTCGCCGGCCGGGGGCCACGGGTCGCCCCACGCGGTGTCCCGGGCGGCACGGTAGAGCGCACCGTGCCGCTTGGTGACCGTGGCGCGCCGCAGACCCTCCTCCTTCGTGCACAGCTCCAGCAGCACCTGTCCCTTGCGGATCTGCGGCCTGCGGGTGACCCGTGCGGCGGCCGGATCGGCGGGGAAGCGGGTCGCCACGACATAGCTGAACTTCTCGTCCTCGTGGCTGAGCGAGCCGCCCTTGACCTGGCGGTGAAGGGACGAGCGGCTGACCCGTGCCGAGAAGTGGCACCAGTCCGTGCCGCGCTCGATGGGGCAGGCCTCGTCGTGCGGACAGGGCGCCGCGACGCTCATCCCGGCGGCGATCAGCCGGTCACGGGCCTCGATGATCCGGTCGTAGCCGTCGGGGGTGCCGGGCTCCACGATCACCACGGCCTGCGCGGCCGCCGCGGCGGCCTCCACGACAGCGGCCCGGTCCTTCGGCGTGAGCTCCTTGAGTACGTACGAGACGGTCACCAGGTCCGTGGGCGCCGGGGCCGGTGAGGTGCCGATCGTCGCCCGCTCCCAGGTGGCGGCCCGCAGTGCGGGGATGCCGGACGCCTCGGCCAGTTCGCGGCCGAGTGCCAGGGCGGGCTCCGCCCAGTCCAGGACCGTGGTGCGGGGGCCGTCCTCCCAGGCCCCGGCGACCGCCCAGCTCGCCGCGCCCGTGCCGCCCCCGATGTCGGTGTGGGTGGCGGGCACCCAGTCCGGCGCGGCCTCGCGGAGTGCGGCGAGGCAGGACCGTACGGCTTCGAACGTCGCGGGCATCCGGTACGCGGCGTACGCGGCGACGTCCGAGCGGTCCCGCAGGATCGGGGCGTCGGTCGGGGTCGTCCCCCGGTAGCTGGCGATCAGCCGGTCGACGGCCTGCGCGGCCTGGGTCGGGGGCAGCCCGTCGAGCAGGGCGGCCAGCGCCGCACGCAGGGCTTCCGCGGTGGGGAGGGTGGCGTTCACCGCCGAATTGTAGGCGAGCTGTCCGCGCGTGGGCTGAACGGGCCGGCCCCGGCCGGTTCAGCCGGCTTACTTCGCGAGCGGCTCCCGAGCGGCGCGCGTGGTCCGCCACGGCCGGCAGAGCGCCAGGAAGCACACCAACGCGGACAGGGCGCAGACCACCTGCACCACGGCCATCGGCACGGCGGTCTTCTCACCGGCGATCCCGACCAGCGGTGAGGCGATCGCACCGATCAGGAACTGGGACGTCCCCAGCAGCGCGGAGGCCGAGCCGGCCGCGTGCCTGGTGCGCATCAGGGCCTGGGTGTTGGTGTTGGGCATCGCGAGGCCCATCGCGGACATGAGCACGAACAGTCCGACGGCGACGGGCAGCAGGCCGACCTCGCCGAAGACCCCGGAGGTCATCAGCAGCAGGGCGACCGCGGCCAGGGAGATCACGGCCAGGCCGAAGCCGAGCGCCTTGTCCAGGCTGACCCTGCCGACGAGCAGCTTGCCGTTGATCTGCCCGACGGCGATCAGCCCGATGGAGTTGACGCCGAAGAGCAGGCTGAAGGTCTGCGGGGAAGCCCCGTAGATCTCCTGTACGACGAACGGTGAGGCGCTCACATAGGCGAAGAGCGCCGCGAAGGCGAGGCTGCCCGCGATCACGTAACCGGTGAACACCCGGTCGGCCAGCAGTCCGCGCATGGTGCGCAGCGCGTCGCCGACACCGCCGGTGTGCCGCTCCGCCGCCGGGAGTGTCTCGTGCAGCCACTTCCAGACGACGAGGGTGAGCAGGATGCCGACGACGGTGAGGACGACGAAGATGCCGCGCCAGTCGGTGAACTGGAGCACCTGTCCGCCGATCACGGGCGCGATGACGGGTGCGACTCCCGAGATCAGCATCAGGGTGGAGAAGAACCGGGCCATCTCGTCGCCGTCGTAGAGGTCACGGACGACGGCCCGGGAGATCACGATGCCGGCCGCGCCGGCCAGGCCCTGGAGGAGGCGGAAGCCGATGAGGAGTTCCGCGGTGGGGGCGACGGCGCAGATCGCGGTGGCGATCACGTAGACGACCATCCCGATGAGCAGCGGGGTGCGTCGTCCCCAGCGGTCGCTCATGGGTCCGACGACGAGCTGGCCGAGCGCCATGCCGGTGAGGCAGGCGGTCAGGGTGAGCTGGACCGTGGCGGCCGGGGCGTGCAGCGCGTCGGTGACCGCCGGGAGTGCCGGGAGGTACATGTCCATCGAGAGGGGCGGCAGTGCGGTGAGCCCGCCCAGCACCAGGGTGACCAGGAGTCCGGCCCGCCGTGCGGTGGTCGGGATGCCCGGCGTGGTGGTCTTGGAGGCGGCCGGGGCACCCACTGCGGTGGGGGTGGCGGTGGCCGTGGCGCCCGGTGCGGCGCCCTTGATGCTTGTCGGTATGTGCTCGTGTTCTTGCTGGGCCCGGCTCACGCCGCTGTCCGGCATCCTCGTCTCCGCTTCGTTGAATCCGCATCTATGCTCTCAGGTCAGTCGTAGTGGTCGATACCTTTTCGGGTGAGGGCGGGCGGGCATGAGCGGGACTGTGCGTTGGGGTGTACTGGCGACGGGCGGCATAGCCGCGACGTTCACGGGTGATCTGCTGGCCATGAAGGACTCCGGGGCCGAGGTCGTGGCGGTCGCGTCCCGGACCGCGGCCTCCGCCGAGGCGTTCGCCGAGCGGTTCGGGATCGAGCGGGCGTACGGCAGCTGGGCGGAGCTCGTCGCCGACGACTCCGTCGATGTCGTCTACGTCGCCACCCCGCACTCGGCGCACCGGGAGGCGGCCGGGCTCGCCCTGGAGGCCGGCAAGCACGTGCTGTGCGAGAAGGCGTTCACGCTCAACGAGCGTGAGGCGCGGGAGCTGGTGGATCTGGCCCGGGAGCGCGGGCTCTTCCTGATGGAAGCCATGTGGACGTACTGCAATCCGCTCATCCGGCGGATGACCGAGCTGGTGCGGGACGGCGCTGTCGGCGAGATCCGCACCGTGCAGGCCGACTTCGGCTTCGCGGGCACCTTCGGGGCCGAGCACCGGCTGCGCGATCCCGCACTGGGCGGCGGCGCGCTGCTGGACCTCGGGGTGTATCCGGTGTCGTTCGCACAGCTGCTGCTGGGTGAACCGGACCGGGTGCAGGCGGACGCACTGCTGTCCCCGGAGGGCGTCGACCTGAACACCGGCATGCTGCTGGGCTGGGAGTCGGGCGCCACGGCACTGCTGAGCTGCTCCATCGTCGGGGACCTGCCGACCGTCGCGTCGGTCACCGGCACGGCGGGGCGGATCGACTTCCCGCAGGGCTTCTTCCACCCGGAGCACTTCCTCCTGCACCGGCCGGGCCGGAAGCCCGAGAAGATCTCCACGGGGCCGGGGCCGCAGGGTCTTTCGGGCATGCAGTACGAGGCGGCCGAGGTGACGCGCGCACTGCTGGCGGGTGAGAAGGAGTCCCCGCTGGTGCCGTTGGAGGGTTCGCTCGCCGTGATGCGGACGCTCGACGCGGTACGTGACTGGGTCGGCGTCCGCTATCCGGCGGACGACCGCGCCTGACCTCGCGCGGGGCCGGGTGCCGGGTTACGCGGGGGTGAGCCCCGGGTTCCCGGCCTCGGTCACGAAGGAGCCGGCCGTGGTGACGGGAGCGCCGGGCGTGGTGACCGCCGACACCGTACGGAAGTCGGCGCGCGCCTGCTCCGTACCGAGGGTGACGAGGGCGTAGCCGCGGCGGCCGTTGTAGAACTTCATGTGCGGGTTGGCCTGGGTCAGGTTGTTCCAGTTGGCGGGCTTCTCGGCGCCGTCCTTGCCGCTGGCGATCGAGGTGGCCACGATCTCCGTGCCGACGGTGCGGGACGCCGGGTCGTCGAAGTCCTTCTTGAGGTCGAAGCCGTAGCCGACGTGCACGTCGCCGGTCAGGACCATCAGGTTCTCGATCCCGGCGGCCTCCGCCCCGTCCATGACCCGCTGCCGGGAGGCGGGGTAGCCGTCCCACGAGTCCATGGACAGCTTGTAGGCGTCGGTCGGCACGTCGCGCCGCTGGGCGAAGGTGACCTGCTGGGGCACGACGTTCCACCGGGCGTCCGAGGTCTTCCAGCCGTCGAGCAGCCAGCGTTCCTGGGCGGCGCCCGTCATGGTGCGCGACGGGTCCTCGGACTCCGGTCCGGGGACCTTCCAGCCGTCGCCGTACGCCTGGTTGCTGCGGTACTGGCGGGTGTCGAGGATGTCGAACTGGGCGAGCCGCCCGAAGCGCAGCCGGCGGTGGAGCCGCATGTCGGGGCCGGTGGGGCGCTGTGGGGTGCGCAGCGGCTGGTTCTCCCAGTACGCGCGGTAGGCGGCGGCCCTGCGCAGCAGGAACTCCTCCGGCGGGACGCTGTTCTCCGGGGTGTCGCCCGCGTAGTTGTTCTCGGTCTCGTGGTCGTCCCAGGTGACGACGAAGGGGTGCGCGGCGTGGGCGGCGCGCAGGTCGGGGTCGGACTTGTAGAGGCCGTACCGCATGCGGTAGTCCTCCAGCGTGAGCGTCTCCCTGTTGTAGTGGTCCGGCAGGACGCGGTCGGTGTACTTGCGGGCGCCTCCGACGGCGGTGACCGCGTACTCGTAGAGGTAGTCGCCGAGGTGGAAGACCACGTCGACGTCCTCGTCCGCGAGGTGCTGGTAGGCGGTGAAGTAGCCGTCGTGGTACGCCTGGCAGGAGACTGCGGCCAGGGTCAGGGAGCTGTTGCGGGCGCCGCGGGCCGGTGCGGTGCGGGTGCGGCCGGTGGGGCTGATCCAGTTGCCGGCGCGGAAGCGGTAGTAGAAGCTCCGGTCCGAGTCGAGGCCGTCCACGTCCACGTGGACGCTGTGCCCGAACTCCGGGTGGGCGGTGGTGGATCCGCGCCGGACGATCCGGCGGAAGCGTTCGTCGCGGGCGATCTCCCAGCGGACCTGGACGCGCTCGACGGGCAGCCCGCCGTCGGCCTCGTACGGGCGGGGCGCGAGTCTCGTCCACAGGAGCACGGAGTCCGGCAGCGGGTCGCCGGAGGCCACACCCAGTGTGAAGGGATCCTCGGTGATCTTCCGGGCGTCGAGCTCGGCGGCGGCCGCCGTACCCGCGCCGGGGAGGTTGACCGCGAAGGCCAGTGCGGCGGCGGCACCGGTGACGGTGAGGAAACGGCGGCGGTCCACGCCGGACCCGAGCCGCTGCGCAGCACGGCGTAGCTCTGCGGAATGGCCGTGCTGGCCGGGCGTCCTGTCGATCTGTGCGGGTGTCATATGCCCCTCCCCTGCCGGATGTCGTCAGAGGCATTGGAGTGCGGGGCGACGACCTGCCGTTGGCGGGTACACAACATCCTTGTGGCGGCGCGATGAGCACCGGGTGCCGGCCGCCTTGAAACCTCCCGTACGCTGCCGGGCCATGAACGCTGAGCAGAGAACCGCTGTCGTCACAGGTGCCGGATCCGGGATCGGAAGGGCGGTCGCCCTCACTCTCGCGGGTGCGGGCTGGACGGTGGTCCTCGCGGGGCGGCGGGCCGCGGCCCTGGAGGAGACGGCCGCCGAGGCCGGCCCGGGCGCCGCGGTATGCCTGCCCACCGACGTGAGCACCCCGGAGGGGGTGGCCGCGCTCTTCGCCTCCGTACGGGACCGTTTCGGCCGGCTGGACCTGCTCTTCAACAACGCCGGGACGTTCGGGCCGCGTGCGACGCCGGTCGAGGACCTCGCGTACGAGGACTGGCGGGCGGTGGTGGACGTCAATCTGACGGGGACGTTCCTGTGCGCGCAGGCGGCGTACCGCCTGATGAAGGAGCAGACCCCGCAGGGCGGCCGGATCATCAACAACGGTTCGGTCTCGGCCCACGCGCCGCGCCCGCACTCGATCGCGTACACGGCGACGAAGCACGCGGTCACCGGCCTGACCAAGTCGCTGTCGCTGGACGGTCGGCCGTACCGGATCGCCTGCGGGCAGATCGACATCGGCAACGCGGCGACCGACATGACGGAGCGGATGAGCGCGGGGATCCTCCAGGCCAACGGCCAAGTGGCCGCCGAGCCGGTCATGGCGGCGGACGATGTGGCCCGGACGGTCCTGCACATGGCGGAGCTGCCGCTGGAGGCCAATGTGCAGTTCGCGACGGTGCTGGCAACGGCCATGCCGTACGTGGGCCGAGGCTGATCCACGGCGGTCCGCGCCTGCCCGGAACTCGCCCCCGGATGACGGAACTTGCGGGTTTCCCGCTCCGGGTCCGGGCAAGCGCGTGCTGCCCGTATGCTGCTGACCTTCACCGGATGAACACAGAAGGAACACAGAAGGAACACACAGTATGCGCATACGCATCGCCGCGCCCCTGTCCCTGGCCGCCGCCACCGCACTGGCCGGCTCCCTCCTCGTCACGGCCCCGGCCTCGGCGGCCTCCCACCAGGGCGGACTGCACCTCGGCAAGATCCAGTACGACAGCCCCGGCAAGGACACCCGGACGAACACGTCCCTGAACGCCGAATTCGTGGACATCCACAACAACGGCAAGTCCAAGCTGCAGCTCAGGGGCTACAGGCTCAAGGACAACACCGGCTACACCTACACCTTCCCCAGCTTCACCGTCGCCGCCGGGAAGACGGTCCGGGTCCACACCGGCAAGGGCAGGAACACCGGGGCCCACGTGTACTGGAACCGCGGCTCGTACGTCTGGAACAACACCGGAGACAAGGCCCGGCTGATCAAGCCGAGCGGTGCGCTCCTGGACTCCTGCTCCTGGGGCAAGGGCGCCGGCGTGAAGGTCTGCCACTGACCGCGGTGAAGAGCGCCGGCGCGGCCCGGGGGGGCGCGCCGGCGGCCAGGGGGTGGTCCGGGGGGCAGGCCCTCTTGGCGCCACCCTCGCGGACGCCTCGGCGAGCTCCCGTGCATCCACGCAGGCGCCGCCGGGGAATGCGCGCCCCCGCCCCTCGGTTGACCTGCGGCATGAGCTCACTCACCAGCGCCGAGGTCCTCCGCTACACCGCCTTCTCGGCCGACCCCGGCGGGGGCAACCCGGCAGGAGTCGTCCTGGACGCGTCCCGGCTCGGCGACACCGAGATGCTGGCCGTAGCGGCGGAGCTGGGCTACAGCGAGTCGGTGTTCCTCAGCGCGCCGGACGGCCGCGGCGGATACACCGTCCGTTACTTCAGCCCCAAGGCCGAAGTCCCCTTCTGCGGCCATGCCACGGTCGCCGCCGCCATCGCGCTGGCGGAGCGGGACGGCCCGGGCGATCTGGTGTTCTCCACCCCCGCCGGGACCGTCCCGGTCACCGTCACCCGCGAGGGCGACGAGCTCCGCGCCACCCTCACCAGCGTCGAGCCTCACACCGAGGGCATCGCCGCCGGTGACCTGACGGAGGCCCTGGCCGCGCTGGACTGGCCGGTCGCCGACCTGGACCCCGCCCTGCCGCCCCGCATCGCCTACGCGGGTGCCCGCCATCTGGTGCTGGGCGCCGCGAGCCGGGAACGCCTCGCCGACCTCTCGTACGACTTCGCCCGCTTGGAAGCCCTCATGCGCCGGCTCGACCTGACCACCGTCCACCTGGTGCGCCGGGAGTCCGCCACGGTCTTCCACGTCCGCGACCCGTTCCCGGTCGGCGGCGTCGTCGAGGACCCCGCCACCGGCGCCGCGGCCGCCGCCTTCGGCGCGTACGCACGCGAGCTCGGCCTCGTCCCGCACGACACGGTCCTCACCCTGCACCAGGGCGCCGACATGGGCCGCCCCGGCACCCTCACCGTCGAACTGCGCCCCGGCGACCCCCGGATCAGGGTGACCGGGACAGGGACCCGCATCGGCTGACGGGCGGGGTGCGGGGCCCGGACCCCGCCTCGGCCGGCGGCCGGTGGGCAGGGCCGGGGCGCACCCCGCGCCTCAGCACGAGGTCAGCTTCGGCTCCTCCGGCGCGGGCTGCTTCATGATCGGCTGCAGATGCAGGGAGTAGGCCTCCGCCCACTGCGAGGCTGCGCCCTGGGGCTGCGCCATGATGTCCGCCAGCGCCCCGCACACCTCCCGGTGCAACACAGCCTGCGCGTCCCCCGGCCCCACCGCCACTCCGTAGCCCTCCGATCCCCCGAGACTGTCGAGCGCCTTCGTCCGCTCGGCGTACTTGTCGGCGAGCCCGGCGACGATGACGTCGTCCGTGGCCACCGCGTAGACGCCGGACTTCGGGTTCAGCAGCGCCTTCACACAGTCCTCGTAGCCGGCGCGGAGGTCCATCTGGTCTCCCAGCCCCTCCTTCTTGATCCAGGGAACATAGACCGACTCCCTCGCGGTGCAGACCTCCGCGGTGGGGTCGTCCTGCAGGTCGCTGAGATCGTTGTACTGCCGTTTCTTGAGCACCAGGAGCCCCTTGAGCGCCTTGAAGTAGGGACCGGCGAACTTCACCTCGTCCTCCTTCTCGCGCTGTTCGCTGATGCTGTACGTGGCCAGCACCAGGTCCAGCCTCCCGGCCCTCAGCTGATCGCTGCGGTTACCGGAGTTCACGCTGGAGAACTTCACCTGGCCGTCCTTGAAGCCCATGTGCCGGGCGATCTTCATGGCCAGGTCGACCTCCAGCCCCTGGTAGTCGTCGCCGGACTTCACACTGAGCCCGGGCTGGTCGGCTTTGACGCCCACGCGCAGGATCTTGTGCGTGTCGCTGAACCTCGGGCTCTCCGTCTCCCCGGGCGCGGCGGCCCCCTTGTCCGTCCCTGAGCCGGCCGTCGCCCCTTCGTCGCCCCCCAGCTCCCCCCAGGCGAACAGCCCTCCGCCGACGAGCAGCGCCGCGCAGAGCACGGCGGCCGGGATCTTCCACCGGCCCCGGCGTCCGCGGCCGGACGCCTCCGGCCGGGCGGCTCCCCCGGGTCCGGCGGAGCGCGCGGGCTCCACCGGCTCCGCGGACCGCGCACCGGCCGCTGCCGCAGGCCCGGCGGGTCCGGGCCCCGAGGGCTCCGGCGTGCTCACGGGCGCCGGCTCCGCGGGCCTCGCCCGGACGGGCGGGGTGTCCAGCGCGACGACGTCCTGGGTCACGGCCTGCAGCATCCGGTCCGTCTCGACGGCGTCCGGGCGCCGCCCGGGATCCTTCTCGAGCAGTGCCTCGATCAGTCCGGCGAGCGGGCCGGCGTATTTCATGGGCGGCACCGGCGACTCACGTACGGCGATGAGGACTTCGAAGGTCCCTCCGCCGTCGAAGGGGCGTTTTCCCTCCACCATCTCGTAGAGCGTGACGCCGAGCGCCCACAGGTCGGACGCGGTGGAGGCCGGGCGCGGGTTGTCCGGTGTGTGGCTGAGCAGCTCGGGTGCGAGGTACTGCGGAGTCCCTATGATCTCGTGGGAGCGGGTCACCTGTGCCGCGCCCTCGAAGGTGGCGATCCCGAAGTCCATGAGGAGCGCACGCCCGTCGGGGCGGAAGAGGATGTTGTGGGGCTTCACATCGCGGTGCAGTACGCCGGACTCGTGCACGGCGGCCAGCCCGCGCAGCACCTGCAGACCGATCCGGGCCGCGTGCGGAACGGAGAGCTGCTGCTGCTCGCGCAGCAGGTCGGCGAGGGAGCGGGAGTTGAGCAGCTCCATCACGATCCAGACCTGGTTGCCGTCCTCGATCACATCGTGCACGGCGACCACGTTCTGGTGGCCGGTCCTGGCGATGGCCTGGGCCTCACGGCGCGCCCGGCTCACCCAGTTCGCCTGGGCCTCGGCGCTCGCCGCTCCGGGATAGAGCAGCCCCTTCACGGCCACCTTGCGGTCCAGACTCGTGTCCAGGGCCTCCCAGACCACCCCCATCCCGCCACGCCCGAGCTGGCTCAGCAGCCTGTACCGGCCCGCGATCATCGTGTTCGGCCCGTCCTCCGGACCACTGCCGACCGTTCCCTCGCTGCCCATCCAACCCCCAAAGCGTGGTGATCGATATGCGCAGTAAGTCTAGACGCCCCGTCAGACACCCCTGTGTGGCGTAGCCCGTTGGTGACAAGCACCGCGCGGGCCCGTGACATCCCTGCCGGCTGGGGCGCTCCTCTGCGCCCCCGGACCAACTCACCTAAGCTGCATACAGGTTGATCAGGCACTCGGCATCCGGCCCGCAGCGGGCGGAGATGTCCGCTTCGGAGAACGGGACGGCGATGGCCCCCATTGACATCGACACCGGCAAGCCGCACCCGGCACGGCTGTACGACTGGTATCTCGGCGGCAAGGACAACTATCCGGTGGACGAGGAGCTGGGCAGGCGGCTGACCGCCTTCGCCCCCGTCATCCCCGTCATGGCGCGCATGAACCGGGCGTTCACCCACCGGGCCACCCTGTGGCTGGCCGGTCAGGGGCTCCGGCAGTTCCTGGACATCGGCACCGGGATCCCCACCGAACCCAACCTCCACCAGGTGGCCCAGACGACCGCCCCGGACGCCCGGGTCGTCTACTGCGACAACGACCCCGTCGTCCTCAGTCACGCCGAGGCCCTGTTGAGCGGAACTCCGCAGGGCGCCCTCGGCTACGTACAGGCCGACGCCCGGGATACCGACCGCATCCTCGCCGAGGCAGCGGAGATCCTCGACTTCGACCGGCCGGTCGCCCTCTCCCTGAACGCGCTGCTGCACTTCCTGAGCGACGAAATGGGCGCCTACGAGGTGGTGGAGGGGCTGACGGCCGCGCTGGCACCCGGCAGTTACCTGGTGATCTCGCACCTCACGCCGGACTTCCACCCCGAGGAGGCGTCCCGAAAGGTCCGCGACATGTACAAGGCCAACGGGCTCACCCTGGACATGCGCGACCGCGACCGCTTCGCCCGCTTCTTCGACGGGTTCGACCTGGCCGCCCCCGGCATCGTGGCCGCCGAGGACTGGCACCCGGAGCTCGGTGAGCCGGTCCCCGGCCAGGAGGACGCGCACAGCGGGGAGTACGTGGCGGTGGCCCGCAAGGCCTGACCCCGGGCCCGGGCCGGGCCTTGCCCGGGCTCACGCGAGCAGGCCGGCGACCTCCTCCATCTGTTCGGGCCGCAGCGGGCCGTGGATGAGGGCCGCAGCGTTCTCCTCGGCCTGGGCGACGGTACGGAAGCCGGGGATCGGCACCGTCCGGCCGCTGCGCGCCCACAGCCAGCCGAGGGCCCCCTGGGCGAGGGTGCGGCCGTCAGCGGTCAGCACCTCGCGGACCGCCTCGACCTGCTTCGCCCAGCGCTCCGCCGGCACACCGCCCGCCTCGAACCAGCTGAGCCAGGCGGGCGGGGTGGACCGGATGTCTCCCGTGGCCGCCCTCCGGCCCGGGTCGCGGACGCCGGTGAGAAGACCCATCGCCAACGGGCTCCGGATGACGCTGATCAGCTCCCGCTCCTCGCTGAGGCCCAGCATTCCGGGGGCGTCCTCCAGCACGTTGCAGGCATGCTGAACGGCCGCGCAGTGCTCACCCTCGGCGAACAGCGCGGCGCGCTCCGGGTCGTCGGTGCTCCACCCGTAGGCACGGATGAGCCCCTCGGCCACGAACTCCTCGCAGGCGTCGCGTAGTTCCGCCGCCTCGTCGAGCGGAGTGTCGCCGAGATGCAGCTGATAGAGGTCGACCCGGTCGGTCCCCAGTCTGCGCAGCGAGGCGATGAGCGCCTTGCGGGCGTACGCGGGCGACCGGTCGGCACCGTCCATCGTGCGGGTCCGCTCGTCGAACAGGTTGCCCCACTTGGTGGCGATGACGGCCTCGTCCCGTCTGCCCGCGAGCGCCCGGCCCAGCACCCGTTCGCTGTGTCCGGCCCCGTACACGTCCGCGGTGTCGAAGAACGTCACCCCGAGGTCGAGCGCCCGGCGGATCGCGGCCACCGACTCGTCGTCGTCGACCGTGCCCCAGCCGAGCGGGCTGCCGTCGGGCGTCGACCACTCGCCGCCGATCGCCCAGCAACCGAAGCCGAGCGCACCGACCTCGACCCCGCTGCGGCCCGGCGTCCTCTTCTGCCATTCCGTTTCTGTCTGCATGGGCGCAGAAGCTACGAGTTGGAGTGCACAACAAGTCAAGTGCCTGCCTGCGGCTCACTCACCCGGGCACAGCCTCAGCTCACGTACACGCATGCCCGCGCCGCCGCCTCAGCCGCGCGGTCGGCAACACCTCGTCGAGGGGGCGCCGCCTGCCCGCAGGTGCGCCAGGCCGAACGACGACGGGCCTCCCGATGGCCGGGCACCCACGGGGAGCTGAACAGGAGACGTTACGATCGCGGACACCGCGGCACCGAGCCATCGAGAGCCCACCCGAAACCCCAGGAGCCGAGCCTTGTCCGAACCACGCATCGGCGTTTCCGTCGTGACCATGGGAGACCGCCCGCAGCAGGTCGAGGCACTGCTGTCGTCGGTGGCCATGCAGGACGTACGGCCCTCCCGCGTGATCGTCGTCGGCAACGGCTCACCGCTCCCCGACTACGGCTCCTTCCCCGGCCTGACGGACCTCGCCGGCGGCGTGACCCTGCTCGAACTCGACGAGAACCTCGGTTGCCCCGGCGGCCGCAACAAGGCCCTGGAAGCACTCGCCGATTTCGGCGACGTGGACGTGGTGATCGAGCTGGACGACGACGGGCTCCTGGTGGACAAGACCGTGTTCCGCACGGTCCAGGAGCTGTACGCCGCCGACCCTCGCCTCGGCATCGTCGGCTTCCGTATCGCCGACGAACACGGCGAGACCCAGCGCCGGCACGTGCCCCGCCTCCGCGCCAAGGATCCGATGCGCCGCGGCCCGGTCACCGCGTTCCTCGGCGGCGGCCACGCTCTCTCCATGAAGATGCTCGCCGAGACCGGCCTCTGGCCGGCCGAGTTCTTCTTCACGCACGAGGAGACGGACCTGTCCTGGCGGGCGCTCGACGCGGACTGGAAGATCCTCTACGAGCCCGGCCTGCTGCTCCAGCACCCCAAGACCTCCCCGGCCCGTCACGCGGTCTACTACCGCATGACGGCCCGCAACCGCGTCTGGCTGGCCCGCCGCAACCTGCCGCTCCCCCTGGTCCCCGCCTACCTCGGCACCTGGATCCTGCTCACCGCCGCCCGCACCCGCTCGGCCACCGGCCTGCGTGCCTGGGCGGCCGGCTTCGCCGAGGGGATGCGCACCGAGTGCGGCGAACGGAACCCGATGCGCTGGCGCACGGTGTGGCGGATGACACGCCTGGGCCGCCCGCCCCTCGTCTGACCGCTCAGGTCCGCCCGGCCGCCGGCCGCTGCCCGCCCCTCAGCCGGCCGCGGTCCACCGGTACAGCACGTACGGCTGCTGGAGATCTCGTCGCGCCGCCTTCCTGCCGGGAAGGCCGAGGGCTACGTCGGTTTCGTCGGGAAGGAGCACGGCGAGCAGGTGGTCATCCACATGCGCCCCCAGCACTGGCTCGGCTCCGACCTCGGCGGGCGTGAGCCGTGCGGACGGCGGAGCCGCAGCCGCTCCGAGCAGCTGGAATTCTTCGAATCGATCTTGTGGCATAGATCGTTTAGGGTCGGGGCAGCCTCAGTGCGCACCTGATGGGCCATCAATTTTGACCCCAAAACGTGCACTTCGAGTCAATGGGCGTCAATCCCGATCGCCTGTCGCAGGGGCGGGGGCCTGTGCATCGTCTCAAGAGAGGGCGCAAATGCCGCAGGACGTCACATTCGACCTCCCCTTCAAGACCCCGGTCAGCCAGCACCTCGCGTACGCCCGGGAGCGCCACCTGCTCTGGGTGTGGGAGAGGGGCCTGGTGCGCAGCCAGGCCGGGTTCGAGGAATACCAGTCCTGGGACCTGCCCCAGGCCGCGGCGCGGACTTACCCCCACGCCTCGGCCGAGGACATGGTCGTCCTGATGAACTGGTTCTCCCTCGCCTTCCTGTTCGATGACCAGTTCGACTCCGGGAGCCCCGATCGGGCGGACCGGGTAGCGGAGGTCGCGCGGGAGTTGATAGCCACTCCCCTGCGTCCCGCCGGGACGGCTCCGCGCGTGGTCTGCCCGATCACCGTGGCCTGGGCCGAGGTCTGGGCCCAGCTCTCGGATGGGATGTCCCTCACCTGGCGGACCCGGTTCGCCGCCTCGTGGGGGCGTTTCCTCGTGGCGCACACCGAAGAGGTCGACCTGGCGGCCAAGGGCCGGGCCGGGACCCTCGGTACCGAGGAGTACGCGGAGTTCCGCCGGCGCACCGTGGGCATCCACCACAGCATCGACGCGGGTGAGCGCAGCCGCGGCTTCGAGGTGCCGGCGCAGGTGCAGGCGCACGAGCTGATGGTCAGGATGCGTGACCTGGCCGCGGACACGATCGGGTTCATGAACGACATCCACTCCTTCGAGCGCGAGAAGCGCCGGGGGGACGGTCACAACCTCATCGCCGTCCTGCACCGGGAGCGCGGGTGCACGTGGGAGGAGGCCGCCGAGGAGGCGTACCGCATGACCACGACGTGCCTCGACGAGTACCTCGAACTCGAGGCGCTCGTCCCGGGGATGTGTGAGGAACTCGGCCTGGGCGCCGAGCAGCGGGACCAGGTGCGGATGGGCGTGGAAGCCATCCAGCACTGGATAAACGGCAACTACGAATGGGCGCTGACCTCGGGCCGGTACACCGCCGTGAAGGAGGGGCCGGCCGCCACGGCCGAGTTGGCGGGTCGGGGATCGCTGGACGACCTGCTCGCCGTCTGACATGACGTCGCCGCCCGGCGGAGGTCCGGCCGGGCGGCGACGTGGAGCGCGACCTCGGGCGCGGGCGGACCTACGCGGGCTGCGCGGCGAACTCGACCGGCAGCGTGTCCAGACGCGCTTCCCAGGTGGAGGCGGTCGAGGTGAGTTCGTCGCCGGGTACGGCCAGGCGCGCACCGGGCAGCCGGTGCAGCAGGACGTCGACGGCGATCTCGATGATGGCCTGGCCGATGTTCTGGCCGGGGCATTCGTGCGGACCGCCGCTGAACGCGAGGTGCGACTGGTTGCCGTGCACGGAGACACCCGAGTCGGGCCGGATCTCCGGGTCGAGGTTGCCCGCGGCGAGCCCCAGCACCAGCAGGTCTCCCTCCTTGACCTGCGCGCCGCCGAGTTCGAGGTCCGCGGTGGCGAAACGCCCCGGGAGGACCGCCAGCGGCGGGGCGTTCCACATGACCTCCTCGACGACCTCGGAGACGGCTCGCTGTCCGCTGGCGAGTCCCGCGAGCCGGGAGGCGTCGGTGAAGATCAGCTCCAGCACCCGGGCCAGCAGGTTGCTGGTCGTGGTGTGCGCGGTGATCAGCACCAGACGCAGGTGGCTGAGGATTTCCTCCTCGTCGAGGCCGGCGTCGTGTCCCAGCAGCCCGGTGGTGAAGTCGGGGCCGGGTTCGATGCGCTTGCGTTCGGCGAGCTCCGCCAGGATCCGCATGATGCGTTCGTTGTGCTCGAGGGCGTCCGGGCCACCCTTGATGACCTGCGCGCAGGAAACGGCGAGGCTGCGCCCCTCGGCCGCCGGGAGCCCGAACAGCCGGGTCAGCACGAGCATCGGCAGGTACTCGGCGTACTCGCTCACCAGGTCGGCGCTGCCCTTCCCGGCGAACGCGTCGATCTGCTTGTTCGCGAAGTGCGTGACATGGCGCCGGATGCCACGCCCCGCGAGGATGTCCAGGTTGTCGGTGACGGCCCTGCGCAGCCTGCGGTGCGGCTCACCGTCCTGGGACACGCAGTCGGGGCGCCAGCCGAGCATCTGGATCAGCGGCGAGGTCTCCTCGACGCCCCCCTCCTGCCAGTCCCGCCAGATACGCGAATCCCGGCTGAACTGGAGGGGGTTGTCGAGCACACGCCGGCTCTCCCGGTAGCCGAGGACCAGCCAGGCGCGAACGTCTCCCTCCAGGAGCACAGGCGCCACGGCCCCGTGCTCCTTGCGCAGCCGTCCGTAGATGCCCTGAGGGTCGATCGCGGCGTCCGGCCCGTACAGCCGGGTCAGGTCGCCGGCGCCGCCGTGCATGACGGGGCAGCCACGGATGGCGTCCGCGTCATCGGCCGGGTGATCGGTCATCGGGGCTCCAGGGCGATGGCAGAGCGTGCCTTGAGGTGACGTATCAGCGCGATCAGCACGTCACGGCTGGAGGTCCGGTCGCGGGCGTCGCAGGTCACGACCGGGGTGTGCTCGGGGATGTCCAGCGCGTCGCGTATCTCTTCGACCGGGTGGTCCTTGGAGTCGGGGAACACGTTCAGGGCGATGACGAAGGGCACGTTCTGCCGCTCCATCTCCTCGATGGCCCGGAAGCTGGAGGCCAGCCGCCGGGTGTCCACCAGGACCACGGCCCCGAGGGCGCCCTTGAACAAGCCGTTCCACAGGAACCAGAAACGTTCCTGCCCCGGTGTCCCGAACAGGTACAGCACCAGCTCCTCATTGATGCCGATCTTGCCGAAGTCGAGGCTGACGGTGGTCTCCTGCTTGTCCGCCACCCCGATCAGATCGTCGACGTCCACACTCGCCTGGGTCAGCGTCTCCTCGGTGGTGAGCGGCTTGATGTCGCTGACCGAGCGCACCAGGGTGGTCTTCCCGGTACCGAAACCGCCGGCGATCATCACCTTCACCGAGCGGGTGCCGCCTCCGGCCTGCCGGTCGGGGCGGTCAAAGCCTTTGAAGTCCACTGAGTACCTCCTCAAGGAGCGCGAGGTCGGGCCCGCGGCCGGCTCCTGACGCCGGGATGGGATCACGGGCCTCGACACGGCCTGCGTCCAGCAGGTCGGCCAGAAGCACCGCGAGAATATTGAAGGGCAAGCCGAGATGGGCTCCGAGTTCGGCCACCGACAGCGGGTCGCGGCAGCGCCGGAGTATCTCCTCGTGCTCATGCTGCAGGCCGGGCTCGGCTGCGGCACGGGAGATGATGAGGGTCGCCACGTCCAGGGTCGACGCCGAACCACCCGGTCCGCTGCGCCCTCCGGTGAGGACGTAGTAGCGCTCCAGACCGGGCGGGTCCGTGGGCCGGCGGGGACCACTCATCCAGAGTTCTCCTCCAGGCGCGGACTGGTGCCGAGGAGCTCACCCATCCTCCGCGCCAGGTCCCTCATCTGATGACCGAGCAGACCCTGGTCCAGCCCTTCCTTGGCGAGAACGCCGAGGTACGTCTCCACACCGGCCCGCACCACGAAGAGATGACCTCCGTCGACCTCGATCATCGCCAGCCGGAGCTGCCCCGCGTACGTGGGGAACTGCTCGGCGACGGGCTGCGCGAGCGCCTGCAGGCCCGCGACCACGGCGGCGAAGCGGTCCACGTCGTCGGGGTCGTCGGCGCCGTAAGAAGTGATGGCCTTGCCGTCGCTGGAGGCCACGAGGGCGAAGCGGATCTCCTGGATGCTCTCCGTCAGATCCCGGAGCGCCCAGCTCACGTCGGTTCCCTGTTGCGTCATGTGGACTAGTCGCTCTCTTCAGTGCGGTTGGACTCGCGGCCGGCAGTCTCGCGGGCGCCCCGTCCGGCGTCCGCGGTCGTCCCCCCTGGTGGATCGCTCTCGCGCCCGGCCGTGGCGAAGGCGGCGAGGCCGGCGAACGACGCGTCCGGCGGCACCGCGACCACGGAGTCGGCGGTCCGGTCGGCACCGCTCCGCCGGGCGGCCGGCGTGTCGGCCCGCCTGCTCCTGCGTCGCGGCAGGCCGCCGGGCGTGGTGTCCACGGCTTCGGTGACTTCGGCGGTTTCGGCGATGGCCACGGGCACGGCGATCCCGGTCGGTACGGGGACCGGCTCGGCCCTTTCCGGGGCGGGCCTGGACGGCTCGACGACGGAGGCGGACAGATGGCTGAAGTACTTGTGCGGAACCACCACGACCACGGAGGTGCCGAGCCACGGTGAGTCCGCGAAGGTGACCCGGACGCCGTAGCGGCGCGCGAGGGCGCCTACCACGCGCAGGCCCAGGTTGGCGTCCTCCGAGATACCGCCGAGGCCGGGGCCCTGCGAGGTACCCGCGATGGCCTGCTCCGCCTCGCGCTTGCGCTCGTCGCTCAGGCCCTTGCCCGCGTCCTGGATCTCGATGCCGACACCGTTGGGCACCTCCTTGCCGGAGACGACCACGGGCTCGGTGGGGGGCGAGTAGCGCGCCGCGTTGTCGAGGAGGTGGGCGAAGATCAGGGTGAGGTGGTCCACCAGACCGCCGTCGACGCCGAGTTCAGGCAGGTGACGGACCTGGATGCGGTTGAAGTCCTTGATGCGCCCGATGCCGCCCCGGACCACGCTGAGCAGTCGCTGCGGCTCCTGCCACTGACGTCCGGGCCGGTCCGAACCACCGAGTACGCCGATGCTGGCGGCGAGACAGTCGGCGGGGCCGATCTCCTGGTCCAGCTCCATGAGGCCCTGAGCCACTGCGGGCAGCCGCCCGTGTTCGCCCTGCATCTCGTGCAGCCGGCCGCGAAGCCGGCCTGTCAGCACGTGAATCCGGCTGCCGATGCCCACCACGGCCTGTTCGGCCGAGGTGGAGCGGTTCAGCTCGTCCTCCACACCGAGCAGTGCGGTCCGCAGGACCTTGCGCAGCGCGGCGCGCATCTCCGGGGTCACGTCGGGCTCCTGGCCGGACTCCGCCAGGATGTCGTCGATGGCCTCGCCGTCCCGAAGCCTCTTGACCGCTTCGGGGAGGTAGCTGTCACCGAGCCTGACGACCACGGCCTGCTGGAGTGCGAGCTGCGCCTCCGTCGCGCGGGCCCGATCGGCGATGCCGGTCTCGTACGCCTGCGTGTGCTCGGCGAGCCGGGCCTCGAACGTGGCCGCCTGCCGCCCCAGTTGCGCCTCGAGAGCGGAGCGCTCGGCCGCGAATCTCTGTTCCCGGCCCTGCACATCCGCGTACCGTTGCTGGGAGTGCTCGGTCTGAGCCGAGCGGAACTCGTCGTCCGCGCGGCGGAGCCGCGACCGGGTCCGCACGAGAAGCTGTACACAGGCCGCGCCGGCGACGGTGACCGCCGCACCCGCGAACGTTGCGGGTATCAGGACCTCATCGGGCCCCGCCACCGCGGTGACGACGGTTCCGGCCCCTAATGCCAGCGGCATCAGCCACCAGCCGTACCAGGCGACGGGAGCACGTGCCGCCGGGGGTGGAGTGGCAAGTTCCATCTGCATCCTTCGAGAGCAACACAATCAAACAGAGGGAGCGCGCAGACGCCCCACGCGCCGAGCGGTCAGCGCGGCGGGGGCCGAGTGACTTCGAGTCAACTCGCCGCGCCGCAGGGGAGCCTATCGGGTCACAGATGCACGTGATCAACTTGCCTCCGCAGACCGGCAGGTATGCGGTCAGGCTTTGGCCGGAATCCGACGCCCGCCGTGGCACCGACGGGAAGCGCCTCGAACCGATCGACGCGCCCCTCCCGTGGCTGAGGCGACGTCCGCGGTGATGCAGATTCCGGGAGTTCACCACGTGGTCCGAGAGTGCCGGCCGTGCGCTCCTCGCGCCTGCACCCTGCCACGATCTCCCCCTTCTGACCACATACCTCTCCTGCCCCTGAGGTCTTTACTCGACCTCGACGAACTGCATTCTCCAAAGAGCTGCGAGACGGGGCTGACGGACGCCGACAGCTGGAAGCTCAACAGCCCGAATCACTACGAGAAGACGTGCACGTCACGGGTGCAGGCATCCAGTCTTCTCCCTGCGATAACGGCGCCCCCGCCACCAGGGTGACGCTGATGGTCCTGCGGCAGGGGCAGCGCGGGTCTCCGAAGTGAAGGTCACCATGTACCCGGCGGCGGCGTGCGCCCGGAATAATGAGCCGGGACCGCCGTACCGTGGGGCGGCGACCCCACTTCTTTCCGGTTTTCACTACCTGTTCCGATACATTCGAAGAGGGCCCTATGGAAATGCATGATACCGCCCGGATGCTAAGCCAGGCAGCTGCTTCCGGAGACGAGCAGCAGGTCGCTGAAATGCTGTCGTCGGGCGTCTCCCCCGGCCTGCGCGAGACCGACAGGGGCCGCACCGCCCTCGATCTGGCCGTATGGAACAACCATCCCGATGTGGTACGCATTCTCTTGGCTGCCGGAGCTGACCCCGATGCCGAGATGGGCGAGTTCCGTGAGACGACTCCGCTGCATTATTCTGCACCAAGAGGCATGCGCGAGGTAGCTCAACATCTTCTCGACGCGGGTGCCGACCCCAACGGTCGAACCGGTACCGATCACTACACTCCGCTGATACTCACAGCCGCCCAAGGTGAAGCCGAAATGGTGGAACTGCTGCTGGATCGAGGAGCTTCCCCCAACTTGACGATGGAACCACAGTTGATTGAAGGCGTTGCCGAAAAGCTCGGAATTTCGACAAAAGCAAGCCCTTTGTCCAGTGCGGCCTGGGGCGGACATTCGGAGACAGTGCGCCTTCTCTTGGCGAGAGGGGCAAGGCCGGACGACGAAGTACTCACATCCCTGAAAAACGGCATGGCGCGAGCCGAAAGAGAAACTGTTTCCCCTACTGGCCACCGTGAGACCCTTCGCGAATTCACTTCGATCAAGGAGCTTGTCGAGAAATCCCTGAAGCTCCCATGAAGCGGCATATCAGACGATTTCTTTCCGGGGTGTGGAGGTTTGGAGCGGGCCGGCGCGGTGGACTGCAGGACAGAGAACAGGCCTTGGCGTGGAAGGCGATCGACGCCGAACGTGACACGAGCGTCGGGCCCGACGTGATGCCCCCGCTACGCCGTCGGCGTCTTTCCCGGACTGACCGTCGTCAGCAACATCGTCGAGCTGACGGTGCAGCAGTACAACACGGCCGCCGAGAAGGGTGAGGACCCGCAGTGCCACAAGTCGGCGCGATGGCTCAGGCCCTTCCAGGCCCCGTTCGGAGTACTCGGCCTTCGAGGTGCGCCGTTCGGTGTGTTCACCATCGGCGGCCTGCGCACCTCGGTCCGGGGTGAGGTGCTCTCGATCGACGGCACGCCGCCTCCCGGACGGTTCGCAGCGGGAAGGACCACCAGTGGCATCCCGGCATGGGGCTGTCGCAGCGGCACCTCGCTCGGTGACGCAACCTTCTTCGGCCGGTGCGCAGGCCGCACAGCCGCGACTGCCTGACGCTGTCAGGGGTCGCACCTGGATGTGGTTCCTCACTCGAGGGCTGGCCGACCTGGTAAGGCGCTATGTGGCGTGCCAGGCCGGTGTCCCACCGCCAGAAGAGTCCCCCCATGGAATCCCACGACGCCTCGTCCGGGCCCGATGACGTACGCCGTATCCACCCGCCCGGCGACCGAGCGAAGCCCGGCTCGAGCGCACAGCACACATGGTGCGCCGCCTCGGCGACCGGTCCCGCGGAGCAGGTCATCGCCGACGTTTTCACGGAGCCCGCGAGCATCAACGCCTCTGTCTCAGCCCCGACCAGCAGACCTACAGGCCCTTTCAGGGGCAAAGCCGCTGGTGGCGGCAGACGAGTCGGGCTGTACGCCGGGTTCTGTCGCCCGGTCGCCTCGCGGCGGCCGGGGAGACGGCCATCCATCTAGGACCGGCATTGCTGCCGGTCTCGTGCGGTCTACCCGCGAACTCGGGCGGGCAGCCCTCGGACGTTCGCGCAGGAGCACCGGGGTGCTCCCTCTTGACCTTGCTCCGGGTGGGGTTTACCTAGCCGCCTGAGTCGCCTCAGGCGCTGGTGGTCTCTTACACCACCGTTTCACCCTTACCGAGGACCGAGGTCCCCGGCGGTCTGTTTTCTGTGGCACTGTCCCGCGGGTCACCCCGGGTGGCCGTTAGCCATCACCCTGCCCTGTGGAGCCCGGACGTTCCTCGGGAGGATCCGGGGATCCTCACGCGGCCGTCCGCCCGGCTCGTCTGCCGTGGTGACCATGCTACCCGGCGGGGCCGGCGGTGAAGGCCGCGATGCCGGCCTCCCAGGCCGCCGAGATGTCGGCGCCCGGGGGGAAGCGGCCGTTGAGTTCCAGGACCACCATTCCGTGGGCGAAGGCCCAGGCCGCCCGGGCCCGGTCCTCGTCGCCTCCGGCGGCACGGAACAGCGGGGCGGCCGCCGCGTCCGCCGCTCCCGCGGCGGGGAGGGTTCGGCCCATGGTGAGGAGGTAGAGGTGCGGGTGGGCCAGGGCGTAGGTGCGGTACGCGGTGGCGAGTGCGGAGAAGGACCCCGGGGCCGCCGCCTCGGCGGCTGCCAGGACCCCGGCGGTCTCCCGGAGCATCTCGGCGGCCAGGGCCGCCACCACGGTCGACTTGTCCGGGAAGTGCTTGTACAGGGACGGCGCCTTGACGCCCACCCGGTCGGCCAGCCGTCGCATGGTGAGCGCTTCGGGGCCTTCCGCCTCCAGCAGGGCACGTGCGGCGGCGATGATCTGCCGGGGCCGTCCGGCCATCGGGGCAGTGGCGAGGTCACGCACGCATAAGACCTTCCCTGGTACGGATTCGGTACGCAGTTGGTAGCCGAGGACGTGATCGTACGAGATACGGACAAGCCGGTCGTCGGGGACCTTCGCGTCGGCGCTCACGCGGGCGCGAACAGCGCCCTCCACACCGGCGGGCCGCCTGCGTGAGGCGGACCTGTAGCCGTTCACCCAGGGGGAGAGGCGCGGCGGACTCACACGGGCGACGATCGCCGGGTCCTCGATGTGGACGGCGCCGACGGCCGAGCAGCGGGGTGCCGTCCGCGCCGGTCACATGAGGCCGGAGGCGAGGCGCGCCACCGAGCGCAGGCCGGGGCGGCGGGGTCGGCATCCCGGTCTCCGGGGCGGGCTCCGGCTGTCCGGCCCGTACCCTTGCCGGGGGCTCCCAAGCGCGCGGAGCCCTGTACCGCGTAAGAAGGAGAACCCCCGTGCTCGTGCTGTTGCCGCCCTCCGAAGGTAAGGCCGCCTCGGGGCACGGGGCACCGCTGAAGCCGGAGTCCCTGTCCCTGCCGGGGCTCGCCGACGCCCGCGCCGCGATCCTCGACGAGCTGGCCGAACTGTGCCTGGGCGACGAGGACGAGGCCCGCGAGGTGCTCGGCCTGAGCGAGGGGCTTCGCGGCGAGATCGCGAAGAACGCCGAGCTGCGCACGGCCGGGACCCGGCCCGCCGGGGAGATCTACACCGGGGTGCTCTACGACGCCCTCGGCCTGGCCACGCTGGACGCGGTGGCCAAGCGGCGGGCCAGGAAGGCGTTGCTGGTCTTCTCCGGGCTGTGGGGCGCGGTGCGAGTGAGTGACCGTATCCCCTCGTACCGCTGCTCGATGGGGGTGAAGCTGCCGAGGCTGGGCGCGCTCAACGCGTACTGGCGCGCCCCGATGGCCTCGGTCATGCCGGAGGCGGCCGGGGACGGACTGATCCTGGACCTGCGCTCGTCGGCGTACGCCGGCGCGTGGAAGCCTGCGGGCGAGGTCGCGGAGCGCACGGCGAGTGTGCGGGTGCTCCAGTCCCAGGTGGTGAACGGGGTGGAGAAGCGAGCCGTGGTCAGCCACTTCAACAAGGCGACGAAGGGCCGGATGGTCCGCGATCTGCTGCTGGCCGGGGCCCGGCCGAAGGGTCCTGCGGAGCTGACGGAGGTGCTGCGCGATCTCGGTTACGTGGTGGAGGGGCAGGCACCGGAACGGGCCGGGCGGACCTGGGCGCTCGATGTGGTGGTCACCGAGATTCACTGAACCACCACGCGGCGTTGCAATATGCGCAACGCGCGTTGCGCAGTGTGCGGTTCTCGCGGCAGGATGAGTTCATGACCTCCTCCGCTCCCGCCGCCGTGTCCGCTTCCGTCCTGGATCTCGCCCCCGTCGTCCCCGTCGTCGTGCTGGAGAACGCGGCCGACGCGGTGCCGCTGGCCCGCGCGCTCGTCGCGGGCGGTCTGCCCGCGATCGAGGTCACGCTGCGGACGGCCGCCGCACTCGACGCGATGCGGGCGATCGCCGCGGAGGTACCCGAAGCGGTGGTGGGAGCGGGCACCGTGATCTCCCCTGCGCACGTCACCGAGACGGTCGCGGCCGGAGCGCGCTTCCTGGTCAGCCCCGGCTGGACAGACGCCCTGCTGGACTCGATGAAGGCCTCGGGCGTGCCGTTCCTGCCGGGCGTCTCGACGACGTCCGAGGTGGTCGCGCTCCTGGAGCGCGGGATCACCGAGATGAAGTTCTTCCCGGCCGAGGCCGCCGGCGGCACCGCCTATCTGAAGGCGCTGGCCTCCCCGCTCCCCCAGGCCCGGTTCTGCCCGACGGGCGGTATCTCGCTCGCCTCGGCACCGTCGTATCTCGCCCTGCCCAATGTCGGCTGTGTGGGCGGCAGTTGGATGGTCCCCGGTGACGCGGTGGCAGCGAAGGACTGGGCGCGCGTGGAGCGGCTGGCGGCCGAGGCGTCGGCTCTCAGCCGCAGCTGAGTCCGGGGCTCAGCTCACGAGCTGGACCGCGTACAGCGTGCCCATGCCCAGGGCGAGGGAGCTCAGCAGGAGCCGCAGTGCCGTTTCGGGGAGACGCGGCTGGAGGCACGCTCCGAGGTAGCCGCCGCAGAGTCTCCGCCGAGCCCGCAGGCAGACCAGGCCGAGGGCCCGGTCGGGCGCGATGTCGCCCATAGCGGTCGGCGACGGCAGGGCGTACGTGCCCGCCCCCGCGAGGGAGGTCGCGAACGTGCAGGCGAGGGCCACGGGCGCGCCTCAGCGACCCGGACTCCGCGCCCGACGAGGTCACGTGGGCGCTACCGCAGGTGTGAGGTGTCGTTGAGGAGCCTCAGCGACGGGTTCCCGTCCGCGTAGTACGCCACCGTCGAGACCGAGGCCGGCGAGAGTTCCATGCGGAACAGCGACTCCGGCGGGGCGCCCAGCGCGAGCCGGACCAGGGTTTTGATCGGGGTGACGTGCGTGACCAGGAGCGCCGTGCGGCCCGCATAACGGGCGATCAGCCGGTCGCGCGTCGCCGACACCCGCTCCGCCACCTCGGCGAAGCTCTCGCCGCCGCCCGTGGGTGCCGCGTCGGGGGACGCCAGCCAGGTGGTGAGGTCGGAGCCGTAGCGCTCCCTCACCTCGCCGAAGGTGAGCCCCTCCCAGACCCCGAAGTCCGTTTCGCGCAGGCCTTCCTCGATACGGACCCGAAGGCCGAGCCCGGCCGCCACGGCTTCCGCCGTCTCACGGCAGCGGCGCAGCGGGGAGCTCACGATCTCCTCAACCGTGCCCCGGGCGGCGAACGCCTCCGCGGCGCAGGCGGCCTGGTGACGGCCGGTCTCCGAGAGCACCGGGTCGCTGCCGCCGCTGCCAGAGAACCGCTTCTCGGGCGTGAGGGCCGTCTCGCCGTGCCGGAGCAGGATGAAGGTGGCGGGCGCGCCCAGGTCTGGTGCGCTCCCCCAGCCCACCTGCGGGGTCGCCGACGTGCCCTGCGGGGCGGCAGCCGGGCGGGCGGCGGCCATCGCGGCGCGGACCTTCGCCGCGCCCGCCACCGCGTCGCCCGGCGGGCCGGCCGGAGGCGGCGGATCCTGGAGGACCGGCGTGCGCATCGCCTCCATGCCGGCCGCCGAGGACGCCGGGTCCCACTGCTCGCCCCGCTCGCCCGCGTCCATCGCCTCGTTGGCGAGCCTGTCGGCGTGCTTGTTCTGCTCGCGCGGGATCCACTCGTACGTGACCGAGGAGGCGGGCAGGATGCTCGCGGCCTCAGCGGCGAGCGGCTTCATGTCGGGGTGCTTGATCTTCCAGCGGCCCGACATCTGCTCGACCACCAGCTTGGAATCCATCCGGACACGGACCTGGACGTCCATGTCCGGGAAAAGCTCCCTGACCGCCTTCAGGCCGGCGATCAGGCCCCTGTACTCGGCGACGTTGTTCGTCGCGACGCCGAGGTACTCGGCCGCCTCGGCGAGCGTCGCGGCGTCGACCGGGTCGACGACGACCGCCCCGTAGCCGGCGGGCCCCGGGTTGCCCCGGGAACCGCCGTCGGCCTCGACGACCAGCTTGCGGGGAGCGGACACTACAGGCCCGAGTCCGCGGTGCGCACCAGGATGCGGTGGCAGTTCTCGCAGCGCAGCACCGTGTCGGGGGATGCGGCCTTCACGTCGTTGACCTCGGTGATGTTCAGCTCCAGGCGGCAGCCCTCGCAGCGGCGCTGGTAGAGCCGGGCAGCGCCGACGCCGCCCTGCTGGGCGCGCAGCTTGTCGTACAGCTTGAGCAGGTCGGCGGGAACGGCACCCGCGACGACCTCGCGGTCCTTGGCCACCGTGGCGGCCTCGGACTCGAATTCCTGGGTTGCGGCGTCCCGGCGGGCGGTGGCGTCGTCCACCTTCGCCTGGACGGCGCGGACGCGCTCCGTCAGTTCGGTGACGCGCTCCTGGGCGGACTCGCGGCGCTCCATGATCTCGAGGACGACGTCCTCCAGGTCGCCCTGGCGCTTGGACAGCGAGGTGATCTCGCGCTGGAGGCTCTCCAGGTCCTTCGGCGAGGAGACCGCGCCGGAGTCGAGCCGCTGCTGGTCGCGGACGGCGCGCTGGCGCACCTGGTCGACGTCCTGCTCCGCCTTGGTCTGCTCGCGGGTGGTGTCGCTCTCCTCCGTCTGCGAGGCGACGAGCAGGTCGCGCAGCTGGGCGAGGTCGCCGTTGAGCGCGTCGAGCTCGGCGTGCTCGGGCAGTGACGTGTGCTTGTGGGAGAGCTGCGACAGACGTACGTCGAGTGCCTGGACTTCGAGGAGTCGGATCTGGTCGGCGGGCGCGGCGTTCAGTTGGGGGCTCCAGAAGAGTGGTGGGTGGTCCAGGGGTCGGTGACCTGCTTCGAGACATGGACCCGCAGGTCCCATCCGTGGCGGTCGGAAATCGCGTCGAGCTGCGCGGCGGCCTGCTCGCACCAGGGCCATTCGGTGGCCCAGTGTGCGGCATCGACGAGGCCGAGCGGCGAGTGCTGGACGGCCTCGGAGGCCGGGTGGTGGCGCAGGTCCGCGGTGAGGAAGGCGTCCACACCGGCGGCGCGTACGGCGTCGAAGAGGCTGTCGCCGGAGCCGCCGCTCACCGCGACCCGGCGCACGACGGCGTCCGGGGCACCGCCCAGCCGGATGCCCTGCGCCGTGGCGGGCAGCCGGGCGGCTGCCCGGGCGGCGAAGTCGCGGAGGCTCTCGGGGTGGTCGAGCTCGCAGATCCGGCCGAGTCCGCGGCGGCCGCCGGCGTCGGTGGGGTCCGGCACGAGGGGGCCGGTGACCCGCAGGTCCAGGGCTGCGGCGAGGGCGTCGGACACCCCGGGGTCGGCGGTGTCGGCATTGGTGTGCGCGACGTGCAGGGCGATGTCGTGCTTGATGAGCCCGTGCACGACCCGGCCCTTGAAGGTGGAGGCCGCGACCGTCGTCGTACCGCGCAGATAGAGCGGGTGGTGGGTGACGATCAGCTGGGCGCCGAGGGTGCGGGCCTCGTCGGCGATCTGCTGGACGGGGTCGACGGCGAAGAGGACCCGTTCGATCTCCGCTCCGGGATCACCGCAGACCGTGCCGACGGCGTCCCATCCTTCGGCCCGCTCGGGCGGCCAGAGAGCGTCGAGCTCGGCGATGACTTCAGACAGACGGGGCACGGAGGAAAGGCTACCTGCCCACCGTGCCCCGCCGCCCCTGGCGGCAGGGGCCTGTGCGGCGGGACCGGCGGCCGGTACGAATCGTTACTCGCCTCGTCGCCGCCCCGCCGGAAGCATTGCCCGACCCGTTGCCGGACTCGTTGCCGGGGGATGGCGTCGTCGCCCTCGGAGGGTGCGTAGCCGACGGGCTTCACCCCGAGCGGTACGACGTTGTCGAACTCACCCACGTCCAGCACGACCACACGCTCGGGCGCGGCCTCCGGCTCGGTGCGGCCCATGGCGTGGGTCAGCGTACGGGGGAACGTACGGGCTTCGGCGTCGGTCCCGTTACCCCGCCGTCCTCTTCGCCGCATCGGCGAAGTCCTTGCCGCCCGTGGCGACGGCCGCCTTCTTGTCGCCGCCCGTGTCGCCACCCGCCGAAAGCACAGCCGCCCCTGCCTCCGCAGGCGAATCGGGACACCGGCACCCTTATGCGTGAAATGGCTCGGCTCGTGTTGTCCGCTGGGTGGCGCGAAACCTAGCTTCGGTTGCCGGAGGTGACCGGACCATGACTGCGTGTGCCATCGAGGACGAGACCGCCGGAGTCACAGGGGCTGCCGCGACCGCCGAGCCCGCACCCCAGCCGGCGGAACCGGACGGGGCGGCCGGGTCCGTGCCGCACCCCCGCGCCGCGGACGCGTCGGACGAGGGCGCGGACCCGGTCGGAGCGGGTGCGTCCGGCCGGGACACCGATCCGGCCACGGCGGGGACCACTGACCGGGTCGCCGGTCCGGGCGACGGGCGCGACAGGACTGTCGCACCCGCACCGCCCATCCTTTCGCCCGCATCGCCCGCATCCCGCGTGCAGGCACACGAGACGGCCGGCCCCCGGACCCCGCCGCGTCTCCTGCCGGCCGGTCTCACCATCGCCGCCGACCATTCGTACGCCGCGCGGCTCACCGCGGCCGGGGAGGCGGCCGAGCCCGCCTGGTTCCCCGAGCGCTGGACGCTGGACGGGCCCGAGCCCTACGCCGTCCCCCTCCCCCTCGACCAGCCGGAGGAGGCGGACTCCGATGTACTGCCGCTCTCGGACGGGCGGGTCCTGATCCGGCGGCGGGTGGGAGCCGGCCGGCACACGTTCTCGCTGCTGTATCCGACCGGACCCGGCACGGGCGAACACTTCATGGGTTCCCTCGACAGCCCGGAACTCACGCTCCTCCCCCCGTCCCCGGACGGCATGAGCGCCTGCGCCCTGCTTCCCGGCGAACGCTCCACCGCCGTCTGGCTGGTGGCGGGCGGGGCGTTCGGCCCCGAGCGGATCGCGGATGTTCCGGGACGCTGTTCGGGCGGGGCCTGGCTGGACCGCGAGGGCCGGCTGCTCGCCCTGGACCGGCAGATGCCGGGCGGTGGCCCCGTGAAGGCGGTCGTCGTGGACCTGGAGCGCGGCGGGGAGGTGACCCCGCTGTTGCAGATCGGGCCGGAGAGCAACGACCGGTTGCTGCTGGCCGACGCCGACAGCGGCCTGTTGCTGGTCCGGTCGGACGCACCCGGCCACGACCGGCTCGGCTGGGGCGTACTCGGCAGCTGCCTCCCGATGCGGTTCCCGGAGTGCCTGCGCACCCCGGACGGGACGCTGACGCCGTTCGCCGTACAGCCGGGGCAGATGCTGATGCCGGAGAGCTGCGCGGTGGCCCTGCGGATCGACGGTGCGCAGGGCAGCTGGGTGGGGTGGTGGCGTCCGGCGGGACGTCGGCTGCACCAGTTCGCGGCGCCCGTCGGGTGGCTGGCCGGATCCGGTTTCTGGACCCGGGAAGGCGTGCTGCACCTGCCGTACTCCCAGGAGGACACTCCCTGTGCCGTGGCGCTGTTCGAGGCTCCCGCGGACGAGCCACGCCCGGTCGTCGCGATCGGAACGGAAGCTTCCGAGTCTGCCCCGGCTCGCGGTGTGTGTACGCCCGTTCCGCTGGGGCAGGCGCCTCTCGGCGGGCGCACCGCACCTGGATAAACTGTGGTCCGGGCTACGCAGCCGTACCGCGCGGGCGCCGACGGTGACCGTGCCGGGTGGCGGCGGGGCTGCGACACACACGTAAGCGATTGCAACGGGGAGACTTCCCACATGTCTGAAGCCCGAACCGACACGACCCAGACGCGTCCGCCGGAGGCGGACTCGGGACGGGCCGAAGCCGGCGGCTACGGAAAACACCGAGGGGGCGCATCTGCGGAGAGTGTGACCGTGCAGCCGCACGGCCGTCACCGCCGCCCCTCCGAAGGGGGTGGCAGCGCGGCGGCCTGATCCGCTCCGTACGACACGAGGGCCGTCGCGGCCGCCCGGCTGCGACGGCCCTCGTCAGTACGGCGTCCGCATCCCGCTCCCGACCGCCCCCGCGCCCAGGACATCGCGGAGTCAGACGCCCCTGCCGCAGGGAGCACGCCGCTCCGTAGCCGGGCCACCCCGGAGGACGCGCTCCGGGGTGGCCCGTGACGGACGACGGGACCGGCGCCGGTCCCGGAGGCGCCGGTAGCCCCGGGGATCGGAGCTGCGGCTGGAGTTGCTCCACCGGGCGGAGCGGCGGCGTCGGGGCCTCCCCGAGGGCCCCCGGCGGCCTACTCTGAGCCCGTGAACGAGATGCCGCAGGACCACCGCCCCACCAGGTCGGTACGCATCCTGCTCGCCGGGGACCAGGGCATGATGCGCGGCGCGCTCGCCCTGCTGCTCGGGATGGAGCCGGACTTCGAGGTGGTCGCCCGAGTGACCGCCGGGGGCGAGATCGTGGACGAGGCGCTCCTGGCCCGCCCGGACGTGGCACTGCTGGACATCGAGCTCCCGGGCCGCAGCGGCCTGGACGCGGCCGCCGATCTGCGTACGGAGGTGCCGGACTGCCGGGTGCTGATCCTGACGACCTACGGCAGGCCGGGCCACCTGCGGCGGGCCATGGAGGCCGGGGTGTCCGGCTTCCTGGTGAAGGACGGCCCGGTCGGGGAGCTGGCGAAGGCGATCCGGCAGGTGCTGGGCGGCGAGACCGTGATCGACCCGGCACTTGCCGCGGCCGCCCTGGGCTCGGGCCCGAGTCCGCTGACCCCACGGGAGCGGGATGCGCTGAACGCCTCGGTGGACGGGGAGACGGTCGCAGACATCGCCGCGAAACTGAGCCTGCCGGAGTCCACGGTCCGCATCTGCCTCTCCTCGGCCATCGGCAAGACGGGCACCCGCAACCGCATGGAGGCGATGCGCGCCGCCCGCCGGCAGGGCTGGCTCTGACCCGGGGGAGTGCGGCGCCGGTCCGCCCGGCCCGCCGTCGTCACGACTCCGCCGGTACCGGCACGGCCGCGCCGAGTCCCTGCCCGGCGCGGGCGGCGAGGAGCTGCGCTCAGTCCCAGGTCGGGTGCGCATGGACGGCAACGCCACCTTGGCGACGGACACGTCGAGGACGACCAGGAACCGGCCGGTGCGGGCTGCCACGACCACGGCCCCCGTCCGGGTTCGCGGTCGAGCGGGAGCCGTGTGGGCGGGGAAGATTCGACCACGCGTGTCATACTCGCAGGCCACCCGTGCCCCGTACGTCGGTTTCGAGTCCCCCTTCGGTCCCACCGGGTCTCCGCCCTCTGGCGTAGGACCTTCGCCGGCTGCCCTCTTTTTACGTCGCGTTCACCGGAATAGCGCGGGCGTACGGAAGCGTTCAGCATGCACACACTTGGCGGTCGGCGCTGCCTGTCGGCGCGCTCCCGCACGCTCCGCCCACTCGACTGTCCGCACTTTTCCCTGCCCGGAGGCCACACGTATGCAACGGACGACGAACGAACAGCAAGCCGGGGAGCTCCCCGACCCGCGCAGGGCCAAGGGCCGCGGCGTCGTTCCCGTACTCGCGTTCGCGGGGATCACCGTCGCCGTGATGCAGACCCTGCTCGTCCCCGTCATCAAGGACCTGCCGTCCCTGCTCGGCACCGACCCGGCGAACGCCACCTGGGTGATGACGGCCACCCTGCTCGCCGGGGCCGTCGCGACGCCGATCATGGGGCGGCTCGGTGATCTGAACGGCAAGCGGCGGATGCTGCTGGTCAGCCTCGCCGTGATGGTGGTCGGCTCACTCGTCTGCGCGTCCACCGACGACCTCGTCGTCATGATCGTCGGCCGGGCACTCCAGGGCTTCGCCATGGGCGCCATCCCGCTCGGGATCGGCATCATGCGCGATGTGCTGCCGGCCGAGAAGCTCGGCTCGGCGATGGCCCTGATGAGCTCTTCCATAGGAGTGGGCGGCGGACTGGCGCTGCCCGCCGCCGCGGTTGTCGCCCAGCACGCCGACTGGCACGCGCTCTTCCTCGCTTCGGCCGCGCTCGGGGTGCTGGCGATGACCCTGACGGTCCTCGTCGTGCCGGAGCCCCCGCTCCGCGCGCCGGGGCGCTTCGACCTCGTCGGCGCGCTGGGGCTCGCTCTCGGCCTGGTCTGTCTGCTGCTGCCCGTCACCAAGGGCGGCGACTGGGGCTGGACCTCTCCCCTGACGCTCGGTCTGCTCGGCGCGTCCCTGTTGATCCTCGTGCTGTGGGGCCTGTACGAGCTGCGCTCCCCGGCGCCGCTGGTCGATCTGCGTACCAGCGCCCGCCGTGAGGTGCTGCTCACCAACCTCGTGTCGATCATGGTCGGAGTGGCCTTCTACGCCGTCTCGCTGGTCCTGCCGCAGCTGCTCCAGCTGCCCGCGTCGACGGGTTACGGACTGGGGCAGTCCATGGTCGTGGCCGGGCTCTGCGTGGCACCACTGGGTCTGACCATGATGTTCGTCGCCCCGCTGTACGCCCGGCTCTCCGCCCGCCGCGGTCCCAAGACCACGCTGATCCTCGGCATGATCGTCATCGCCATCGGTTACGGCGCGGGGCTCGGCCTGATGAGCGCCGCCTGGCAGACCGTGGTGATCGCGATGGTGCTCGGGGCGGGCATCGGACTCGCCTACTCCTCGCTGCCCGCCCTGATCATCGGGGCGGTCGACGCGTCCGAGACCGGCGCCGCCAACGGTCTGAACACGCTGATGCGTTCGATCGGCACCTCGCTCTCGAGTGCGGTGATCGGCATGGTGCTTGCGAACACCTCGATGCGGATGGGGTCGGTGGATGTCCCCACCATGGAGGGCTTCCGCACCTCGTTCATGATCGCCACCGGGGCGGTGCTGATCGGCCTCGTACTGGCAGCGTTCCTGCCGGCGCAGCGGAAGGCGCACCCGGTGCTGCTGGCCAGCAGCACGGGTGACGCCCTCGCCGCCGAGCCGGCTCAGGCCACCGCCGCGGAGCCCGCGCGGCGCTGACCCTCCCACCCCACCCGTACGCCCCGCCGGTCCCTGTCGCGGGGGCGTACGGCACGATGGGACGCCGTCCGATCCACCGTCCCGCCAGGAGGAACCCCGTGGCCGCCGAGTCCGCCGCCTGTCCGGAGCCGGAGGTCCTCGCGGCCTTCGAGGCCGCCAAGGGCTTCATGCCGGCCCACGAAGGGCTCGCCCTGTACGCAGCCGCCGTCGAGGCCGCCGCACTGGGGCTGCCGCTCCTGGAGGTCGGCACGTACTGCGGGCGGTCCGCGATCCTGCTGGCGGACGCCGCCCGGGCGGCCGGGGTGACGGCCCTGACCGTCGACCACCACCGGGGCAGCGAGGAGCAGCAGCCGGGGTGGGAATACCACGACCCGTCGGTGGTGGACCCCGAGATCGGCCTGATGGACACACTGCCAACCTTCCGGCGCACCCTGCGCCGGGCGGGTCTGGAGGAACACGTGGTGGCGCTGGTCGGGCGGTCCCCGCAGGTCGCCGCCGTCTGGGGCGGGACGCTCGGCCTGGTCTTCATCGACGGCGGGCACACCGACGCGCACGCGAACGCCGACTACGAGGGCTGGGCCCCGAAGGTCGCCGACGGCGGCCTGCTGGTCATCCACGATGTGTTCCCGGACCCGGCGGACGGCGGCCAGGCTCCGTACCGAATCCACCAACGCGCCCTGGGATCAGGGGCGTTCACCGAGATCTCGGTGACGGACTCCTTGCGCGTTCTGCGGCGTACGGGAGCGGGAGTCTGAGGGTCACGGATAGCATCGCGACGTGCGTCACCAAGAATCTCCTCCCCCGACACCGCGCACGGGCCCGCGCCGCAGGCCCGTGTTCGCCGCAGTCGCCCTGGCTGGTGCCTGCCTGACCGCCGCCGGGTGCGCGGGCGACGGCGGACAGGATTCCGGCGCCGGACCGGAGGCGGCGTCCCGGCCGGTGTCCTCCTCACCGTCCACCTCCCCCTCCCCCACGCCCACGACCCGGCAGCCGCCGCCCCCGGCCACGAGCCCGTCCGCCGGGGCCACATCCGCGAAACCCCTGCCCAGGGGCCCGCTCACGGGCCGCACGGTGGTGATCGACCCCGGGCACAATCCGGGTAACCGCGACCACACCCGGGAGATCAACAGCCAGGTCGACATCGGCACCGGGCACAAGGAGTGCGACACCACGGGCACCGCCACCAACGCGGGTTACGCGGAAGCCCGGTTCACCCTCGACGTCTCCCGTCGGCTGCGCACCCTGCTGGAGGAACAGGGCGCGAAGGTCGTCCTCACCCAGGACGGCGACCGTGCCTTCGGCCCGTGCGTCGACGAGCGGGCGCGGATCGGCAACAAGGAGCGTGCCGACGCGGTGGTCTCGGTCCACGCGGACGGTTCCGCAACCGGGAACCGGGGATTCCACGTCATTCTCCCCGCAGCGGTGAAGGGAGGCGACGCGGACACCGCGGAGATCGTTGCCCCTTCGCGTGAACTCGGCGTGCGGATTGCGGGGAATTTCCTACGGGTCACCGGCAGTGCTCCGTCCAATTACATCGGCGGCGGCACCGGACTGGACACCCGTGACGATCTCGGCGGCCTAAATCTGTCGACCGTGCCCAAAGTGTTCATCGAGTGCGGCAATATGCGTGATCCGAAGGATGCCGCCCTGCTCACCAGCGGAGGCTGGCGCCAGAAGGCGGCTCTCGGCATCGCCGAGGGTATCGGCAGCTATCTGAAGAGGTAGTTCCGCGGAGACGGCGGCGGCCGTGGCTGCATCCGTGGGACAGCCGGTCCGAGGTCCGGGCAGCACCACAACCCGCCCGGGCAGACGATAGATTCATCCGTACGATGGGGTGCCGCCCCCGAGTTTCGCGCCGTACCCGCCGTTCAGGCGGCATCGACGACCGCCCCGACGATACGACCGACTAAGGACCTTCACGTGAATATCCGCTCCCTCACTCGAGGCGACGGCGTGGTGATCGGAGCAGCGGTCGTGCTGTTCATCGCCTCTTTCCTCGACCTCTCCGGCTACGACTGCCCCTCGGGCGTGGACTGCTCGAGCTACAGCGCCAACGCCTGGGACTCGCTTTCCATCCTGATGGGCATCTACCTGGCCGGCGTCATCGGCGCCGCGCTGCTGATCGTCAGCCGTGCGATGCCGGGCCGCAAGGTGGTCGGATTCGAACTCGGCCAGTTCGGCGCCGCGTTCACCGTGTTCGCCCTGTGGACCATGTTCTGGACGATCATCGACGCCGGTGACGCCGGCGCCGGTCTGATCCTCGGGCTGCTGGCGACCCTCGTGCTGGCCGGCGGCGCCGTGGCCACTCCGCTGGTTCCCGCGCTCAAGGCCCCGCTCCTGGGTGCACCGCGCCCGGCCGCCGTGCAGCCGGCCTACGGCCAGCAGCCCAGTCAGGGCTACGGCTACCCCGGTGCCCAGCAGCCCTTCGGCACGCAGCCGGGTCAGCACCAGCCGTACGGTGCCCAGCCCGGACAGCCCGGACAGCCCGGACAGCCGGAGCACCAGCAGGCTTCGCAGGGCGGTGGGGCTCCGGCGCCGGCCGCGGACTTCACGCCCTTCTGGTTCGCGGTGCCGGTGGCCCGTCCGCTGTACGGCGAGGACGGCGCCCCCAACCCGATCGCCGAACTCGCGCCCGGTACGTGGTACCTGGCGGTCGAACAGCGTGGTCCCGCGCTCATCGCCCAGACGCAGGACGGCCGTCGTGGCGTCCTCCAGGACACCACGGGGATCCAGCGCGGCTGAGCCGTCACGCCCGAGCGGCCCCCGCCGATCGGCGGGGGCCGCTGTCGCATCCGTGGCGGGTGGCGCTCAGCCCTCCAGCCCGCCCCGGCTTCTCCGCCGGCGTCGTGGGGCTCGGGCCCCCCGGAGCTGCCGGCGGCCGGAGGGCCTGCGTCTCACGGTGAGTGACGGGAGTCGGTACGCGTCGCGGGGCTCGCCCGCGCGGGGGCGGGCCGCCATCCGGCACCCGCCGTACGCGTTTCACTCACGGTAAAGCGGTAACCCGGAGAGCATGTCTCCCAGAACAGGCACAGGAAGCAGTACCGCCGCACGCGTCATAGCCGTCGTCGCGGACATCATGGCCTTCATCATCATTCTGTGGATCCTGATGTACCTGCTCGACGCCAACAGGGGCAACGACCTGGTCCAGTGGGTCCAGGACTCGGCGCGCTGGCTGGCCGGCTGGTCGCACGACCTGTTCACCTTCGACGAAGCGTGGGCGCGCGTCGTCACCGGGTACGGTCTGGCCGCCGCCGTCTATCTGTTGGTCGGGCACGCGGTCGCGGGCCGGGTCCGCCGCCTCTGACGGACACCCCTACCGGCAGCAGTCCGGCTCCAGACCCGTCGGCAGCCGTTCGCCGCTGAAGACCGCGGTGGTCGCCTCGTCCCCCCCGAGCGCGGCCACCGCGAGCAGCAGTGACCCGGCCGTCCAGGTGGTGAGTTCCTCCGGCCATATGGCCCGCTCGCCCTCGAAGACGTAGCCCGTCCAGTAGAGGCCGCCCTCGGCCCGCAGGTGCTGGATGGACTGCAAAATCTCCAGGGCACGGTCGGACTCCCCCGTCACCCACAGGGCCAGGGCCAGTTCGCAGCTCTCGCCGCCCGTCACCCACGGGTTGGGAAGCACGCAGCGTACGCCGAGACCGGGGACCACGAAGCTGTCCCAGCCGTCCTCGATCCGCCGTGTCGCCTCGGGCCCGGTGACCGCTCCGCCGAGGACCGGGTAGTACCAGTCCATGGAGTAACGGCTCTTGTCCAGGAAGCGCTCGGGGTGGCTGCGGATCGCGTGGCCGAGCGCTCCGGCCGCCAACTCCCAGTCGGGCTGCGGTTCCTCGCGCTGTTCGGCCAGGGCCAGGGCGCAGCGCAGCGCCTGGTGGACGGAGGAGGAGCCGGTCAGCAGGGCGTCCGTGACGGGGGTGCCGTCGGCTTCGCGCTTCCAGCCGATCTGGCCGCCGGGCTGCTGGAGCCGCAGCACGAATTCGACCGCGGCGTAGACCGTCGGCCACATCCGGTCGGCGAACGCGTCATCGCCGGTGGCGAGGTAGTGGTGCCAGACGCCGACGGCCACGTAGGCGCAGAAGTTGCTCTCGCGGCTCAGGTCGGTCGGCCGGCCGGGGTCACCGTCGTGGTAGGCGGCGTACCAGGAGCCGTCCTCGTTCTGGTGGCGGGCCAGCCACGCGTAGGCGTCGGCGGCGGCCTCGTGCTCCCCTGACGCGTCCAGTGCCATGGCGGCCTCGGTGTGGTCCCACGGGTCGAGGTGGTGGCCGCGGAACCAGGGCAGCGCCCCGTCCTCGCGCTGCACGGCGAGCAGCGCGGCCACGGTCTCGGCTGCCTGTCCGGCGGTGAGGACGCCCGGCAGGACGAGGTGTTCGGTCTGCTCCGGCGTGCTCACGCCTCGGCCTTGGGCAGGTGCGGCTTGGTCGCGTACGCCACGAAGCTCTTGCCGACGACCGGGTTGAGCAACTGCTCGGTGACCCGGGTGGCCAGGGGCTTCTTCATGATGTCCCAGACCAGCAGCTTGTGGTACGCCCGGACCGGAAGCGCTGCGTCCTTGCCGTCGCGGCCGACTCCGAAGGCGCACTTCAGCCACCAGTACGGGCTGTGCAGGGCGTGCGCGTGGTGGGTGCCGTAGGGCTTGAGTCCGGCTTCCCGGATCTTGCCGAGGAGTTCGTCGGCCTTGTAGATCCGGATGTGGCCGCCCTCGACCTCGTGGTACGCGTCGGAGAGCGTCCAGCAGATCTTCTCGGGACCGTAGCGGGGCACGGTGATCGCGATCCGGCCGCCGGGCTTCAGCACACGGACCATCTCGGCGAGCACGCCCTTGTCGTCGGGGATGTGCTCCATCACCTCGGAGATGATCACGACGTCGAAGGACGCGTCGGGGAACGGCAGGTTGAGCGCGTCGCCCTCCATCGCGGTGGCGGTCGCACCCGCGGGTGCCTCACCGGCCTCCTTCATCGCGGCGAACCACTTCGCGACCTCGCGGATCTCCTCGCCGTTCCGGTCGAGGGCCACCACCTGGGCGCCACGCCGGTAGCACTCGAAGGCATGCCGGCCGGCGCCGCAGCCCAGATCGAGCACCCGGTCGCGTGCGGCGAGCGGGAAGCGGGTGAAGTCGACGGTCAGCACGGGGGCCTGCCTTCGCGGTCGGGGGTACGGGGTCCGGGAGTCACGGGGGCGGTCACCTGCGGGCTCCCCGGGCGGCGATCGACTGACGGTACAGCTCGACGGTGCCGAGGGCCGCCCTGGCCCAGGTGAAGTTGGCCAGCACCCGGGCGCGGCCGGCCCCGCCGAGGCGGGCGCGCAGTTCGCGGTCGCCGAGCAGCCGGCCGAGCGCGGCGGCCAGTGCCTCCGCGTCGCCGGGCGGCACGGCGAGGCAGGTCTCCCCGTCGGGCCCCGCGACCTCGGGGATGGCGCCGCCGGTGGTGGCCACCAGAGGAGTCCCGGTGGCCATGGCCTCGGCGGCGGGCAGCGAGAAGCCCTCGTACAGCGAGGGGACGCAGGAGACCTGGGCACTGCGGACCAGGTCGACGAGTTCGGCGTCGCTGATGCCCTTGACGAACTCGACGGCGTCCTGAAGTCCGTAGCGCTCGATGGCCTGGGCGACAGGGCCGTGCTCGGCGCGCTTGCCGACGACCACGAGGTGCGCGGCCGGGTTCTCGGTGCGGAGCTTGGCGAGGGCCTCCACGAGATGGACGAGGCCCTTGAGCGGGACGTCGGCGCTCGAGGTGGTGACTATCCGGCCGGGGACCTCGGCGACCGAGGGGTCGGGCGACCAGAGGCCGGTGTCCGCCCCGATGTGCACGACGCGGATACGGTCCCGGCGCACCCCGAGGTGTTCGACGATCTCCTGCTGCGAGGAGGCGGAGACGGTGAGGACGGAGGGCAGACGGCGGGCGACGCGCTTCTGCATGCGGGTGAAGCCGTACCAGCGGCGGACGGAAAGCCGATGGCGCTTCGACTCCGCGGCGTCCAGGTCCAGTTGCCGGTCGACGGTGATCGGGTGGTGGATCGTGGTGACGAGGGGCGCACCGAGGTCCCCGAGCAAGCCGTAACCGAGCGTCTGGTTGTCGTGCACGACGTCGAAGTCACCACGCCTGGCGAGGAGATGGCGCCGTGCCCGCAGACTGAAGGTGAGCGGCTCGGGGAAGCCGCCGGTCCACATGGTGGCGACCTCGGCGAGGTCGATCCAGTCGCGGTACTCGTCGCGTCCGGGGGTGCGGAACGGGTCGGGCTGCCGGTACAGGTCGAGGCTGGGCAGCTCGGTGAGCGGGACGCCCTCGTCGAGTACGGGGTAGGGCTGGGCCCCTATCACTTCGACGCTGTGGCCCAGCCGGGCCAGCTCGCGACCGAGATGGCGGACGTAGACGCCCTGGCCACCGCAGAAGGGGTTGCCCTTGTAGGTCAGGAGCGCGATGCGCAGGGGCCGGTCACCGTCGGTGCCGGACGCACCGCCGCCCCCGAAGGGGCTCGTCTCTATGGCCTCAGCGGTCACACTCGGCCCCCTTCTCACTGCGTTTTCGCCGGAGCGTAACCGGTCGCGCTAATCTAGAACAAGTTTCAGACTCGTTCGTTCAACCCGCACCGAATCTACCGGCAGGTAGCGTCGGCGTGACGGCCGGATCAGGTGATTCGCGCCACGGCGGACGCCCTGACATGCTGTGCGCGCCCGGAAACCGGGGCCCGGCCGGACAGGGAACCGGTTCTCCCTCTGTGGATGGGGACAGATGACAGCGGAAGCCAGGCCGACAGCGCCTCCCCTGACGGAACGCCAGGAAGCTCGCCGCCGCAGCATTCTGCAGGCCGGTGCCCAGCTCGCGGGACGGGGCGGTTTCGAGGCGGTGCAGATGCGTGAGGTGGCGGACGCCGCCGGGGTCGCCCTGGGCACGCTGTACCGCTACTTCCCGTCCAAGATCCATCTCCTGGTCGCGGTCATGCAGGACCAGCTCCAGCATCTGCACGTCACGCTCCGCAGGCAGCCGCCCACCGGTGACGACGCCGCACAGCGTGTCGCCGACACGCTGATGCTGGCTTTCCGGGCGCTCCAGCGCGATCCGCATCTGGCGGACGCCATGGTGCGGGCGCTGACCTTCGCCGACCGCGGAGTGAGCCCCGAGGTGGACGCCGTGTACCGGCTGACGACGGCGATCGTGCTGGACGCGATGGGGGTGGAGAACCCCACGCAGGAACAGCTGTCCGTGGTCCGCGTCATCGAGCACACCTGGCACTCGGCGCTGATCACCTGGCTCTCGGGCCGGGAGTCGATCGCGCAGGTGAAGGGGGACATCGAGACGGTGTGCGGGCTGATCGACCTGCCGGCGGACGCGCGCCGGTCCCGGACTTCGCAGGGCTAGCGCCGTGGCAGGCAGTGTCTGCGCGACGGGGCCGACGATGCCTGCCACGGCACTGGACGCGCCCGTGCACGGTGCCCGCCGACGCCACTGTCAGGCCGGGTCCTCGTAGCCGCCCTTGATCCCCGCGGGCAGCCGGCAGCCGTCCTCGACCGCGGTGAGGGACACCACCTGACCGGCTGCGACGCCCTGCGCGGCGTAGTGCCGGGCGTACAGCTTCCAGCCCCGCTTGGTGAGGGTGCGATAGGTGACCTCGTGCTCGGCATGGCTGGAGACGATCTCCCAGTCGTGCTGCCTCAACCTCAGGACCGTCGCTTCGAAGGCGCCTGCGGCGTCCGCCTCCAGCACGTCGCCCGTCCAGGGTGCGACGCACTGCTGCCAGTCGCCCTTCGGCAGTCCGGCGGTGGAGGTGTCACCGGGCGGAAGCCCTCCGGCCCGGGCGAAGCCGGCTATCTCGTCGGCGACCGTCTGCGTGGTGAACGGTGGGGTGGGGTCCGGCGAGGGGGCGGGGGCGCTCGCGTGCTCCCCGGTGAGGCCGCAGCCCGCCGTCACCGTCATGAATCCGGCCGCCACGGCGACAGCGGCCGCCGTCCTGCTTCTGCGCACTGACGATTCCCACCCAGGTCGTTCCTCCCCACCGGCACGCGCCCGTGTGGCTCCCGCCGGAGTTTCCCACGGGCCCTGACCTGCTGGGAAGGCCCGTGCCCCGAGGGCTGCGGCTGTCCGCCCGGAGGGGGCCGGCGGTGCCCCGGTAGAGTGGGCGGGTCCTCATCATGCCCGTCCAGGGGTGAGCCGGTGCGAATCCGGCGCCGACCCTTCCCCGAGCGCTCGGCTCAGCTCGAGCAGGGAAACCCCATTCGAGAGGCCCAGCCCGCCATGTCCGTACGCCGCCGCGCGGCAGCGCTCGCGATCACCGCCGTGCTCTGTGGAGCGGCCGCCCCGGTGGCGGTCGCCGCGCCGAGTCCGACCCCGTCCACGCCGGATCTCCCGGCGGGGCTGTACGGCAGCAAGGACCCGACGTACGACGGGGTGTGGCGCCAGTCGCTCGCTTTCCTCGCCCAGAAGATCGAGCTGGTCACGCCCGCCACGCAGTCGGTGGAGTGGCTCGTCGGCCAGCAGTGCGACAGCGGGGCCTTCGCCTCGTACCGGGACGCCTCAAAGCCCTGCGACAGCAAGACGGTCGCGGACACCAACGCCACGGCGGCAGCGGTCCAGGCCATGGTCGAGCTGGCCGCGCACCGGGAGGCCGTGGACAACGGGGTCAGCTGGCTGAAGTCCGTACAGAACGAGGACGGCGGCTGGGGTTACAACCCGGGCAGTCCGAGCGACGCCAATTCCACCGGCCTCGTGACCGGGGCGCTCGCACGGGCGGGCGTGCCGCTCGCCGAGGTCACCACGGCGGACGGGAAGACGCCGTACACGGCGCTGCAGACCTTCGCACTGCCCTGCGGGGGCGAGGACGGCGGGGCGTTCGCCTATCAGCCGGACAAGGACGGCAAGCTCGCCGCCAACGCGGACGCCACGGCGGCCGCGGTCATCGGTGCCATGGGCAAGGGCCTGGCCGCGGGGAACTACAACGCGGCGAAGGCCCCCGTCTGCCGCGAGGGCGAGGACCTCACCCCCGAGCAGTCCGCGCAGAACGGCGCCTCCTACCTGGCGCGGACACTCGCCGGGTCGGGGCATCTGGACCTGCCGCCGATGCCGGGCGCCGAGGAGTCCGCCCCCCAGCCGGACTTCGGGAACACGGCGGACGCGGTCGTGGCGCTCGCGGCGTCCGGCCACAAGGACAAGGCGGCCGGAGCGGTCGAATATCTGCAGAAGCACGCGCAGGGCTGGGCGAAGGAGGGCGGCCCCGCCGCCACCGCCCAGCTGGTGCTCGCCGCCCACGCGACCGGCACCGACGCCCGTGACTTCGGCGGCGTCGACCTCGTCAGGCAGCTCAACGCGACGGGCCCGGCGCCCGCCGCCACCGCCGTGCCCTCGCCCACCGCGACGGCGCCCTCGAAGCCCGCGGACACGAGCAGCGACGACGAGGGGCTCGGCCTCTGGTGGATCATCGGCATCGGTCTCGCCTTCGGTGCGGGCATCGGCTTCCTGCTCAGCGGACGCCGGAAGAACCAGCAGCTGTGAGGCGCCCGCTGGGCACGGCGGCGCTGCTTCTCCTCGTCGGCGCCGTCCTGACGGTGCCGGGCACGGGGAGCGCGCAGGCGGCCGGTTACCGCTACTGGTCGTTCTGGGAGGGCGACGGCGGGAAGAGCTGGGCGTACGCCACCCAGGGGCCTTCCGTGGTCCGGCCGGACGACGGCGCGGTGCAGGGTTTCCGCTTCTCGGTGAGCGAGGACTCCCAGGACTCGGCGCAGCCGCGCCGCGCACCGGACTTCGGGACCGTCTGCGCGGACACCCCGGCGAAGGCCGGCCTCAAGCGGATCGCGCTGGTCATCGACCCGGGTACGGCGGCGGACGCGCCGGACGGCGATGAGCCTCCCCCGCTGCGCACCGCCTGCGCCCAGGTGGCGCCGGACGCGAGCACCGCGGACGCCCTCGCCGCGGTGGCGAAGCCGTTGCGGTACGACAGCTCCGCGATGCTCTGCGCGATCACGGGCTACCCGCGGTCGGGCTGCGGTGAACAGACCGGCGGTGACTCCGATACCGCGGAGCCCGGCAGCCCCGCCACGGCGTCGGCCGCCGGCGCCTCCGACGACGGCGGCGGCCCCTCGGCCGGTGTGCTCACCGGCGTGGGCGCGGTGCTCGTGCTGGGTGTCGCCGCTGTGCTGCAGGCCCGCCGCCGCCGCCGATGACCCGCTCCACCGGCCCGGCCCGGCTCCCCCCTGCCCTGCGTGCCCCCGAGGCCACCCGTGGCAACGCCCTCCCGGCCGGGGCCTGGTGGCTGTGGGCACTGGGGCTGGCGACCGCCGCGTCGCGTACGACCAACCCGCTGCTGCTCGGTCTGCTGGTGGGCGTGGCGGGCTATGTGGTGGCGGCGCGCCGTACGGACGCGCCGTGGGCCCGTTCGTACGGGGCGTTCATCAAGATCGGGCTGTTCGTCGTCGCGGTACGACTGGTGTTCTCCGTCGTCCTCGGCTCCTCCGTCCCCGGTACGCACGCCCTGTTCACGATGCCCGGAGTGCCGTTGCCCGACTGGGCACAGGGGGTCAGTATCGGCGGCCGGGTCACGGCGGAGCAGCTGGTGTTCGCGCTGTACCAGGGCGCGAAGCTGGCCACGCTGCTGATCTGCGTCGGTGCGGCGAATTCGCTGGCCAACCCGGCCCGGCTGCTGAAGTCCCTGCCGGGCGCCCTGTACGAGGTGGGGGTCGCCGTCGTCGTCGCGATGACGTTCGCGCCGAACATGGTCGCCGACGTGGCACGGCTGCGGACGGCCCGCAGGCTGCGAGGCCGTCCGACCGGCGGGATCGGGGCGGTGCTCCAGATCGGACTGCCGGTGCTGGAGGGCGCGCTGGAGCGTTCGGTGGCCGTCGCCGCGTCGATGGACGCGCGGGGGTACGGCCGCACCGCGCGGGTTCCGCCCGCCGTCCGCCGCACCACGCATGTGCTCACGCTGGGCGGGATGCTGGGCGTCTGCGCGGGGACGTACGGGCTGCTGGCCGCGCAGGGAGCCGTGCACGGGCTGCCGTTGCTGCTGGCCGGGCTGGTCGCGGCGATGGCCGGGCTCAGGCTCGGCGGGCGCCGCTCGGTCCGTACCCGCTACCGGCCGGACCGCTGGGGCGTACGGGCCTGGCTCGTCGCCGCCTCGGGCGCGGCCGTAGCGGCGGCGATGATCTGGGCGGGCGCCGCCGACCCGTGGGCCCTGCGCCCCGGCGTCGTACCGCTGACCGCTCCCGTACTGCCGCTGTGGCCGGCCGCCGCCGTGCTGATCGGGCTGCTGCCCGCCGTGGTGGCACCGCTACCCGCTTCCCCCTCGGACTCCAAGGAGCACGCATGATCCGGTTCGAGCAGGTCTCGGTGCGGTACGAGGGCGCCGAGCGCCCCACCCTGTCCGGGGTCGACCTCACTGTCCCCGAGGGCGAACTGGTGCTGGTCGTCGGCCCGTCCGGTGTCGGCAAGTCGACTCTGCTGGGTTCTGTGTCCGGCCTCGTGCCGCACTTCACGGGCGGTGTGCTCACCGGCCGGGTCACGGTCGGCGGCCGCGACACCCGCACCCACAAGCCGCGTGAACTCGCCGATCTGGTCGGCACGGTGGGCCAGGACCCGCTCGCCCACTTCGTGACGGACACCGTCGAGGACGAGCTGGCGTACGGCATGGAGTCGCTGGGCCTCGCCCCTGACGTGATGCGGCGCCGGGTCGAGGAGACGCTGGATCTGCTGGGACTCGCCGAGCTGCGCGACCGGCCGATCGCCACCCTCTCCGGGGGCCAGCGGCAACGCGTCGCGATCGGCTCGGTCCTCACCCCGCATCCCAGGGTCCTGGTCCTGGACGAGCCGACGTCCGCCCTGGACCCGGCGGCAGCCGAAGACGTCCTCGCGGTCCTCCAGCGCCTGGTGGACGACCTGGGCACGACGGTGCTGATGGCCGAACACCGGCTGGAGCGTGTGGTGCAGTACGCCGACCAGGTCCTCCTGCTCCCCGCGCCCGGCGTGGCCCCCGTGATGGGCCCGCCCGCCGACATCATGGCGCTCTCGCCCGTCCGGCCGCCGGTGGTGGCCCTGGGCCGGCTGGTGGGCTGGGAGCCGCTGCCGCTGTCGGTGCGCGACGCCCGGCGCCGGGCGGGGGACCTGCGGGAGCGGCTGGCCGGTGTGGAGCCGCCGCCACGCGCGGCCCCGGCGGACGCCCGGGTGGCCCCGCTCCCCGCTCCGGCCGCCGCCCGCCCCGGTCTCCTGGGCCGGCTGTTCGGCCGTCGTCCCGAGGCGGCGCCCGTGGCGGCCCCGGTCCTGGACGCCGTCACCCGGGTCGAGGGGCTCGGGGTGCGGCACGGGCGGGTCCAGGCACTGCGCGGGGTGACGCTGTCCGTCGCGCCGGGCGAGACCGTGGCCCTGATGGGACGCAACGGCGCGGGCAAGTCGACCCTGCTGACGACGCTGGTCGGAATGACCGAACCGACCACGGGTTCGGTCCTCGTCGGCGGACTGCACCCGTCCCGTACGCCGCCGCGCACCATGGCGCGTCGGGTCGGACTCGTACCGCAGGAGCCACGCGACGTGCTGTACGCCGACACCGTCGCCGCCGAGTGCGCGGCGGCGGACTCCGACGCGGGCGCTCCCGCGGGCAGTTGCCGGGCCCTGGTCTCCGAGCTGCTGCCCGGTGTGCCGGACGACACCCACCCCCGTGACCTGTCCGAGGGGCAGCGGCTGGCCCTCGCCCTCGCCCTGGTGCTGACCGCCCGTCCTGCGCTCCTCCTCCTGGACGAGCCGACGCGCGGCCTGGACTACGCGGCGAAGGCCCGGCTCGTCGGCGTACTGCGGAGGCTGGCTGCGGAGGGGCACGCCATCGTCCTGGCCACGCACGACGTGGAGCTGACGGCGGAGCTGGCCGACCGGGTGGTGATCCTCGCCGACGGTGAGGCCGTCGCCGACGGGCCGACCCGGCAGGTCGTGGTCTCCTCCCCCGCGTTCGCCCCCCAGACGTCGAAGGTCCTGGCGCCGCGGGAGTGGCTGACCGTGTCGCAGGTGCGGACGGCCCTGGAGGGCCTCGCATGACAACCGGCTCCGATCGCCCGGTGCGGCTGGGTCCTCACGCCGTCGCCGCGCTCGTCCTGATCGGCGCGGTCGGACTGGTCGCGTTCGGCTGGCCGCTGCTGGCGGGAGCCGACTCCGGTCTCGCCCACGCGCAGGACGCGCCGTGGCTGTTCGCCGTCCTGCTCGTCCTGCTCGTCGGGGTGGTCCTCGCGACGATCGCGGACTCCGGTCTGGACGCGAAGGCGGTCGCGATGCTCGGCGTCCTCGCGGCGGTCGGTGCGGCGTTGCGTCCGCTGGGCGCGGGGACGGCCGGCCTGGAGCCGATGTTCTTCCTGATGGTGCTGAGCGGCCGGGTGCTGGGCCCCGGCTTCGGATTCGCACTCGGCTCGGTCACCATGTTCGCCTCGGCACTGCTCACGGGCGGGGTGGGGCCCTGGATGCCGTTCCAGATGCTGTCGATGGGCTGGTTCACCATGGGCGCGGGCCTGCTGCCGGGCGCGGAGCGGCTGCGCGGCCGGGGGGAGCTGCTGATGCTGGCGGGGTACGGATTCCTCGCCGCGTTCGCGTACGGCACGGTGATGAATCTGTACGGCTGGACGATCGTGCCGGGGCTCGGCTCGGGAATCTCCTTCGTCGCGGGTGACCCGCTGCACGAGAACCTGGTCCGCTTCCTCGCCTACTGCACCGCCACCTCGCTCGGCTGGGACCTGGGCCGCGCCGTCCTCACGGTGGCGCTGACGGTGACCGTAGGTCCCACGCTGCTGAGAGCCCTGCGCCGGGCCACCCGCCGCGCGTCGTTCGAGGCGCGGGCGGCCTTCGAGGCCCCCGGGACCTGATCATTCGGCGAGTGCGTGCTGCGCGGCGAGCCTGACGGGGGCGTTCCGGGCGCCGTATCCGTCGTACCCGCCGCCGCGCTCGACGAGTTCGAAGAAGACGCGGCCGGTCGTCACGGTGTAGCAGTGGCGGAATTCCCCCTTCTCGTCGCGGTCGTAGAGGATGCCGAGTTCGCGGTAGGTCTCCAGCTCGCCCGGCGCGAACTCGTGGCGCGCGGCCAGGTCGTCGTAGTAGTTGGCGGGAACGGGCAGCAGCCGGGCGCCGGCCGCGCGGGCGCGGCGGACGGTCGCGACGAGGTCGTCGGTGACCAGGGCCACGTGCTGGGGACGCCCGCCGCGGGCCGGGTCCCGGGTGGGCGACGCCCCCACGCCGAGGGCGATGCGCACGGTGCCGTCCTCGTTGCTGGCGGCGCGGCTGCGGAGCAGGCCGTACGGGTCGGCGAGGTCGACGCTCGCGTGCGGGCGCAGACCGAGCACGCCGTGGTGGAAGAGGGTCGCCTCGTCGAACTGGTGCCAGGGCTGGGTCAGCGCGACATGGTCGATGCGGGTGATCCCGAAGGGGTCGGGAGTGTGCGGGGCAGGCGCGAAGTCACCGGTCCAGCCGGCGCGTGCGGGGCGATCGGCGCCCCCTGCCGTGTCTCCGGGGCCGTCGGGGCGCTCGGTGACGCAGAAGAAGAATTCGGTGCCGTCGGGCGCGGCCACCGCGTCCAGCGGCGCGTCACCGGGAGCACGGCGCCGGGGCAGTACGGGGGCGAGCAGCGATTCGGCGCGCGCGGAGGCACCCGCCGGGTCGGGGCTCTCCAGGCCCACCGCGGTGAGCGCGGGTTCCGTCCGGTGGCTGCCGGTGTCGGTGTTGAGCAGGATGCGGGCCTCACCCTGTTCCCAGAGGTCCACCGGCTTTCCGGAGTGCCTGGCCGTACGGGAGAAGCCCAGCGCCGTCAGCAGGGGCGAGATCCTGGCCGTGTCGGCCGTGGCGATCTCGACGAAGGCGAACCCGGTCGGAACGACCGGTGCCGGGGGCGCGCTCAGCCCCGCCGACTCCTGGAGCAGGGTCAGCGAGCGCCGGGCGTCGATGGCGGTGCGGCCCGCGTCCGCCTGGCGGAAGACGTCGTTGAACACCTCCAGCGAGAGGGGCCCGTCGTATCCGGCGCGTACGGCGGCCCGCACCAGCCCGGCGACGTCGAGGTCGCCCTGGCCGGGGAAGCAGCGGTGGTGGCGGCTCCACTGCAACACGTCCAGGGACATCTGCGGGGCGTCGGCGAGCTGCAGGAAGAAGATCCTGTCGCCGGGGATGGCCTCGATCCCCGCGACGTCGGAGCCCCTGGCCAGGATGTGGAAGCTGTCCAGGCAGACCCCGAGGGCGGGATGGTCCGCGGCCTCGACGATGCGCCAGGCGTGCTCGTACGTGCTGACGTGGCGGCCCCACGCCAGCGCCTCGTACGCGACCCGGATTCCGGATTCCTGGGCGAGCTCCGCCAGCCGGCGCAGCTGACCGGCGGCGAGGGTGTCGTCGTCGGCCGCGTACGGCGACACACTGGAGCAGACCAGGACGGTGTCGGCGCCGAGCCGCCGCATCAGCCGGAACTTGTGCTCGGCACGCCGCAGGTTGCGGGCGAACTCGTCGGCGGGGACGGCCTCGATGTCGCGCATCGGCTGGAAGAGGTCGATCGTCAGACCGAGGTCGGCCGCCTGCTCCCTGATCTCCTCCGGGCCGAGCGGGCTTCCGATCAGGTCGTTCTCGAAGATCTCCACGCCGTCGAAGCCCGCGCGTGCCGCCGCGGTGAGTTTCTCGGTGAGCGTTCCGCTGAGCGAGACGGTGGCGATGGACGTACGCATGTCGGTCCTCCTGCGGGCTTCGGTAAGGCTTCGGCGCGGCTGCGCTACGGCCGTCTCGGCCGCCTCAGTACGGCTTTCGGTGCGCGGACGTGAGATCGGCGATGTCGGCGAGCATGCGGGCGGTGTCGGGTTCGCGGCCGGTGAAGAGCCGGAAGGAGTCGGCGGCCTGATAGGCGGCCATGCCGCCGCCGTCGAGGGTGGGGCAGCCCAGGGCACGGGCGGTGCGTACGAGGGTGGTCTCCAGCGGCCGGTAGACGACCTCGGCCACCCACAGCCCGGGGCGCAGCAGCTCTGCGGGCAGCGGGAGCCCGGGGTGTGCGGCCATCCCGATGGGTGTGGTGTTGACCAGGCCGTCGGCGCTCGCCGTCCGCGCGGCGATGTCCAGCAGGTCCACGGCTGCGGCCCGGCCGGGGCCGAAGTGGTGGTTCAGGGAGTCCGCGAGGGCCGCCGCCCGGTCGGGCAGGGCGTCGAGCACGGTGAGCCGGCCGGCGCCGAGGGTGAGGAGGGCGTGGGCGACGGCGGCCCCGGCGCCGCCGGCCCCCAGCTGCACGACCCGCTCCAGCGGTGCGTCGGGCAGGCCGCGCGCGAAGGAGGCGGCGAAGCCGGTCGCGTCGGTGTTGTGGCCGATCGCGAGGTCACCCTCGAAGACCACGGTGTTGACCGCGCCGAGGGCCTCGGCCTGCGGCGAGAGCGCGTCGAGGTGGGCGAGGACCTGCTGCTTGCAGGGGTGGGTGACGTTGAGGCCGTCATATCCCATGTCGCGGGCGGAGCGGACGAGTTCACCGGTGTTCTCCGGCGGGATGCCGAGCGTGCCGATGTCGATGAGGCGGTAGAGGTAGCGCAGCCCCTGCCGGTCCGCTTCGCGTTCGTGGAGCGCGGGGCTCAGCGAGGGGCCGATGCCGGAGCCGATGAGGCCGACGAGATACGAGTTGGGGCTCACCGGCCCTCCTCCAGGAGCTGGGCGAGGTGGGCGAGCGCCAGGACGTATCCATGGGCGCCCGCCCCGCAGATGACGGTGTCGGCGACGGCCGAGACGTAGCTGTGGTGGCGGAAGGCCTCCCGCCGGTGGATGTTCGAGAGGTGGACCTCCACCACGGGCAGCTCCACGGCGGCGAGTGCGTCCCGCACGGCGACCGAGGTGTGGCTGTACCCGGCGGGATTGATCACGATGCCGCGGTGTGCGGTGCGGGCTTCATGGATGGCGTCGATGAGAACGCCCTCATGGTTGCTCTGCCGGCAGTCGGCGCGCAGCCCGTGGGCCGCCGCGGTGCTCCGGCAGAGCTCGTCGATGTCCGCCAGGGTGTCCTCGCCGTACACCTCGGGCTCGCGCAGGCCGAGCAGGTTGAGACTGGGCCCGTTCAGCACGAGGACGGGGACGCCTGGAGGCGGGGCCGGAGGGTTCGGCATCGTTCACTTCCCGTTGATGAGACGGCCCGATGAGGCGGCTTTATGTACGGACTGGTTAGTTAGTCATACCGAAAGGAGGCCGCCCAGGGAAGACCCCGGGCCGGATCGGCCGGCCCGGGCGACGGATCTAGAATCGCGGACACGCACCGCCTGCCGCGAAGGGACCCGGATGACCGGCACCGAAGGACCCGCCCAGCCCGCCGTGCGGACCCGTGACGCGGCGCGCACCAAGGCCGAGATCCTCGACGTGGCGACGCGGGAGTTCGCCCGCCTCGGCTACACGGGCGCCCGGGTCGACGAGATCGCGGCCCGCACCCGCACCACGAAGCGGATGATCTATTACTACTTCGGCGGCAAGGAGCAGCTGTTCACCACGGTCCTGGAGCGGGCGTACACCAGGATCCGGGAGGCCGAACAGCTGCTGGACGTCGAGCACCTCGATCCCGTGGCGGCGGTCCGGCGACTGGCCGAGGTGACCTTCGACCACCACGAGGAACACCCGGACTTCATCCGCCTGGTCAGCATCGAGAACATCCACGAGGCCGAACACATCGCCGCCTCCGCCGAGTTGAGCCGTATCGGGTCACCGGCGATCGAGGTCCTGCGGCGCATCCTCGACGCGGGGCGCGCGTCGGGCCTGTTCACGGCGGACGTCGACGCCGTCGATCTGCACGCGATGATCAGCTCGTTCTGCTTCTTCCGCATAGCGAACAGGCACACCTTCGGCGCGCTCTTCGGCCGCGACCTGGTGGACACCGGCCGGCGCGAGCACTACCGGACCATGCTGGGCGACATGATCATCGCTTACCTCACGGCCGACCGGGCGGCGTAGGACCGGACGTCTCCGCAGCGAACGGGCCGGCTCTCCACGCCGACCGGGGGCCGGGTTCCGTGCGAACTCTTGACAGGGGCGTCAACTGCTCGCACCATCCGTAGCCACCCGCAACTAACTACCTAGTGCGTTAATTAGCCGGGTCCGCTCGCCTCTCCCCCGCACGGAACGCTTCCGAAGGAGCCCGACGTGACCGCTCACGACCCTTCCGCCGGCCCCCCGCCCCGGCAGCCGCAGTCCCAGCCCCGTAAAGCCGCGCTCGCCGCCTGGATCGGCAGCGCGCTCGAGTACTACGACTTCTTCATCTACGGCAGCGCGGCGGCGCTGATCTTCCCCAAGGTCTTCTTCGACGAGTCGGATCCGGCGAACGCGACCCTGCTGTCGCTGGCCACGTTCGGTGTCGCCTACGCGGCCCGCCCGGTCGGCGCGCTCTTCCTCGGCCACGTCGGGGACCGGCTCGGCCGCAAGAAGATCATGGTCTTCACGCTGATGCTGATGGGTGTCTCGACGTTCCTCATCGGCTGTCTGCCCACCCGGGACCAGATCGGCGGGGCCGCACCCGTCCTGCTCGTCCTCCTGCGGATTTTGCAGGGCATATCCGCGGCGGGCGAGCAGGCCAGCGCCAACTCGATGAGCCTGGAGCACGCGCCCGAGCACCGGCGCGGCTACTTCACCAGCTTCACCATCAACGGGACGCAGGCCGGTCAGCTGATCGCGACCCTGGCCTTCATCCCGGTCGCAGCGCTGCCCGAGGAACAGCTCCTCTCCTGGGGCTGGCGCATCCCGTTCTGGCTGAGCGTCGCCGTCGCGGTGACCGGCTACGTCATCCGCCGCACCTTGGAGGAGACACCGGTCTTCACCAAGCAGGCGGCGACCGAAGGCGTGGCGAAGATGCCGCTGGCCGTGCTGCTGCGCGACCACTGGGCCGACGTGCTGCGGGTCGTCGCGGCCGCCGTGATCGCCACGGTCAGCACGATCTTCACCGTCTGGGCCCTGTCGTACGCGACCAGCGACGCCGTCGGCATGAGCCGCACCGGCATGCTCTGGGTCGGGGCGGTGGCCAATGTGGTCGCCCTGTTCACCATCCCGCTGTGGGCCCGGCTCTCCGACCGCGTCGGACGCCGGCCGGTCTTCCTCATCGGGGCCGTCGGCAGCGCGGTGACGATGCCTCTGTACCTGTGGGCGATCTCCACCGGCAGCTATCCGCTGGTGCTGATCCTGGGTGTGCTGGTCTTCGGCGTCGTCTACAGCGCCGCCAACGGCATCTGGCCCGCCTTCTACGCCGAGATGTTCCCCACCCGGGTCAGGCTCTCGGGCATGGCGATCGGCACCCAGACCGGCTTCGCCATCGCCGGATTCGCCGTGGCCTTCGCCTCGCAGATCGCCGGTCCCGACGGCGACAACTGGGCCGGCGTAGCCCTCTTCGCCGCCGCGCTCTGTGTGCCGCCGGTCGTCGCGGCACTCTCCGCCCGCGAGACGGCTCATGTGGAGACGGAGCGACTCGGGGAGCGGGGCGGCGAGGTGGCCGCGGAGGCCGGGGCCTCGGTCAAGGCCTGATCCCCACTACGGCCGCCCGGCCCCGGGGCAGACCGAGGCGGGTCCGCACCCCTTCGGCCCGCCCGGGGGTGCCTACGCCTTGCTGCCCGCCTGTTCCGGTACGGGCCCCTCGGCGGTGGCGTCCCCCGCCTCGTGGTCAGGCCGTCCGGCCTCTTTGGTGCCCGCGGGGGCCGGGGCCCGCAGCCTGCGCGGCCCGGACAGGGCCCACGTCAGTCCGAAGCCCGCGGCCACCACCACCGCACCTCCGACCGCGTCCAGCACCCAGTGATTGCCCGTGGCGATGATGGCGGAGACCGTGAACAGCGGGTGCAACAGGCCCAGGGCCTTCATCCACGCCTTCGGCGCGAGCAGCACGATCACCACACCGCACCACAGCGACCAGCCGAAGTGCAGCGAGGGCATCGCCGCGTACTGGTTGGTCATCGCGGTCAGCGCCCCGAAATCGGGGCTCGAGAGGTCCTGCACCCCGTGGACGGTGTCGATGAAGCCGAGCCCCGGCATCAGGCGCGGCGGTGCCAGCGGGTAGAGCCAGAAACCGAGCAGGGCGAGGACCGTGGCGAAGCCGATGGTGGTGCGGGCCCAGCGGTAGTCGGAGGGCCGGCGCGCGTACAGCACCCCGAGAATCGCGAGCGGCACGATGAAGTGGAACGTCGAGTAGTAGTAGTCGAAGAAGTTGCGCAGCCAGGGGATGCCGACGACGGTGTGGTTCGCCCAGTGCTCGATGTCGATGTGCAGCCACTGCTCGGCAGAGTGGATCTGCCGGCCGTGCTCCTCGGCGGTGGAACGCCCAGCGGTCGCCGCCAGCCTGACCTTCGCGTACGCGGAGTAGACGACCCGGATGAGCAGGAGTTCCAGCAGGAGGTTGGGGCGGCTGAGCACCCGGCGCCAGAACGGCAGCAGCGGCACCCACGCGTACCGCGCCGGCACCGGCTTCGCGTGGTCCGCGGGGGCCGGCCGCTGCCAGTAGGGCGAGGCGCGGGACAGGAACGGCACCGCGCAGGCCGCGGCGAGCGCGGTGACGAGCAGCGCGTTGTCGCGCACGGGAAGCAACACGCCGACGTTCGGCAGCAGCATCTTCCCGGGCAGGGTGAGGACGAGCACCACGACCGCCGGCCAGACCAGCCGGTCCGAGGCCCGGGTACCGGCGCGGCCGACGACGGCGAGCAGCACCCAGAGCAGCTGGTGCTGCCAGGCGGTGGGCGACACGGCGACGGCGACACAGCCCGTGACGGCGACGGCCAGGAGCAGCTGCCCGTCCCGTGCGTAGCGGGCCGCGCGGCGCAGCCCGAGGAAGGCGACAGCGACGGCCAGGACCAGGAACAGCGCGGTCTCGAGCGGCCCCTGGAGCCCGAACCGCAGCAGCGCCCCGTGCAGGGACTGGTTCGCCAGGCTGTCCGGGCTCTCGCCGAGTCCGGCACCCGCGAGGTGGTGCACCCAGTACGCCCAGGAGTCACGGGGCATCATGACCCAGGCCAGCGCGGTGCAGACGGCGAAGGTGGCCCCCCCGCTCACGGCGGCCCGGCGTCGGCCGGTGAGCCAGAACAGGACGGCGAAGAGCAGGACGGCGGGCTGGAGCGCCGCGGCGATACCGGTCAGCACGCCCGGAAGGCGCTCACCGCGTGCCGCGAAACAGGCCAGGAGCACCAGCAGGACCGGCAGGATGCTGGTCTGGCCCAGATGCAGGGTGTTGCGGACGGGCAGCGACACCATAAGCAGCGCGATCGCGACGGGCGCCGCCAGGAACGCGGTGCGCCGGCTCACCGGTGCGGGCAGGGCGCGGACAGCGACGAATCCGAGCAGCACGACGAGCAGCAGCGAACCGAATGTCCATACGACGCCGAGAGCCTGTTCGGCCGAGACCGTCAGCGGTTTCAGCACCAGCCCGGCGAACGGCGTCCCGGTGAACCGTCCCGGGTCGTACAGGGATCCCGCGATGTGCAGGACCCCTGTCGCGCCGGTCCAGGTCTCCAGATCGGTGAGCCGTTCGCCGGGGGGCCGTCTCAGTACCACCGCCGCCTGCCGCACCGCCAGGACACCGACGAGCAGCCAGAGGACCGCTCTGACCGCCGCGGCCCTCGTCCCCGCATCCGCCGCCGCGTCCCCCCGCACACTGCGCTCCACATCTGTCACGCTGCGCCGACCCTCCCGTTTTCATGCACTGCCCCATCGGCCGGGTATGTGCGGATGAAGCCTTGCATTGCCCTGTGAGGTAGACACAATCAATCCCCTCTTCGCCTGACTGTCACCGCAGATTCGCCGAAAGACTGTCCGAATTCCGGTTGCGGCTCTCGGGCGGCTGCCGACGGGCGGCCCTTCGGCAGCGGCGGGGCTCAGCTCTCGTACACGGGTACGTCCGCCTGGCAGCCCGCGAAGAGGGGGACGTCCGACGAGCCGTCCAGGACGACGATGCCGAAGGGCCGGTCGAAGGCGATGTGCCGCACCACCCGTGGCCTCGGGGCGGCGGACCTCGCTGCCACGACGGTGACCGCCGCGGCCTCCACGCCCTTCTCGGCGATCTTCACCACCGCTTCCTGGACCACCTCGGAGATGTGGAGGCGCACGGGCGAGAGACCGGAGAAGTCCGCTGCGGCGGGGTCGGTCGCGAGCCGCACACCGAGCGCCGCCAACTGCTCCGTGATACGGATTTCGGTACGCAGGGTGAAGCGCGGCAACGAGAAGGTCACCACGTCGGCGGGCGGCGCGGACCGCGATTCCTCCGGGGCCCACGCCAGGGGCAGGACCGCCGCGGCTCCCTCGCCCGGCTCCCCCAGCACGAACCTGACCCGTGCCGGTCCGGCACCGTCCCGCTCCGAACGGCAGCGCAGCTCGACGACGTACGCGCCCGCCGTCGTCCACACGTCGCCGCGTCCGGCCGACGCGTGCATCGTCGGCACCGGCCGGCTCGTACCCGCCGCATCGGTGAAGGGGACGTCACGGGTGCGGGCCATGTCGAACGCTGCCTCCCAGCGAGCCGTCAGCGCCAGCACGTTGACCAGGGCGAGCGCGACGTCGCCGCCGAGATCCAACGGCAGCCGCTCGATCAGGCCGCCGGTCTCCTCGCGGACCCACGCGTCGATCTCCGCGACGTCGACCGGGCCGAACGCGACGTCGGGCAGCGACTGTTCGTACTCCGGGTGGAGCGGCACGCTGTTCCACACCCGGGTCGCCACATTCAGCGCCTCCGTGCGCCGCCAGTCCCGCGCGGTCTCCGTGACCACGGCCGCCGCCTCCTGCCCGGCCACGCCGAGCAGTGTGCGCAGTTCCGCGGCGGTCTCCCTACGGGCGCCTGCCGCGACTGCGGTCAGGGCCAGCCACAGCCCGGCGGGCGAGCACACGAAGCCGCCCCCGGGCCGCTCCAGCTCCCGTATCCACTGCTCTCCGAGCCGCTGGACGGCTGCCGTCCCGACCACGTCCCGCATCATCGCTTCCCCCTGCACGTATTAGTGGTTCGTCTCACCGTCACACCCTGGACAGAATGAACCAATGACCTGGACCGTGACCCCCGAACACTTCGGAAGCCCCGAGGCGACCCTGCTGCGGCGGGACTATTACGACGAGGTCGCGAGCCGCTACTGGGGCCGCCCGGCGACCACGGCGGAGATCGACGACGGCCTGAGGGACGACGGCGTCGACCGGCTCGCCCCGCCCACAGGGGAGTTCCTGATGGGACGGTACGACGGCAAGGCCGCAAGCTGCGCGGGCCTGCGGCTGGTCGACGAGGTGACGGCGGAGCTGACCCGGGTGTTCGTCCGGCCCGCCTTCCGCTCGTCGGGCGGCGGCGGCCTGCTGCTCGCGGGCATCGAGAGCGCCGCGCGGGCCTACGGGGTGCGCCGGATCCGCCTCGACACCCGCAACGACCTCGTGGAGGCCCGCGGACTGTACGCGAAGCTCGGGTACGGGGAAGTCCCGGCGTTCAGCCAGGGCCCCTACGCGCAGCACTGGTTCGCCAAGGAACTCTGATCACCTGCCGCCGGTGTATCAGCCCACCGAGTGATCGCGGCGCGGTTCGGGCATGTGCGGCTGTTCCCGGCTCGATCCGCTCACCTCGGCCGACAGCTCCGTCACCAGGCGGACCAGGTCCGTGGGCCGGTCCGGGCCCCACCAGTCGCCCAGCAGCTCGGCCAGGGACTCCTCACGGGCCCGGGACAGCCGGACCACGGCCTCCTCACCCCGTTCGGTGAGGACCAACTGCATCCCCTCGCGCCGGGCGAAGCCGCGCCCCTCCACCTGACGGGCTGCGGAGGTGATCACCCGCAGCGGCACGGGGGCGACCTCGGCCAGCCGGCCGGGCTCGACGGTCCCGTGCCGTTTGATGCGCAGCAGCAGCCAGCTCGCGGCGGGCTGCAGGTCGTATCCGGCCTTCTCGGTGATCTTCTCGTAGATCTCCCGGCGCCCCTCACGCGTGGCGAGCACCGAGAGGGCACGGGCGCATTCGTCGTACGAGGAACGATGGACCGGGTTCGGGGCCAGGGTCTCACTGGTGTCGGGCGCTGTCACCGACCCGCGCAGGGGTTCCTCCTTGAGGAACCAGGCGAAGAGGAACGCGACGAGGACGACGGGCGCCGCGTAGAGGAAGACATCGGTGATCGAGGTCGAGTAGGCGCTGAGGACCGAGGGGCGCAGATCCGCCGGAAGCCGGCCGATGGCCCGGGGGTCGGCGGCCAGCGCCCCGGCGTCGACACCCGGCGGGAGCGAACGGCCTGTGAGCGCCTCTCCGAGTTTGCCGGTCAGCCGGTTGGTGAAGACGGTGCCGAAGACGGCCACACCGAACGACGCGCCGATGGACCGGAAGAAGGTCGCGCCTGACGTGGCGACTCCGAGGTCCTCGTAGCCGACGGAGTTCTGCACGATGAGCACGAGCACCTGCATCACCAGGCCGAGTCCGGCGCCGAAGACGAAGAAGCAGAGGCTCATCGTCCAGGTGGAGCTGTTCTCGGAGAGCGTGTGGAGCAGCAGCAGGCCGACCGCGGTCAGCGCCGTGCCGGCGATCGGGAAGACCTTCCAGCGGCCCGTCCGGCTGACGATCTGGCCGGAGCCCGTCGAGGTGAGCAGCAGCCCGAGGACCATCGGCAGCATGTGCACACCGGACACGGTCGGGGTGATGCCGTGCACGACCTGGAGGAAAGTCGGCAGATAGGTCATGGCGCCGAACATCGCGAAGCCGATGACGAAACTGATGACGGCGACGAGGGTGAAGGTCCGCAGGCGGAACAGCTTCAGCGGCAGAACCGGTTCGGCCGCCCGGCGCTCGGCCGCGACGAAAGCCACGAGCAGCACCACGGCGAGGACGGCGAGGACGATGATCTGCGCGGAACCCCATGCCCAGGTGGTACCGCCGAGCGAGGCGACGAGGATCAGGCAGGTGGCGACGGAGGCGATGAGGAAGGTGCCCAGGTAGTCGATGGTGTGCTGGGTGCGGCGGACCGGGATGTGCAGGGCGGCGGCGATGACGAGCAGCGCGACGACGCCGACCGGCAGGTTGATGTAGAAGACCCAGCGCCAGCTGAGGTGCTCGGTGAAGAAGCCGCCGAGCAGCGGTCCCAACACGCTGGTCACACCGAACACCGCGCCGAAGAGGCCTTGGTACTTGCCCCGTTCGCGCGGGGTGACGATGTCGCCGACGATCGCCATCGACAGCACCATGAGCCCGCCGCCGCCGAGACCCTGGAGGGCGCGGAAACCGATCAGCTGCGGCATGTTCTGGGCCATGCCGCAGAGCGCGGAGCCGATGAGGAAGATGACGATGGCCGTCTGGAAGAGCTTCTTGCGCCCGTACTGGTCGCCGAGCTTGCCCCAGAGCGGCGTGGCCGCGGTCGCCGCCAGCAGGTAGGCGGTCACCACCCACGACAGGTGGTCCAGGCCCCCCAGTTCGCTGACGATCGTGGGCAGCGCGGTGGAGACGATGGTCTGATCGAGTGCGGCGAGCAGCATGCCGAGAAGCAGTGCGCCGATGGAGACCAGGACACTCCGCCGGGACCGTCCCCCACCGGGTGCAAGGGGCGGGGGGCTCAGCTGCTGGGTCATGAGCATCTCCTCGGGTCCGCTTCACCCCCATCCTGTCCGCTCTGCACTGTTATGGCCTGCCGAGTGCCACCACGGGCGTTGGGCTTCCCTGCGGCGGCCTGCATAATCGCAGGCAGTTCAAAGGGGAGGGAAACCACGATGACCGGACATACATGCCCGGAGTGCGGCGGCGAGCAGGGCGCGAGACCCGGGGCGGGGTGCGCCTGCGGAATCGGTACGGCCGCGCGGGCCGGGAACGACGCCCGTACGGCGGAGATCGCGGCGGCCGAGGACTTCGACCCGCTGCGGATCCGGCCTTACGTGACGCTGAACAGCGACGACACACAGGACCACGGCACTCCTGCGGCGGCCACGACGATGCCGCTGTTCCTGGACGGCGCGCCGGGCACCGGAGGGCCGGGGGGCGCGCCGACGGCGCTGCCCGGCACCGTCGTCGCGGACGAGACCCGGCGGCGTACCGCAGCGGCCTACGCGGGCAGCGGCCCCGACCCCGTGCAACCGCGCCGTCGGCGGCCGTTCGCCGTTGTCGCCGCGGGGGCGGCGGTGGCCGCGGTGGTGGGCACGGCCGCTTTCGCGAGCGGCCTGTTCGACGACGAGGACACCGGGGACGCGGCACTGCCCGAGGCCACGACGAGCGCGCCGGACACGAGCACCGCGCCGGCCGCATCCGTGTCCGCGTCTCCGTCGGCGCCCCCTTCGGCCGCGCCGTCCCCGTCGGCAACGGTGTCGCCCTCGTCGTCCCCCTCTCCGTCCGTGAGCCCGTCGGCTTCGCGTTCGGCTGTCACTTCGACGCCGCCGACGCCCTCGGCGTCCGCGGCGTCCGCGGCGCAGGCCCCCACCACGACAGCGGCGACGCCGCCCGCGGAGGAGGCGTCCGGGAGCACGTTGCGACGCGGGGACCGCGGTGCGGAGGTCTCCGAGCTCCAGCGGCGACTGCAAGAGGTCTGGGTCTACCGGGGACCGGAGGACGGCACCTACTCGGAGCAGGTGGAGCGGGCCGTCGCCGAGTACCAGCGGTGGGTGTCGGTCAAGGGTGATCCATCGGGCGTCTACGGGCCGGAGACCCGTCAGGCGCTGGAGGCGCAGACGGGCGGCGACAGGCGGCACCGGCCCTGAGAGCCGGGCCGACGGACCAGCGGACTGGCGTTTTGGCGAAGGTTTTTGTATCGTAGGGGAACAAAGTAGCCTCCGCTCGTTCTCCCTGACCGGCGGGCGGGGCTGCTTGTTTTCTTCACCGCAGCTACGAGCTGTTCCCCCGCGCCCTGGAGCATGCCGATGCCGGCCACCGTCCTCGAAGCCCGCGCCCTCCTGCTGGACATGGACGGCACCCTGGTGAACTCCGACGCGGTGGTGGAGCGCTGCTGGCGCCGCTGGGCGATCACGCAGGGCCTCGACCCCGAGGCGGCACTCAAGGTGGTCCACGGCCGCCAGGGTTACGCCACGATGGCCGCCCTGCTGCCGGAGCGCCCCATGGAGCAGAACTACGCGGAGAACCGGATCATGCTGGCCGAGGAGACCGCGGACACGGACGGCGTGGTGCCCATCGGCGGCGCACCCGCCTTCATGACATCGATCGCCGGCCTCCCCCACGCGCTCGTGACCTCGGCCGACGAGGCACTCGCCCAGGCGCGGATGACGGCGGCGGGCCTGCCGATGCCGGAGACCCGGGTCACCGCCGAGATGGTCGGCGCCAGCAAGCCCGATCCGGAGGGCTTCCTCAAGGGCGCGGCCGAGCTGGGCTTCGACCCGGCGGACTGCATCGTGTTCGAGGATTCCGAGGCGGGCGTCACGGCGGGCCGGGCGGCCGGCATGCGCGTCGTGGGCGTCGGCCCGCGCGCGGCGGCACTCTCTCCCGACGCCCACGTCGAGGACCTGACACGGCTTCGGGTGGAAGCGGACACGGACGGTTCGATCCGCCTGCACATCGACGCCCGATAAGCCTTCCCCGGAGCACACCCCACCCCTCTCTCACTCCCGGTGCAGCAGCCCCCGCGCGGCCAGTTCCAGCACCAGCGCGACGGCGACAGCCTGCACCGCCGTCAGCGCCACCAGGACGAACAGCTGCACGGCGCCCGCCTCCACGGGTGAGGCGCCGCCCAGCAGCATGCCCACGAAGGCCCCTGGCAGGGTGACGAGCCCCACGGTCCGGGTCTGGTCCAGCCCCGGCAGCAGCGCGTCCGACGCCGCGGGGCGGGCGATCTCCAGCCGGGCGTCCCGGTCGGGCAGCCCGAGCGCCATTCCCGCCTCCACCTCCCCCCTCCGTGTCGCGAGCTCGTCCAGCGCGCGCCGCCCGCCGAGCACGGTCGCGGTGAGCGCGCCGCCGATGAGGATGCCGGTGACCGGGATCAGCGCGATGCCGCGTACCGGGAGGAGTCCGGTCAGCAGCAGCACCGCGACCACGGGCACGACACCCGCACCGATCGGCAGCGCCGCCCACCACCAGGTGCGGTTACGGGTGAGCCGCCGGCCCGCGGTACGCACGGCGACCGCGATCATCAATGCCAGGAAGCCGAGCAGGGGCCCCCGGGAGCGCACCACCCAGCCGATGAGCAGGGAGACGACACCAAGCTGCACGGCGGCACGCAGCCCCGCGACAGCGATCTCACGGGACCGGCCCAGCGAAGCCCACGCGGCGACGGCGACGGCGAACACCAGGAGCAGGGCGAGCACGACACCGAGCGTGGGAGTGACCGGAAGCAGCACGCTGCCACCCTAAGGGCCACCCCACTCCCACCTCGGAGAACTACCGACCGCCAACTACCGGCTCGAACAGTTTTCGGACGGGACGTCAGACCGACCTCCCCAACCCTTGATGTGACGTGCACATGTCGTCACTCTGTTACCTGGCGAGCACCCCACCGAAACCCGGCGCCGCCACGATGGCCCGGCTCTGCGGGTCACCCGCTCAATGTCCCTCCACAGCAAGGAAGTTCGCATGGCACACATCTACGCGCGTCGCATAGCGGTCGCCGCCGCCTCCGCCGCGCTCGCCGCTACCACCGGACTCCTCACGGCCCCGACCGCCCAGGCCGCGATGCCCACCCCGGTCAGCGCCTCGACCGCCCGTACGTATCTGAGTCAGCTCAGCGTCTCCACCGAGGGCTCCTCGTCCGGCTACAGCCGCGACAAGTTCCCGCACTGGATCACCCAGTCGGGAGCCTGCAACACCCGCGAAGTGGTGCTGAAGCGTGACGGCACCGGCGTCGTCCAGGACTCCTCCTGCGCCGCGACCAGCGGCAGTTGGTACTCGGAGTACGACGGCGCCACCTGGACCGCCGCGTCCGATCTGGACATCGACCACATGGTCCCGCTCGCCGAGGCCTGGCGCTCGGGGGCCGGCGGCTGGACCAACACCCAGCGCCAGTCCTTCGCCAACGACCTGACCCGCCCGCAACTCATCGCGGTCACCGACAACGTCAACCAGTCCAAGAGCGACCAGGACCCGGGCGAGTGGCTCCCGTCGCGCACCGCCTACCGCTGCACATACGCCCGCGCCTGGGTCCACGTGAAGCACCACTACGACCTCACCGTGGACTCCACCGAGAAGAGCGCCCTGCAGTCCGTCCTCAACAGCTGCTGACCGCCCGCCCGGGCCGGAACCGCCCGGCGGAGGGCCGTGCGCGCCGAACGGCGCGTGCAGCCCTCCGCCGCTTCCCTGCGCCCACTCAGCGATACCCCCGGGCGGTATCTCGTCGCGATGTGCGTCCGCAGGAACAGGTCACACTGGACGGGACGGGAGATGACGGTCATGGAGCCCAGCGCACATCACACCGCCCCCGGTCACGCCGCGCATCACGCACACGCGGGTGACGCCGGGCACGAGAGGGCCGGGGTGACCTGGGCGGCCGCCGCGAGGGCGACGCTGCACTGCCTGACCGGGTGCGCCATCGGCGAGATCCTCGGCATGGCCATCGGTACCGCCCTGATGTGGGGCAACGTGCCCACCATGGTCCTGGCGATCGCGCTGGCGTTCGCGTTCGGCTACTCGTTCACTCTGTTCGCGGTCCGCAGGGCCGGGCTGGACTTCAAGACCGCCATCAAGGTCGCACTGGCCGCCGACACGGTCTCCATCGCGGTGATGGAGCTCCTCGACAACGGCATCATCGCCCTGGTGCCCGGCGCGATGGACGCTCACCTCGCCGATGCCCTGTTCTGGACCTCACTGCTGGGCGGGTTCGTCATCGCCTTCCTGCTGACGACCCCGGTCAACAAGTGGATGATCGGCCGCGGCAAGGGCCACGCCGTCGTCCACGCCTACCACTGACCTCCCCACCGAACGCGCCCGGAGCCCGCCCTCGCAGGCCGGCTCCGGGCGCGTTCGCTCGCCGGCGCGTTCCCCCTGCGGAGCCGACCCGCTCTCCCCCGTAGCCTACGGAGCCATCGGTCACGCCGACGCGAGGAGTGCACACATGACCGGTCTGCGCCTGGGACCATTGCTGAGGTACGTCGACTGGGAGTCCGGCGCACGGGCTACGGTCTGGATGGAGACCACCAGACCCTGCACGGCGGAGGTCCGTTGCGCGGACGGGGCGGCCGGCACCTCTCCCACGTTCGCCGTCGAGGGGCACCACTACGCCCTGGTGGTGGTGACGGGCCTGACACCCGGCTCGACCACACCCTACGAGGTGCTGCTCGACGGCCGCCGCGTATGGCCGCCCGAGGACTCCCGCTTCCCGCCGAGCAGCATCACCACGCCCGCCGTACCGCAGCCGGACGAGGCGGGACCGGTCCGGGTGGCCTTCGGCTCCTGCCGCTGGGCGGCCCCTCCCGCACACGGGCACGACGCCATCGGCCCCGACGCGCTCGACGCACTGGCCACCCGCCTCGCCGCCGACCCCGAAGCGGTACGCCCGGACGTCCTCCTGCTCCTCGGTGACCAGGTGTACGCGGACGAGACGTCTCCGGCCACCCAGCGGCGGCTCGCCGCCCGCCGTGATCTGGACGAGGCCCCCGGCGCGGAGGTCGCGGACTACGAGGAGTACACCCACCTCTACGACGAGTCCTGGCGCGATCCGGACGTGCGCTGGCTGCTCTCCACGGTCCCCAGCTGCATGATCTTCGACGATCACGACGTCATCGACGACTGGAACACGAGTGCCGTCTGGCTCCAGGACATGCGCCGCACACCGTGGTGGCACGAGCGGATCGTCAGCGGGCTGATGTCGTACTGGGTCTATCAGCACCTCGGCAACCTCTCCCCCGAGACCTTGGAGGCCGACCCGGTCTACGCGGCCGTGCGCGCCGCCCCGGACGGCACCGAGACGCTCCGCAACCATGCGGCGGCCGCGGACGCCGACCCCACGCCGGCCCGGTGGAGCTACCGGCGCGTTTTCGGCCGGGTACGGCTGTTGATGGTGGACACCCGGGCGGCCCGGACCCTCGAGGAACAGCAGCGGTCGATGCTCCGCGACGAGGAGGCCCGGTGGCTGCGCGAAGCGATGCTGGCGGACCCCGGCGCGGTCGACCACCTGCTGATCGGCACCTCACTGCCGTGGCTGCTGCCACCCCTCGTGCACGACGCGGAGACCTGGAACGCGGCACTGTGCCGCGGCGAGCGGGGCGAGCGCTGGGCGCGCTTCGGGGAAAAGGTGCGCAGGGCCGGTGACCTGGAGCACTGGGCCGCGTTCCCGGAGTCCTTCCACTGGCTGTCGGAGCTCCTCAGAGAGGCGGGAAGCGGCCCGGACGCACCCGCGACGGTATGCGTGCTGTCGGGCGATGTGCACCATGCGTACATCGCCGAGCCCCAGTGGCCCGATACCGCCCGGGACGGCGCTCCCGCCGCACACATCCTGCAACTGACCTGCTCTCCCGTCCACAACTCCATCCCCGGATACATACGCACGGGCTTCCGCTTCGGCTGGAGCCGGGTGGGCCGACGGCTCGGGCGTGCGCTGGCGCGCCACGGGCGGACGGAAAGCCCTCCCATGCAGTGGCTCAAGACCGGCGGACCGTGGTTTGGCAATCAGCTCATGACTCTCACCCTGCAAGGCCGAAAAGCTGCACTGACATTGGTTCAGGCCAGGGCCCGGCCAACGGGGGCACAGCTCGAGACCGTGCTGGAGCGCACGCTGACTTCACACGTATGACCGGTTTTCAGCCAGTCGACATAACGTTGAACTTGCAAGTAATTATGAGGTGACCCTAACCTGAGGGCCCCGATCGGTTCACGTCCCCAGACCGAAGGAGCCCCACCCCCCATGTACATACGTCTGGACAAGGCCCAGCCCTACGCGCTCGGCCTCTTCCGCATAGTCATCGGTTTCCTGTTCGCCTGCCATGGCGCCGCCTCGCTCTTCGGAGTCGCCGGCGGCTCCGAGGGCGGCGGCACCATACCCGTCGGCACCTGGCCGGGCTGGTATGCCGCAGTGATCCAGCTCGTCGGCGGCACCCTCGTCGCGCTGGGCCTCGGCACCCGTATCGCCGCCCTCGTCTCCTCCGGCTCCATGGCCTACGCGTACTTCACGGTGCACCAGCCCGAGGCGCTGTTCCCCCTGCAGAACGGCGGCGAGGCTTCGGCTGTCTTCTGCTGGGCCTTCCTGCTGCTGGTCTTCACCGGCTCCGGCGCTCTGGCGCTGGACCGGCTGCTCTCCTCGCGCAGCGGCCCCGCGCGTGAGAGCGAGCCCGCCCGCGAGAAGGCGCAGGCCCTCTCGGCCTGACCCCCGCTCCGCCCCACGCGTTCCCCGTGCCCCGGCCCCCCTCCTCCCGAGGGGCGCCGGGGTCGTACGTGACCTGCGCGACATCACCCACACGCCCACTCGGCGAATACCAGGTGAACCGGGTGAACGGCAGGCGTACGCTGTACAGCTGACCCTGCCGCTCCTGCCGCTCCCCTGCGACGTCGCGGCGTTGACACGGAACACGGGAACGGGGAGTAGAAAGTGCTCGAGAGTGTGGGCGCGCTGACCGGCAGCCCATGGATTTACGCAGTGGTCGCCCTCTCGGTACTCCTGGACGTCTTCCTTCCCGTCCTCCCCAGCGGCGTCCTGGTGATCACCGCGGCCACCGCCGCGGCCGCGAGCACGACCACGGTCACAGCTGCGGCCGGTGAGGCCACCCGGCAGGTTCCCTCGCTCCTGGTGCTGACCCTCTGCGCGGCCACCGCGTCGGTCCTCGGCGACCTTGTCGCCTACCGCATCGCCTGGCGTGGTGGCGACCGCCTCGACCGGGCCATCGCCCGGTCCCGCCGCCTCACCTCCGCACAGGACCGCCTCGGCGCGGCACTGAGCCGTGGCGGAGGGACGCTCGTCGTCATCGCCCGATTCGCTCCGGCCGGCCGCTCCGTCGTGTCCCTGGGCGCGGGAGCCGCTCACCGCAAGGTGAAGGAATTCCTGCCCTGGTCGGCCGTGGCCGGAGTGGCCTGGGCCGTCTACAGCGTGGGCCTCGGCTACTTCGGCGGCCAGTGGCTGGGCGCGGGCTGGCTGGGCACGGCGGTCTCCGTCCTCGCCCTGTTCCTGGCCGGCGCCCTCGCGGCTCTCGTCGTCCGCCGCCCCGCCCACGCCGCCGCGGCACCGGCCGCCGGAGCCCCGGCCGGAACCTGACGATCCGCGAGGCCGCCCGGTCAGGCCCGGGCTGCGCCCCGTATCTCCAGGCCGTCCAGCAGCCGCTGGGTCGCCTCGGCGATCTCGGCCACCGCGCGGTCGAAGACCTCTTGGTTGTGCGCGGCGGGCGCACGGAAGCCGGACACCTTGCGCACGTACTGGAGGGCGGCTGCTCTCATCTCCTCCTCGGTGGCCTCTTCGGGGATGACTGGTGGACGAAGCGTCTTGATGCTGCGGCACATGCCTCCAGTGTGCGACGCACCACTGACAACGCGCCCGCAGAACCTACGCTCCGCGCCGCTCCCCGAGCCGCTCGAGCGCCGGGATGACGTAGTTCCCGTCGAGAACGGCCTGGTCGGGCAGGTGGAGCCGCAGCACCGGCCGAAAGCGACCGGCGGGCACCGGCAGCCAGTTCGCCGCCTCGGCCGGGTCCGCGGGCCGTTCCGCGGACAGGTGCAGCGTCAGCGCGCCGTCGGCGCCGTGGACGAGCCCGGGGGTCCGGTCCCCGATCGCGTACCGGTCCGCCGCATGCGCGACCAGGTGGCAGCCGGGGCTGTCGTACGCGGTCAGCGACCAGAACGCCCGGGCCGGCGGCGGCTGGGCGAGGCGCAGGACGTAGCGGTGGGATCCGTCGAGCGGGCGGCCCCGTGAGTCCCGGGCCGAGTGGGCGTACACCGCCTCGTACCCATGGGGCAGCCAGTGTCCCCGCCGCGCTGCGACCGCCCTGACCAGGTACGACGCCTCTCGGTCGGGGATCGTCCACTCCGGCGTGCCGAGCGTGCCGACGCCGAAGTGGTCCAGGTTGTAGTCGCACAGGTGCGGAGTCGCCTGCCAGGCATCCGGAGGGCCGTCGGCGTGGAGCGCGGGCCGGCGGGCCGCCTCCTCCACGCGGAGCCTGCCCAGCGCGAGCCCCCGCCTCAGCGCGCGTACGAGGCCGGGCCCGGCCGACACGTACGGCGAGATCCCCTCCTCCAGGAGCCCCAGGGGCTGGAAGCGGTCCTGGTACGCGCGATCGGCGGCGGCGGGCGGGAAGTCGGCCATCCACACCCGGAGCTCCTCGAAGAACAGCAGCTCCCCCGGGACCCCGCGCTCGGCCGCCGGAAGCCCGGTCCGGTGGGCTCGGTCGCCCAGATGGGTGAGCGTGAGTTCCTGTTGGAGCGCCCTGACGCGGGGCAGGTCCTCGGGCCCGTCGCACGCGAGGCGGCCGACGACGGAGACGACGGACGTGGGCGCGTCGATCACCCCCGACAGCCCGTCGGGGACGGTGCCGGCCCAGCCGGGAGGCACGATCATCCAGTCCCCCTCGCCCGTGCCGGTGGCCCGGGTGCCGAGGTACGCGAAGGCGTTGCTCCACGCGTCCACGAACTGGAGGACGTAGTACGCGCCGTCGGTGTCCGGGACATGCAGCCTGACCGGCCCTCCGGAGAGGTCGAGCTGGGCGAGCGCGTCGACGAGGTCGGCCGGGGCGTACGGGGTGTGTGTGCCGGGCGTGGCCGGCCCGTCCGCGTGGGCGAAGCCGTTGAACGGTGCCGACGCCCCGCCCCCTTCCCGGAGACGGGCCCGGACGGCCGACAGCCGGCGGACGAGCGGGGACCCGTAGACGTACGCGTCGGCTGCCAGCGCCGTGATCGCGTCCGGCTCCAGGCCGCCCCGTCCCGGGCTCACGTCAGACGGCCGGCTTCGCCCGGTGGGCGCAGAGGGCCCAGATCACGAAGGTGCCGAGCGCGAGGGAGATGATCGCCCACAGCGGTTGGTACGGCAGCCGGATGAAGCCGGCGATCAGATTCAGCGCGGTCGGCACGATGCCCACGCCCCAGGCCGTGCCCTTGGGAATGCCCCATCCTGCGAGCACCAGGAACACGCCGAGGATCACGTGGATCCATCCCAAGGGGGTGATGTCGAACGTAAACGAACGTCACCTCGCTCGCTGCCCGAGGGCTGCCGGGGCCGGGGGCGGAAGGCCGCGAGGAGCGGGGCGCGGATGCGGACAGGGACACGGAATTCCTCCGTTCGTCGTCGAACCACCCCGCATCGCTGCGCGGTGGTTCGACCCTGTGCGACAGCCTCACCCACCACGACCCGGACGCACCCGGCCGGGTGACGGGCACCGTCTCGCTCAAGGCCCTCCCACGGTCACGACCTGCCCCTGGGCGTCAACGGTGATCACCACCCGCTCGACCTTGTTCGTCAGTGCCAGGACGGCCCACACGGCGCCCCGCATGCAGCACGAGAAGACCGTCAGAAAGGCGTGCAGCACATGATCGACCGGCTGCCCGCGCACCAGTACGGCCTGGCTCCCGGACCGGGACTCCACCCGCCAGCCGGCCGCGACACGCCGGCCCACCACCCAGTCGAGGATCAGGCCCCGCTGGGTGCCATCCGGGGGCCCCTCCGCCGGCCCAGTAATATCCGGGGGGAGGTTCGAGTGACACCTCGCGCCGGTGTGCTCCACGACGTTTCACGGCGCTCACCTCCAGGTGTCGAGATCTCCGCCCCGCCACTCGATCAACTCCGGCTGGTCCAGATCGATCTCCTCGGCTCCCTGGGCGAGCCCGGCCCGCCGGAGCAGCGAGGCGACGTCCCCCCGCCCGTGCGCCAGTCCGACGATCTGCCCGCGCACGGTCACCCGCCGCCCACCGGTCGGTGAGGGCGGATACACGATCACAGGGGGGTGTCCGGACATGCCTCCACGGTCCCCCGCGGCTCGTCGGCTCGCATCCCGGGGCCCACCGGGGCGGCCACGGGCCGGCGCCGCAGCAGGAGCGGCGTGCACAGCGGCAGGACCGCCGCCGCGATGGCCGCGCGGGTGCCGGTCGCGATGGACGGCACCCCCCATACCGCCGTCAGGCCGTATCCACGCGGCTCGCGGTCTGGAGCGCCGTCTCGGCGTCCAGCTGTTCGTCCGCACCGTCCGGGGAGCGCGGCTGACACCCGACGGCCGGCATTCCCGCCCCCAACAGGACAACCCGAGTCCCGTGTGACGCCCCGGAGCTGGGGTCGCCGACATGAATGCCGCCATAGCCGCCATAGCCGCCATGGTCACCGCAGTCGTCGGAGTGCTCGGCACGCTCTTCGCGCCGGTGATCACCAGTCAGGTGGCGAGACGCCAACGCACGGAGGACGCACCACTCGAAAACCGGCGCAGGCACTTCGAGGACCGGCGCGGAGCGTACACCTCGATGAATCGAGCGACCCGTCGCTTCCACACCCTCCTCAAGGACGCCCTGCACCGCTTGCGTGACGGGGTCTACACGGATGACGACCGGGCCCAGCTCGAGAAAGGCCGACGCGACTACCGCGACCGGTACGCCGAAGCTCAGATGATCGTCCCCGACACCGTCCTCGCCGCCTCCCGCGAACTCAACGTGGTCCTCGCCGGGGTGGATGCCGCGCTCAAGCGCATCGACCGCGGTCTGCCCCGCGACGGCGAGACAGCCGATCAGCTGCTCCTGGACCTCAGATCCGCGGATCCGGAACTCACCGCCACGCATCGCCTCATGCGCCAGGACCTCGGCATCACCGAATGAAGCGCCGCCGTGCACACGGCGGCTACCGACCGCCGCCGGGTGCGTGGTACGCCTCTGCTGCAGTGCCGGCCGAGTGATCAGACCGACGCAGGATGGAGAAACGGTGAGTGCAGGCAGTCGCGGGGTGCTGGGAGTCGTGGGTACCGCAACCGATGGAGTCGAGACGTTGCGCACCGGGCTGGTCGAGCCGGCCCTCGCACTGGGCTGGCAGGTGGCCGTGACGCTCACGCCGAACGCCGGCCGGTGGCTGAGGGCGAACGGTGAGTGGCGCCGGCTGGAGTCACTGACCGGCCTCCCGGTGCGGGACACGCCTCGTCTGCCGGCCGAGCCCCGCCCGCACCCTGTCGCCGACTGCTACGTCGTCGCACCGGCGAGCGCGAACTACGTCGCCAAGCTCGCGACGGGCATCGCCGACAACCAGGCCCTGACGCAGGTGAGCGAGGCGCTGGGCACGACCGGCATCCCGGTGGTGGTGTTCCCCCGGATCAACGCGGCACACGCACGACACCCGGCTTGGGAAGGCCACATCGAGACTCTGCGCAGGGCGGGCGTGGACCTGGTTCACGGATCTGATGTCTGGCCCCTGTACGAACCCCGCCAGGGCCCGGCGGACCGGGGCCTTCCGTGGCCGGCGATCCTGGAGCGCCTGGCCGTCCGCGCTCGTTGACGCATGACCTCCCTGGGATTGATCAACGACCTCCGGCAGGGCCTGCGCGGAGAGGTGTTCGCCCTCGGTCCCGTCTCGGGGGACTTCACCTTCACGTCCGACATCATGGCGGTGGTCCGCCACGGCGGCCCGATCCGCCCGCACGACGTCATCGAGGTCGGGCTCCCACCGACTCCGTCCTCCGCTGGGGCGGAGTCGGTGGGACGCGTGTCAGCTCGGCGCCGAGTCCGTTCGTCGCTCGTGACGCGCACGTGCGAGGTGATGGGACTCGTGGAGCAGTCGGCGCACGGCCTCATCGGTCCGCCGTCCGGGATTCACCACCGCGAGCCAGCCGACGGAACCGTGGACGGGGTGCGCCATCACCGCATCGGGGACACCGGGGTCGACGTCGAGGGCTGCTTCGCGCGGCCCGTGGCCGGTCCACTCTCTGAAGGCTTCCTTCCCCGCGGCGATGTTGACGCGGAACGTGTCCGGGCGGTCCAGGCACGACCTCTCGTCGCCCGGATAGTTCTTTGTCACGATCGTCGCGAAGGGTTGGGTCGTTGTCGGCATGACGCCGTCGGGCGCGTAGTAGAAGAACGTGTCACCCCAGCTGATCTCAGGTGAGCCGTCATCGGGTGCCGGCCTGAGGGCCAGGACCCCATCGAGGTCTTCCACGAAGGCGATGATCTCGTCCATGGTCATGTGCTCAAGCGTTTCATTGACGTGCTTGTGGAGACTTATAGCCGGGACAGGAAAGAGCAGCGGGTGCCAACTCTCAAGTCGTCATACCTGCGCACGGCCGACCTCGCGCGACGAGCCGGGTACTCCGTCCAGCAGGTCCGCAACCTCGAACGGGACGGTGTCCTGCCACCGGCCGCGCGCACGGCGTCGGGCTACCGGATCTACCGGGAGGTCCACCTGCAGTCCGCACTGGCCTACCGAGCCCTTGCGACCTCCACGGGCCCCGTCGAGGCCAAGCGGCTCATGCGTGCCGTACATGAGCGCCCGACCGCGGAGGTACTCGCCCTGCTCGACGCGGCACACGCCCGGCTCCACCGCGAGCGTACGGACCTCGCACTCGCCCAGGAGGCCGCCATGGCGATCTCCGCCGAGCTGATCGAGGACGTACGCCCGTCGGACTCGATGAGCGTCTCCGAACTCGCCGCCGCGCTGGGAGTACGCCCGTCGGCCTTGCGGCACTGGGACGCCGAAGGGCTCGCTGTTCCGGACCGGGTAGCTCCGCGAGGCACGCGACGGTATTCCCCGGCCCAGACCCGGGATGCCCGGATCGTGCACCAGCTACGCAGCGCCGGCTACCGCATCGCCCCACTCCGGGACTTGATGCCGAGCCTGCGACGCGGGCACGGACAGAAAGACGTCGGAGCCGCGCTGGCCGTCCGGGACGCGAGCATCACGGCTCGCTCCCGCGCCCTCCTCGACGCCACCGTCCCGCTCAGTGCGGTCCTCGCTACGCGCTCCGAGGACTCGCAGGGTAATGACGCGACGTCAGAGGACCAGCGACAGCCGGGGAATCACTGAGGTCGGCTGCGCGCAGTGGCGCCTGGAGAGACGACTCGCAGGCCGGCGACGGTACGCCCGTCCCGGGGCGGCTGACGGACGGCCCGGAGCACGCGATGAACACCCGGGAGTCACGTGGCCGTCGACTACGAGGCGCCCCCGCTGCCGGGGGTGCTGCGGACCTACCCCTACCCGTGGGACAACGCCTTCGCCTGGACCTCGGAGAGGGAGAACGCGGAAAACCCCGCCTACGCGCGGGCCGTGCTGGAGGTCTGCCTGCCCGCCCGAGCCACCGGCGGAGCCCGAGCCGTACGAGCTGCATCCAGCCCGGCACCATGCAGGCTTCGGGGCAGGCGTGGTTCAGGGCGTCGCCGTCATCACCACGACAGTCGCGGGTCCTGCTCGTGCTCGGGAGAATGCGCGGGCAACTCGGCCGCACCCGGCCCGTCCGTACGCCAGAGGCTTCCGGGCTGCGGGCTGTCGTCCCGCCACGGAGGCGGCGCGACGTGCACCCGCTGTGTGCGTGGGATCGACACCTCGACCAGCGCGCCGTCCTGGAACATCCACAGCCCGAAGCAGTCGTCGTCTTCGTCGTGGAGCATGACCTGGACGCACTCCGGCTGGTTCCACGGCAGCGCTTCGAGATCCGCGAGGACCCCCCGGCGCCGGCTCTCCCGGTAGAACTCGAGATACCACCCGCCGACGAACCAGTCGGGTATCCGCTCGAAACTGCCGTGCCAGCTGCGCGTCTCGTCGCAACGCGTCAGCGGCTCCATCACCTCGTCCTCGTACCGTGCCAGGACGAGGACCTGCGCCATTCTGCTCATGAGCGGATGCCATCCTGTGGAGCGGCGCCTGGCAAATGCTTTTCCACGCACGGCTCTTGAACCTCCGGCTCAGGTGTGAGCGGTGCGGCGACGGCCGGCCGTGCTTGTTCACGGCTCTGACGCGCCAATCCGCGGTGGCCGTAGGCCCGTAGAGCACCGGATGCGACGTGCTCAGGCTCGGCGGCCGGCGGCGGCCTCGATGAGCTCGCCGAGGCGGGCGAGCGTGGTGGTGAGCTGGGCGATCTGCTTCCTGATGCGGGCGCGTTCGGCCTCCAGCATGGCCTGCTGGTGCTCGGTGGTGGTATCGGTGTCGATACAGGGGAGCAGTTCGGCGATGCGGCGGCTGGACAGGCCCGCGGCGTAGAGCTGCTGGAGGATGCGGACCCGGTCGAGGGCGTCTGCGGCGTACTCGCGCTGGCCGCCGGGGCTGCGGTCGGACGTGAGGAGCCCCTGTTCCTCGTAGTAGCGCAGTGCACGGACGCTCACTCCGGAGCGCCGGGCGACCTCGCCGATGCGCACGCGTTCCTCTTCTCGTCGAATGCTCGTCGCAACCCGGACGCGGGATTTGACTCTGACGTCAGCGGTAGGTTCTACCGTACCCGACATGATCACACCGAACACTGAACCGAACACCCTCACCCACTCGATGCCCGGGCTCCGGATCGAGGGCGCGGTCGCGCTCGTGACCGGCGCCAACCGAGGACTGGGCCGCCACTTCGCCCGGCAGCTCCTGGAACGCGGCGCGGCGCGTGTGTACGCGACAGCCAGGCGTCCGGAGGCGGTCGACCTGCCCGGCGTCGTGCCGCTGCGGCTGGACGTCACGGACGACGACGAGGTCCGGGCCGCGGCCGCTGCGGCGGGTGACGTGACGCTCCTGGTGAACAACGCCGGGGTCACCCACTTCACCGACCTGGTTACCGCTGATCTGGCAGCCGTACGCGCGGAGATGGAGACGAACTTCTGGGGCACGCTGGCCGTCGTGCGAGCGTTCGCCCCGGTGCTCTCGGCCAACGGGGGCGGGGCGATCCTCAACGTGCTGTCCGCGCAGTCCTGGCACGCCTCCCCGGGCAACAACGGCTACCACGCCAGCAAGGCAGCCCAGTGGGCGTTGACGAACGGCGTGCGAATGGAGCTTGCCGAGCAAGGCACGCTCGTGACCGGGCTGCATCTGGGAGCTGTCGACACCGACTTCAGCGCCTCCTACGACGGACCCAAGGGTGACCCGGACGACACCGTCCGCGCCGCCTTGGACGGGATCGAGGCGGGAGCGGTCGAGGTGGTTGCCGATGAATGGAGCGCACACGTCAAGAAGTCGCTGGCCGAGGGTCCCACCCGACTGCACGACGAGATCCGCGCCGGCATCATCTGATCAGATCGCCCCGGTTCGACCGGAGTGCGTCTGTGGCGACAGGGCCGAAGCTGCGACCGGGTGGCCCGGCCCCGTGACTCTCGCACAGGCCAGGCTGGTGGGGTGCGGGCCACCCGTCGAACAGGTGAGCCGTCACGAAAGATCGAGGTCAGAGCGAGCCGCCTGAAGGAGAGAATCAGGCTCATGCGGGACCGCCTCGCACGGAGCGTCCTGCGGACGGGATGCGCCGGCCCAGCAGCCTCGATGTCAGGTACGGAGGTCGAAGGCCCCCAACCATGATCGGTTGGGGGCCTTCGCACTGGTGGGCGCGGGCAGTTTCGAACTGCCGACATCTGCTTTGTAAGAGCAGCGCTCTACCCCTGAGCTACGCACCCGTGGATGAAGCAACAGATTACATGGCCCATGCCCCTGGGCGGCAATCCGGTTCCTGGCCTCCCGCGTCCCGGAGCCGTTACGGGGGATATCCCCACCCCGGAGACGGTAGCCGTCCGGATCGTCCCGGAGTGGGGCCCGTACATACGGTGGTGCCACATCGGCGGCACTCTCAGGGGGACTCGACATCATGACCATCCGTACACGACACACCCGGGCACTCGCGGCCACCGCCGGGACCGTGCTCCTCGTCGCCGGCCTCACCGGCTGTGGCAGTACGGATGCGGAGGACGCCCCCGCCGAGCACAAGTCGTTCGCCTTCAGCGGGAAGGCCCTCACCATCGACGCCGAGAACTCGACCCTGGATCTCGTGCCCGCCGATGTGGAGCAGATCGAGGTGATCCGCCGGGTCGACGGGTGGGTCATGCTGGGCAGTGGGCCGGATCCCGTGTGGAAGCTCGAGGGGGACGAGCTGCGGCTCGAGGTGAAATGCCGGGCTCTGATCAGCAACTGTGAGGCACACCACGAGGTGAAGGTGCCCCGGGGGCTTGCCCTGACCGTGCAGGGGGACAACGGCAAGGTCACCGCGGCCGGCTTCACCGCTCCGCTCAGGATCTCCGCCGACAACGGGGGGATCAGGGTGCGTGACGCGTCCGGGCCGCTGGAGCTGAGCGCCGACAACGGTTCGGTCGACGCCGAGCGGGTTTCGGGCAGTTCCGTGATCGCCCGCTCGGACAACGGGGAGGTCCGGATCGGGCTGACCCGGGTCCCGGACCTGGTGGACACCGTCAGTGACAACGGGAGCGTCACCATCGACCTGCCGGCCGGGAAGAGTACGTACGCGGTGTCCGCCGAGGCCGACAACGGTGACGTCTCCGTCAAGGTGCCCCGCAGCGACAGCAGCAAGCACGTGGTGAAGGCGCGCAGCGACAACGGTGAAGTCACTGTCCGAACTGCGAACTAACCGACCCGTGCGTTCGTCCTAACTGGTGGGAGAATGAACCGGGCAGGGCGAATCGGCACGGGAGAGGGATGTGACGGCGACACACACGCGGCCGCAGGCGAAAGCGAGTGTTGGTTCCACCGTCAGGGACGTCCTGGTGCTGATGCTGCTGCCGGTTCCGCTGGTCGTCGCGGCGTCGCCGGGTGCCTTCGCCGGCGGGGGTACGCGCCGCTGGTTCGGGGGCCGCGGGGAGAATCAGCGGGCCGACGCGCAGGCGGCGAAGGACGCGGCGGCCGCGGCGTTCTACGAGCTGGACACCGCTCAGCGCGATCTGCGGATCTCGATCGAGACGATCACCGCCGTGGACAGTTCGCCCCGTGCACGTAAGGCTGCGGAGGACTTCGCTGCCCTGGGCCGGCGGATCGACGAGGTCAGCCACGAATACATCGCCGCGGTCGACGCCCACGACCTCGACCGGGACGATCTGGAGCCCTCGGCGGCGGCCGGTGCGCGGACCGAGCTGACGCGGGCCAAGGACGAGCTCGTACGGGTGAAGGGTGAGCTCGACCGGTTCGCCCAAGGGCTCGGGACCCTGCTCAGCAGCGCGGAGACCCAGCTCGCGCGGCTCGCTCCCGCTGTGGAGCGGGCCCGGCAGACGTTGCTCGCCGCGAGCAACGCTCTGGACGCGGTACGCGCCTCCGGGCTGCGGGCGGACGACCTCGCGGCCCGGCTCGCCGCCCTCGCCCCCGAGCTGACCAAGCTCAACCAGGGCGCGGGGCGGCACGGCGTGGCCGAGACGCTGCAGCGCGCCGATCACGTGCTACGGGACGCCGAGGCGGTCCGGGCGGAGGCGGAACAGCTCCCCGAGCGGGCCGCCGAGATCGACCGCCGACTGGTGTCACTGCGCACCCGGGCCCAGGCGCTGACGACGCGCGCCGGACAGGTCGAGCCGGTGCTCAGCGAGCTCCGACGGCGCTTCTCGGCCGCCTGCTGGCAGGACCTGCAGCCGGTTCCCGAGCAGGCGACAGTCAATGTCCGGCAGGCCGAGGCGAAGCTGGCGGAGGCCGCCGAGGCGCGGTCCGAGCAGCGCTGGCCCGATGCGACGTCCCTCCTGAGTACGGTCCGGGCGCTGCTCAACACGTCCGATGAGGCGGTGTCGGCCGCCGGGGACCGGCTGCAGCGGCTCGACGCGGTGGCCAAGAATCCGCAAGCCGAGATCGACCGCACCCGGTTCGCGATCCGGGACGCCCAGCGCCTCGCCATGGCCGGAAGGAACACGCCCGACCCGCGCCATGCCCGCCCGCTGGACGACGCCGTGGCGCGGCTTGAGCGGGCGATCGCCGGGCTCGAGGGGCGCCATCCCGACTACTGGCACTTCCTCTCCGAGGCCGAGGCCGTGCGGCAGACGACGAACCGGGTGGTGTCCGCGATCCGGGAGGAGCTGGGAGGCGGCGCCTGAGGCCACCCTGCCACGTGCGGGCGGAGCAGGCACGGAAGGGGCGATTTGTCCCCGGCAGCCGGTGGGCCGATCCTGGAAGTACGCAGCGGCTTCCGCTGAGGGGTTCCTGGCCGCACGCGGCCGAAGGAGGCCGTCATGGCCACACACGTTCTGCATCCGCATCCCAAGGGCCGGCGCGGCAAGCCCACCCGCCGCGAGGCGATTCGCCTTGACGAGCACCTGCCCGTCGATCACAGCCTCAGCCGGTTCTACCGGGTGGGCGCGGGCCTGATGGGCCTGCTGCTCCTCGCCTTCGGCATCCTGGGGCTCATCGACCGTATCGGCTTCTTCGACACGGGCGGCGACACGGTGGCGGGCCTCAACACCAACGGTGCGCTGAGTATCCTGTCCATCTGTGTCGGGCTGCTGCTCTTCGTCGGCATGGTCATCGGCGGGAACTTCGCCTCGACCCTGAACATGGTCCTGGGCATCGCCTTCATTCTCAGCGGGTTCGTGAATCTGGCCCTGCTGGACAGCAGCATGAACTTCCTGGCCTTCCACATGCAGAACGTGCTGTTCAGCTTCGTGGTCGGGGTGCTGCTGATGATGTTCGGTATGTACGGGAGGGTCAGCGGCGGTCTTCCCCACGACAATCCGTACTGGCGCGCCCGCCACCCCGAGCAGGTGGCGCGGGAGGAGCGCCACACCGTCGCCCCGATGCCCGAGGTCGCGAGGGGGAGCCCCAGGGGGAAGAGGCTCTAATGTGGAGCCATGCCTCGTTACGAGTACCGCTGCCGCCCCTGCGGCGAGACGTTCGAGCTCAGCCGTCCCATGGCCGAGTCGTCCGACCCTGCCTCCTGCCCCGCCGGGCACGAGGACACCGTGAAGCTGCTCTCCACCGTGGCTGTGGGCGGCTCGGCGTCCTCCACCCCGGCTTCCGCCCCCGCAGGCGGCGGTGGCGGTTGCTGCGGCGGGGGCTGCTGCGGCTGACGCCGTCGGGCACCGCCGCTACCTCTTGCGCGAGAGCTGTCTCCTGCGTCAGCCGGAACCCGTCAATCCTGCGGACGATCGTTCGCGTGTGCTCAGCGACCCGCCCCCTGCGGGTCTGCGGCGCGCAGGAAACGGCGCAGGATCTCCTCGCCGGCAGCGCCACCCCGCTCCCGGAGCACCTCGGTGTTGGGTGCGCCCCAGCCGCAGTCGGCGAGCTCTCCGTGGCCCGGGCGCCAGGCCCGGTCGGCGGCGAGCAGCAGGTCGGCGTCCAGGAGGGAGTCACCGGCGGCGAGCGTCAGCGTGGCACCGCAGCGGCGGGCCACCTCGCGCATCGCGGCACTCTTGGTGAGCGGTTTGGGTACGGCGTAGATCTTGCGGCCCTGGAGGGAGACGGTCCAGCCCCGGGGGTCCGCCCAGGCGGACAGCTCTTTCACCCAGCTCTGGGGAAGTGCGGCACGGTCGACGACCAGGTAGGCGAAGAGGTCCTCGGCAACCCGTTCCTTGAGCAGCCACGAGGGGTCGCCTGCGGCCTGGAGGTGGGCGCGGATCTCGGCGAGGGAGGCGCACTCGCCGGCGATCCGGTGGACCACATGGTCCTGCCAGTCCGGGTCGGAGACCCCGTCCACCAGGATGTGTCCGCCGTTGGCGCAGATGGCGTACCGGGGAGCGGGGCCGGGCAGGTGGATGCGGTTGTACTGCTCCCGGGTCCGGGTGGTGGTCGGGACGAACACCGTGGTGCGGGCCAGTTCGTCGAGCAGGGCGGCGGCCGTCTCCGTCATGTAGCAGAGGGGCGCCCGGTTGTACACCTCCACGCAGAGCAGGCGTGGGGCCTGCTCGTCGGGCATGGTCAGCTGGAGGGACGCCGCCGAGTAGATGAGGGTGCGGTCGAGGTCACTGGCCACCAGCGTCACGGGGGCGTCCGCCGCCACGTCCGCAGCAGCGTGCACGGGTGTGTCCGGTGTGGTCGAGGTGTCGCTCACTTCGCCGTCACCGCCGTGCCGTCCGCGCCGGTGGCGCCGCGGGTGTACTTGGGGTGGATCAGCCCGACGCAGGAGTAGGGGAGTTCCTCGACCTCCTCGACCGGGACGCCGCGGTGCTCGGCGAGCAGCCGTACGTGGTCGAGGTCGGCGCCGGCCCCGCGCTTGGCCAGGATCTTCCAGGGAACACGGCGCAGCAGTACCCGGGTCGTCTCGCCGACGCCGGGCTTGACCAGGTTCACGTCGTGGATGCCGTACTCCTCGCTGATCCGCTCGACGGCGGCCCATCCCTCCCAGGTGGGGGCGCGGTCCGCGGCGAGGAGTTCCTTCGCCTCGGCGTCCACGGCGTCGGCGACCTCGTCGAAGCGCGCGGCGACGGTGTCGAGGAACAGACCGGAGACGTCGGAGTCCGCGAGCTCACGGTAGAACTTCCCACCGTGGAAGTCGTGCGGGCCGACCAGGTCGGAGCGCAGGACCGTCCGGGAGATCAGCCCGGACACCGTGGAGTTGAGGCAGGCGGACGGAATGAGGAAGTCCTCGCGCGTCCCGTACGTCCGTACGCAGCCGCCCGGGTCGGCCAGTACGGCGATCTCCGGGTTGAAGCCCTCGAACTCCTTCAGCGCCGCCGCGAGTTCGCGGGTGATGGCGCCCTTCCCCGTCCAGCCGTCGACGAAGACGACGTCCGCCGGGTCGTGGTGGGCGGCCAGCCAGCGCAGGGCGTTGGCGTCGATGCCGCGGCCTCGGACGATGGAGACGGCATAGTGCGGCAGGCCGAGGCCGTGCCGGTGCTGGGCCCATCGGCGCATGAGGACCCCGACGGGGGTGCCGGCCCGGGCGAGGGAGACCAGGACGGGGCGGTGCCCCCTCTCGGCGAGGACGGTCTCCGTGACCGTGCCGACGGCCCGGGCGATACGGGCCGCCGAGGTCTCCAGGGCGGCCTTGAACAGCTCCTGGTACTGCGGGCTGGGCTGGTATTCGACGGGCAGCGACTCGGCGTAGTGCGCGCCGCCGCTCTGGATCGCCTCCTCGCGCTCCTCGGTGGGGGCCTCCAGCGGCGTGTCCGAGAGGTCCTGGAGCAGCCAGCCGACGTCGTCCGCCGCGTACGAGGAGAAGGCAGGGCCCCGGAGGGGTTCGGGCAGCATGGCGGCTTCCTGCCTGTGGGAGGTCGGCGACGGGACGTACGAGGGGACGACCGCGAGCAGGACCCGGTCGGTGTGCGCGGCGAGCCGGGCCAGCAGTCCGTCGGGGGCGTGCAGTGCGGGCGTGTCGGCGGTGGAGTCGACGACGGCGACGACGGCGTCGAACCCCGCGCCCGCGACGTTGTAGGCGTACCGGTCGCCCGGCCCGTCGGCGGGGTCGTCGTGGGCGGGGAAGACGAGGCGGCTGCGTATGGCGTAGCCGGGGTCGTCGACGGCGAGCACGGGCGAGCGGGTGGTGGTGGAGTACCGCACCTCGGCCGTGGTGGCGTCCTCCAGCGCGGTGGCGAGCCGCAGGGGCACGTACATCAGCTCCTCGAAGCCGAGGACGAGCACCCGGCGAGCATCACCCAGGGCGTCGGCGATACGGCCCGCCATGGTTGGGAGAGCGGCTTCCAGTGCCGCGCGGTGGACGGGGGTGAAGCCGTGGCGTCCGCCGTCGGGTACACCGGCCGGCCAGTCGAGGTCGACGCGGGCGGGGACGCAACGCGGGGCCGGAGGCTCGGCATCGGTGGTGGCCGCTTCCTGCGCGGCCACCAGGCTGCGGCCCTTCTCCAGGACTCCGTCGGGCAGGCGCACGGTGCCACGGGCACGGGCCACCAGGTCGACGCGGGCGCCGATCTCCTCGGCGAATCCGGCGAGCCGCCCCTGGTCGGCCTCGGACCGCATGTCCACCAGGGCGACGATGACGTACCGGTCCCGGGGGTAGCGCGCGTGGAGGGCCCGGATGGTGTTGAGCACGGTGTTGCCGGTGGAGAACTCGTCGTCGACCAGGACCAGCGGCGAGCTCTCCCCTGTGGCGTTCAGCAGTTCCGGGTCCTCGGGCAGCAGCAGATGGGAGGTGGCGTGCGAGTGCGCCTCCTCGAAGCCGCCCGCCTGTGCGACGCCGGGGACGGGGCGCCGGGTCGAGTGGAGGTACGGAGCCACCCCGAGGCCGTCCGCGACGGCGTGGCCGAGGCCGGTCGCCGTCTCCGCGTAGCCGAGGACGACCGCGCGAGGGGCCTCCGTCTCGCCCAGCAGGTGCCGTACCCGCTCGCCGAGCTCGTAGCCCACGCCGTGGACGACGGACGGCCGCTGCGGCACGTGCTTGCCCAGGACGTTCGACACGAGCAGGTGCGCCCGCTTCGGGTTGCGGCGCAGGGCGAGGCCCAGCAGCTCCCGGATCTCCCCGCCGCCGGCGAGCTCGACCCCGAGCCGCCCGGCGACCCAGTTACCCGACCACTCCACGTCCACTGCCTCTTCTTCCCGTATGTGCTCGTGTGCCCGCGCGTGCCCGCCCATGACCGCCTCGCCCGCGTCCGCCGCCTCGTCCATGCCCGCGCTCAGCCCGCCAGGCCTGCGGCCAGGAGTTCCACGAAGCCGACGTCCTCGCGTGCCACGCCGAAGACCTCGGCACGCTGCAGGGTCCGCTCGGCCCAGGCGCGGTGCGGCTTCACTTCGTTCATCTTGTTCGTGTACGCGGATCGCAGCACTCCGCCGCCGCCCCGCTCAGGCCGGAGGATGTCCTGCGCGTCGCTGTACTCCTCGTGGCTGACGACCGACAGCGCGTGCACGGGCAGGACGTGGGACGGATGGATGCAGGTCTTGCCGAGCAGCCCGTTGGCCCGGTCGAGTTCGATCTCGCGCAGCAGACCGTCGAGGTCGTGTTCGATGAGCGTGGTGCGCAGTTCCTCGGCCTGCCCCACGAAGGGGCTGCGACGCAGCTGGGGCTTGAACATCCGCTCCTGGAGGCGGAAGTACTCCCACACGGGCCCGGTGATGGTGAAACCGGTGCCGTCCGCCCGGCCCAGCACGTTGACGACGTCGCCGATGACGGCGCCGACGATCTGGACGTCGTACGCCGTCATGTCGGGGGCCCGGCGCAGGCCGTAGGCGGAGCAGAAATCGGTGACGCCGAGCCGCAGTGCCAGGATCCGCTCGCGGTGCTTGTCGACGGTGCGGGCGATTCCCCGAAGGGTTTCGCCTCTGGTCTCCAGATGCAGCAGCTCGGGCGATTCGAGGACGGGCATCGCGAACAGCCGGTGTCCGCTGTCCGCTTCGGCCTCGGTGAGGGCCTCCAGGAAGAACTCGCCCCGCTCTTCCGTGAATTTCGGAAGGACGAATCCGGACAAGAATCGGACGGAGCTCCCGAGTCGCCGTACGAGGTCGGAGATCTGCTCCGGTTCACGGACTCGGATGAAGAGCAGCGGCACCTCGGCGGCCCGCGCCTCGAGGTCGGCGAACTGCCGGACCAGATTGGCCTCGGCAGCGACGACTTCGGAGTCGTCGATGGAATCCTCCAGGCAGAGCACCATGGAGACGACGCCCTGCCCGCTCTGCTTGATCACGTCATCGGCCAGTCTGGGCCGGGTCGCGGGGCTGTAGAGCGTGGCACCCAGGGCCACCGAGAGCATGCGGGAGGAGGAACGCGCGTCGAATTCGCACGGCTCCCTGAAGAACAGGCCCTCCCGGACAGGGGGCGAGATATGCCCGAAATGACGCATGTGATTCCCCCGTACTGCCATAGAGACCGGACAACGTATGGCCGGTAATAGTACGTTCGGACAGGTGTCGTAGGTTCCCCGTCCCTGTGAACTTCGGGTGTCCCCGACGCATCTCACGCCCCGCGCGGCGCGCCTGCGTGCTCCCCGCGAACAGCTCCTGGCCTACTGTTTCGTACCCCCGCGTTGTCCGGACGCTCCCCCAGCAGGCAGGATGACCGCCATGACGCACGCGATGCTGAAGGGCTCGAACGTCCCTCTCGACGCCATGGCCGTACGGGCCGTACTGCACTGGACCCCGGGCGCCGATGTCCCGGATGTAGACGCCTCCGCCCTGCTGATCGGCCCCACCGGCCGGGTGCGTTCCGACGAGGACTTCGTCTTCTACAACCAGCCGCGGCATCCTTCGGGCCTCGTCCGGCGCCTGCCCAAGCGCAGCGGACCCGAAGGGCTCACGGACACGATCGAGGCGGATCTCTCCTCGCTCGACCCCTCCGTGGAACAGGTGGTCATCGCCGCGTCCTGCGACGAGGCGGCGTTCGAGCGTGTGACGGATCTGCGGATATCGCTGTACGACGCGGCATCCGCAGCCGGTGAGCCGCTCGCGGTCTTCGATGTGCGCGCGGAGACCGGCGAGGAGACCGCCGTCATCTGCGGCGAGCTGTACCGGCGCGGCGACAGCTGGAAGTTCCGGGCGGTGGGACAGGGATACCCGACGGGCCTCGTCGGACTGGCCACCGCCTTCGGTATCTCCGTGGACGAGGCCGAAGCCGCCTCCGAGCCCGGCCCCCCGGCCGTGCCCAACGCCCCCGACACGTCCGCGTCCGCCCCGCCCGCACCGGAGCCCACCGCGCCCTTGCCCGACTCCCAGGCCACGGTCCAGCACCAGCAGCCCGCGTACGGCTACCCGCAGCCGTCCGTGGCGCCCCAGTCGGGCTACGGCTACCCGCAGCCGCCCACCGCGGCTCCTCAGCCCGCGTACGGCTACCCCCAGCCCGCCGCGGCCCAGCCGGCGTACGGCTACCCCCAGCCCGCTGCGGCGGCGGCGCATGCCGCCGACCCGAATTTCGTGCTCCCCCCGCAGGGCCCGCAGTTCCTCCGGTCGTGAACCAGGTGCGCGGTCGTCCCTGACGGCGCGCACTCAGGCCCGCGTCTTGTAGCCGCGTCCCCACTGCATACCGAAGCCGTACATCCGGTCCAGTTCCGACTGGAAGCCGTACACGAACTTCACCTCGCGGCGCACGATCAGCTCGCCCTTGACGTTGTCCATGGTGAACACCGCACAGGAGCGGGCCTGCGGGGCCCGCTCGTCCAGCTCGATCTCGATGCGCGGTCCGTTGCCCGGATAGAGCGTCACCTTGGCATGCGTACGGTCGAAGGCCGGGGTCTGGTCGTAGATGTACACGAAGAACAGCAGGCGCTTGATCTCGTCACGCTTGTCGAGGTTCACGTAGACGGTCTCGCCCGACGGCGCCCCGAAACGGTCGTCGCCGCTGAGCCTGACGTACGGCGCCGCGTTCAGGTCGCCGATGAGGTTGCCCAGAGGCTGCACCACGCCCTTGGTCCCGTCCGCCAGTTCGTACATGCAGCCCAGGTCCAGGTCGACGTTGACCATGCCCTGGGTGTGCGCCTGGACCACGTCGGGCTGGAAGAGCTTCAGCGGGCGCAGCAGCCTGCCGCTCTGCCGCGACCTGCCGCCGATGTCCGACGTACGCATCTGCCACGACAGGTTGACGCGCAAGTTGCCCGACAGAGCGCCCTGCTTGTTCAGCGAGACCGTCGCGTTGCGCTTGGAGAGCACGATCGAGCTCGTCGCGGAGTCCCCCGACTCGAACTGCGCCGACCGCAACGGAAAAAGGCCGTCCCAGAAGGCCATCCCAACCCCCAAATTCTTCGGTAGTACCCCGACCTCACACACGGCCCACACGGCCCCACACGCTCCGCACGTCACTGCGGGGCGGCCACCGGCCGGGTCCGGGTGTTCCCGGAGAACCGCCGCGTGGGCCGCCCCGCAGAGAGAGCGTTCCTCATTCCCTACCGGGTCACACCCCGGAGGAGACTTCTGCCTTGGAATCGGAGCCGCCGCCGTCGCCGCCGGCCGCGGCGATGGCCTTGTTGCGCCGCACCGAGGACCAGAAGGACCAGCCGATCAGGATGACCCCGACGGAGCCGGTGATGAGCTCGTTGATCTCGTGCTGGATGGTGACGAGCAGGATGACCGCGAGGGCGCCGATCGCGTAGTGCGCGCCGTGCTCCAGGTAGACGTAGTCGTCCAGCGTGCCCTGGCGGACCAGGTACACGGTGAGCGAACGGACGTACATGGCGCCGATACCGAGGCCGAGGGCCATCAGCACGATCTCGTTGGTGATGGCGAAGGCACCGATGACGCCGTCGAACGAGAAGGAGGCGTCGAGGACCTCGAGGTAGAGGAACATGAAGAACGCGGCCTTACCCGCCAGGACGACACCGGAGACCGGCTTGCCGGCCTTCTTGGCCTCTTCCTCGGCCTCGTGTTCGCGCTCCTCCTCCTCCTCGAGCTTCTTCTCGAAGAAGCCGGAGAGGCCGCCGACCACGAGGTACGTGATCAGACCGGCGATGCCGGAGAGCATGACGGTCTCCGCCTTGTTCGCGTGTCCGCCACCGTGCTGGTGGGCCTGGGTCGCGAAGGTCATGGCGGTGATCATCAGGACGATGAGCGCGACGCAGACCGACAGCATGTCGACCTTGCCGAGCTTGGCGAGCGGACGCTCGAGCCAGCCGAGCCACTTGATGTCACGATCCTCGAAGATGAAGTCGAGGAAGATCATGATCAGGAACATCCCACCGAAGGCGGCGATGGACGGATGGGCGTCCGTCACCAGCTCCTTGTACCGGTCGGGGTCGTTGAAGGAGAGATCGACGGCCTCGATGGGGCCGAGCTGTGCACTGATGGCCACGATCACGACGGGGAAGACCAGCCGCATACCGAAGACCGCGATGAGGATGCCGATGGTGAGGAAGATCTTCTGCCAGAAGGCACTCATCTTCTTCAGGATTCCGGCGTTGATCACCGCGTTGTCGAAGGACAGCGAGATCTCCAGGATCGACAGGATCGCGACGATGCCGAAAGCCTGCCACCCCCCGTAGAACACCGCTGCGACCAAGCCGAGCGCGGTGACCGCGAACGACCAGCCGAAGGTTTTCAGGACCACTGGCTACCCCATCGTGTGTGTAAGGGTCTCCCCCGGTGAGTACGGGGCTCCCCCGCGCCGTGCGCGGCTTTATGAAACGTTGACCCCGAAGTCTAGAGCGATGCCCCGAAGCCCGGACGCGTACCCCTGTCCGACTGCACGGAATTTCCACTCCCCGCCATACCGGTAGAGCTCACCGAAGATCATCGCCGTCTCCGTCGACGCGTCCTCGCTGAGGTCGTACCGCGCCAGCTCCTGACCGTCCGCCTGGTTCACCACGCGAATGAAGGCATTGCTGACCTGACCGAAGGTCTGCCCTCGATTGTCGGCTTCATGGATCGAGACCGGGAAAATAATCTTGTCGCAGTGCGCCGGCACCTCCGTCAGGTTCACGATGACGGACTCGTCGTCGCCGTCGCCCTCACCCGTGAGGTTGTCCCCGGTGTGCTCGACGGAGCCGTCGGGGCTGGTGAGGTTGTTGTAGAACACGAACCACTCGTCGCCGAGGATGCGGCCCGACTGGCACAGCAGCGCGCTGGCGTCGAGGTCGAAGTCGGCTCCCGTCGTGGATCGTGCGTCCCAGCCGAGCCCGACCAGCACCTTGGTGAGATCGGGTGCGGCCTTGGAGAGGGAGACATTGCCTCCCTTGGCGAGCGTGACGCCCATGGTGTGTCCTCCCCGAGTCGATGGACGGTCTTCCGGCCCGGCACGGGCGCCTGCGGACGCGGGCGCTCTGCCGAGCGCGTCCGGCGCCGCACAGGGTGCGACGCCGGACGCGGATGGAGCCGTGGTGTCCGGAGGTTCCTCCGGACCGGGCTCAGACGTTGACGCCGAAGTCCTGCGCGATGCCGCGCAGACCCGAGGCATACCCCTGGCCGATGGCGCGGAACTTCCACTCCGCACCGTTGCGGTAGAGCTCACCGAAGACCATGGCGGTCTCCGTCGAGGCGTCCTCACTCAGGTCGTAGCGGGCGAGCTCGGTGTTGTCCGCCTGGTTGACCACGCGGATGTACGCGTTGCGCACCTGGCCGAAGCTCTGCTGACGGCTCTCGGCCTCGTAGATCGAGACCGGGAAGACGACCTTGTCGATGTCCGCAGGGAGACCGGCCAGGTTGACCTTGATGACCTCGTCGTCGCCCTCGCCCTCACCGGTGAGGTTGTCACCGGTGTGCTCGACCGAGCCGTCGGGGCTCTTGAGGTTGTTGAAGAAGACGAAATTTCCGTCGCTGCCGACCTTGCCCTCGGCGTTCGCCAGCAGCGCGCTGGCGTCGAGGTCGAAGTCACCGCCGGTGGTCGTACGGGCATCCCAGCCCAGACCGACGATGACCGCGGTCAGGTTCGGCGCGGCCTTGGTCAGCGAGACGTTGCCGCCCTTGCTGAGGCTGACTCCCACGAGTCCTCCAAAAGGTTTGAGAGGGCGGGCAGACACCAGCGCCCCCGTCGTGCGTTGGCATAGGATCAACGATTGGATCCTAGTGACCGGTTCCCGGCCAAAACAGGCTTTTGACCGGTCGCCGCCAGGAGATCCCCGGAGCCGGCGGGTCGCAAACCGCACGGATGTCGTCGAGCGCCGGCATTCAGCCCGGAGCCCGCACATCGCGGGTCCACGCGGGGCCGGCCCCGGGCACCTCCCCGGGACCTCCCCGGATCAGATCGCGTCGAGTGCCTTGATGTAGTCGTTCAGGTCACGTGCGTCCGGCAGGCCGTTGACGACGGTCCAGCGGACCACACCCTGCTTGTCGATGATGAACGTGCCGCGCACCGCGCAGCCCTTGTCCTCGTCGAAGACGCCGTACGCCCGCGAGGTCTCCCCGTGCGGCCAGAAGTCCGAGAGCAGCGGGTACTCGAGGCCCTCCTGCTCGGCGAAGACGCGCAGGGTGTGCATCGAGTCGTTGGACACGGCGAGCAGCTGGGTGTCGTCGTTCTCGAACTTCGGCAGCTCGTCGCGGAGCGCGCACAGTTCCCCGGTGCAGACGCCGGTGAAGGCGAAGGGGTAGAAGAGCAGCACCACGTTCTTGGCGCCGTGAGAACCCTGGAAATCGGAGAGCTTCACGGTCCGCCCGTGGTTGTCCTTCAGCTCGAAATCCGGAGCCTGCGTACCGGCCTCGATCGCCATGTGAAACGCGTCCCTTCGCAAACGTCGTACTTCCCCGGCCTGGGCCGTCCGGGTGATACCCACCCTACGCAGCGTCCCCTTCGTGCCCCGTGCGGGCCCGCACCAGGGCGTACGAAGGCCCCCGGCGACGCGTGGTGCCGTCCGGGGGCCTCGGGTGATGAAGGTGCTCTCAGCGCTTGGCCGGGGCCCCCTTGGGGGTGACCAGACGGCTGCCCGTCCAGTCCTTGCCCGCGCTGATGCTCTTGGTCTGGGCGAGACCAGCTGTCTGGGCAGCCTCGTTGATGTCGCTCGGCTCGACGTATCCGTCTCGGCCGGTCTTGGGCGTCAGCAGCCAGACCGCCCCACCGTCCTCGATCAGACCAATGGCATCCACCAGCGCGTCCGTAAGGTCGCCGTCCTCGTCGCGGAACCAGAGCAGGACGACGTCAGCGACGTCGTCGTAGTCCTCGTCGACGAGTTCCTGGCCGATTGTGGCCTCAATGCCCTCACGGAGCTCCTGCTCGACGTCGTCGTCGTAGCCGATCTCCTGGACCACCTGTCCGGGTTCGAACCCAAGCCTTGCGGCCGTGTTGGTCCGTTCCTCCGCGTGGTCCGCGGTCGCGCTCACGGGTTGCCTCCTGATCATGTTTCGGAAAATGCTTCAGCCACGCGCGTGCGCGGGGCGTTGGCCGTAGTCCACACGGGCTCGGCGAATCGCGCAAGTACCCGGCGTCCGAGACCGCCTAAACGGTGACGTTCCCTGCCACGTCGCCGCCACTCCCGGCATGTCTCCTGCGGGGCCCGAAACGGGGTCCGGACCCTTTACGTCCTTCCTCAGCTTATGCCGTTTCGCTCCGCCATTCGGATTCGAACGGGCTTTGGGAACGCTTGGCCGGGTTGGGCGTATGGTTGCGGTTTGGGCAGAACCGCCCTCGTGCCGTCGGTACTCGTGCCCGGACACGGCGTCCGGGCACCTTGTGTTACCCCACAGTAGAGATGACGTTCAGGACCTCGCGGTACACGATGGAGGCGGCGTACGTCAGCCACCCCGGGGGTACGTTCCCCGCGACCATGCCCTGAAGAGCACCACCGAACAGCGAAGGAACAGCGTGGCTTCCGGATCCGATCGCAACCCGATCATCATTGGCGGCCTTCCGAGCCAGGTCCCGGACTTCGATCCTGAAGAGACCCAGGAATGGCTCGACTCCCTCGACGCCGCCGTCGACGAGCGCGGCCGTGAGCGGGCCCGCTATCTGATGCTCCGGCTCATCGAGCGTGCGCGCGAGAAGCGCGTGGCCGTGCCCGAGATGCGCAGTACCGACTACATCAACACGATCGCCACGAAGGACGAGCCGTTCTTCCCCGGCGACGAGGAGATCGAGCGCAAGGTCCTCAACGCGACCCGGTGGAACGCCGCGGTGATGGTCTCCCGCGCCCAGCGCCCCGGGATCGGTGTCGGCGGCCACATCGCCACCTTCGCTTCCTCCGCCTCGTTGTACGACGTGGGCTTCAACCACTTCTTCCGTGGCAAGGACGACGGTCTGGGCGGCGACCAGATCTTCTTCCAAGGGCACGCGTCCCCGGGGATCTACGCCCGCGCCTTCCTGCTCGACCGGCTGAGCGAGGCCCAGCTCGACGGGTTCCGCCAGGAGAAGTCGAAGGCCGGGCACGCGCTGTCCAGCTACCCGCACCCGCGGTCGATGCCGGACTTCTGGGAGTTCCCCACCGTCTCGATGGGCCTCGGTCCGCTCGGCGCGATCTACCAGGCGCGGATGAACCGCTACATGGAGGCGCGCGGCATCGCCGACACCTCCAAGTCGCACGTCTGGGCCTATCTGGGCGACGGCGAGATGGACGAGCCGGAGTCCCTCGGCCAGCTCTCCATCGCCGCCCGCGAGGGGCTGGACAACCTCACGTTCGTGGTCAACTGCAACCTGCAGCGCCTGGACGGCCCGGTGCGCGGCAACGGCAAGATCATCCAGGAGCTGGAGTCACAGTTCCGCGGAGCCGGCTGGAACGTCATCAAGCTGGTCTGGGACCGCACCTGGGACCCGCTGCTCGCGCAGGACCGCACCGGCATCCTGGTCAACAAACTGAACACCACGCCGGACGGCCAGTTCCAGACGTACGCCACCGAGACCGGGGCGTACATCCGTGATCACTTCTTCGGCGACGACCCGCGCCTGCGCGACATGGTCAAGGACATGTCCGACGAACAGATCCTGCACCTGGGCCGCGGCGGTCACGACCATCGGAAGGTCTACGCGGCGTACGCGGCGGCCAAGGCCCACAAGGGCCAGCCGACCGTGATCCTGGCGCAGACGGTCAAGGGATGGACGCTCGGACCGAACTTCGAGGGCCGCAACGCGACCCACCAGATGAAGAAGCTCACGGCCGACGACCTGAAGCGTTTCCGTGACCGGCTGCACATCCCGATCGCGGACAAGCAGCTGGAGGACGGCAACCCGCCGTACTACCACCCGGGCCGCGACTCGGAAGAGATCCAGTACATGCACGACCGCCGCCAGGGTCTGGGCGGCTACGTCCCGACCCGCGTCGTGCGGGCGAAGCCACTGCCCCTGCCGGACGACAAGGCGTACGCGACCGCGAAGAAGGGTTCGGGTCAGCAGTCGATCGCCACGACCATGGCGTTCGTCCGTGTCCTGAAGGACCTCATGCGGGACAAGGAGATCGGCAAGCGTTTCGTGCTGATCGCGCCCGATGAATACCGCACCTTCGGCATGGACGCGTTCTTCCCGAGTGCGAAGATCTACAACCCGCTCGGCCAGCAGTACGAGTCGGTGGACCGCGAGCTCCTCCTTGCGTACAAGGAGTCGCCGACGGGCCAGATGCTGCACGACGGCATCTCCGAGGCGGGCTGCACGGCTTCGCTGATCGCCGCCGGTTCGGCGTACGCCACACACGGCGAACCGCTGATCCCGGTGTACGTCTTCTACTCGATGTTCGGCTTCCAGCGCACCGGAGACCAGTTCTGGCAGATGGCCGACCAGCTCTCGCGCGGTTTCGTGCTGGGCGCGACCGCCGGGCGTACGACACTGACCGGTGAGGGTCTCCAGCACGCGGACGGCCACTCGCAGCTGCTCGCGTCGACGAACCCGGCCTGCGTCTCCTACGACCCGGCCTTCGGGTACGAGATCGCGCACATCGTCAAGGACGGTCTGCGCCGGATGTACGGCGGGACCCCTGACGAGAACGAGGACGTCTTCTACTACCTCACCGTCTACAACGAGCCGATCCAGCACCCGGCCGAGCCCGCCGATGTGGATGTCGAGGGCATCCTCAAGGGCGTGCACCGCTACCGCGCCGGCGAGAAGGGCCAGATCCCTGCCCAGATCATGGCGTCCGGTGTGGCCGTCCCGTGGGCGGTCGAGGCCCAGCGCATCCTCGCCGACGAGTGGAACGTGAAGGCGGACGTCTGGTCGGCGACCTCCTGGAACGAACTGCGCCGCGAGGCCGTGGAGGTGGAGCGCCACAACCTGCTCCACCCGGAGGAGGAGCAGCGCGTCCCCTACGTGACGCAGAAGCTCTCCGGCTCCGAGGGTCCGTTCGTGGCGGTCTCGGACTGGATGCGTTCCGTGCCCGACCAGATCGCGCGCTGGGTGCCCGGCGCGTACCAGTCGCTGGGTGCGGACGGGTTCGGCTTCGCCGACACCCGTGGTGCGGCGCGCCGCTTCTTCCACATCGACGCTCAGTCGATCGTGCTGGCAGTGCTGACCGAGCTGGCGAAGGAGGGCAAGATCGACCGTTCGGCGCTGAAGACGGCGCTCGACCGCTACGAGCTGCTGGACGTGGCCGCTGCCGGCCCCGGCCCGGCCGGCGGTGACGCGTAAGGACCACGCGTAGGGAACACGCGGGTCCGGAAGAAGGGCGGCGGAGCTTCACGGCTCCGCCGCCCTTCGGCGTGCGCCGGCCGGTTCAGCTCTCCCAGATCTTGAAGGCCCTCACCGTGTACGGAGACCGGGGGACCCAGGTGCCGCCGCCCGGGTACGTCTCGAATTCGCCGGTCTCGGCGCACTCGGCCGACTGGTAGGTGGTGACGGGCCGCCCGGTGCGGTTCACGAGTGCCTGGGCCGCCCCGCCGGCCGGCAGCGGGACGCAGCTCTCGATGTCGACGGTGGACAGCTCGTGGACCTGCGCGCCCCCCGTGAAATCGGGCTTCGCCCAGAGGCACAGCTGTCCCGCTCCGCACGGAGCGAGCCCGGCCGGTGCGGCGTGCGGAGCACTGCGGGTGCGCTCCTGCCCGGTGGGCCCGTGGTGGGCCGCCGGTGCGGCGCCCGAGGACAGGGCGGTGGCCAGGACGAGTGCGGTGGCCGCCAGGGTGGCGGCAAGGACGGTCGTACGCATGGTGCGCATGGTGGATCAACCCCCGTGGTCGAGTGAGCCGGGTGGCTCGCCATGTCCGCACTCTGACCTGGGGAAGTACGGGCCGGGAAGGGGCCGGGCGGCGGATCACCCTGATAGGCGACAGCCCCGCCGGAACCGTCCGGCGGGGCTGTCGGTGCGCTGTGTTGACGCCTGCGCCTCCGGGGCGCCCGGGGCGGATCAGGTGTCGGGCAGCGATCAGATGTGGCCCGCGCCCATCCCCGCCTCGGCGTTCGCGCCGCGCTTGGTGAACGTGGCGACCAGGGCGGCCACCACCGCGACGATCCCGGCGACCATGAAGGCCGCGCTCATGCCCGACACGAACGTGTCATGGGCGACGCCCGTGATCTTCGCCACCATCTCCGGCGGGGTCCCGGGGGCCACCGGCGGCATACCGACCTTGATGGCCGCGGAAGCCTGGTCCAGCTGCGCCGGGTCGACCGGCGGAAGCTCTGCGGCCTTCCAGTTGTCGACGAGCTTCGCGTCGACCCGGGCGGCCATGACGGCGCCCAGGACGGCCGTACCGAGGCTGCCGCCGACCTGCATGGCGGCCTGCTGGAGCCCGCCCGCGACACCGGAGAGCTCCATCGGGGCGTTGCCCACGATGACCTCGGTGGCGCCGACCATGACCGGTGCGAGACCGAAACCGAGCAGCGCGAACCAGAGCGACATGGTCGGCGTGCCGGTGCCGATGGTCAGCTGCGACATGCCGAACATGGCGACCGCGACGGACACCATGCCGCCGACCAGCGGTACGCGCGGGCCGAACCGGGTGATCGCGGCGCCGGCGAGCGGTGAGCCCACGATCATCATTCCGGTCAGGGGCAGCAGGTGCAGACCGCTGTCGACCGGGCTCATGCCATGGACGTTCTGCAGGTAGAAGGTGACGAAGAACAGGCCGCCCATGAAGGCGAACGCCATCAGCACCATCAGGACCACACCGGCCGACAGCGGCACGGAGCGGAACATGGCCAGCGGGATCAGCGGCTCACGGACGTTCTTCTGGGAGAGTGCGAACACGAAGAACAGGACGAGGGCGGCGCCGAGGAAGCCGAGCGTCCTCCAGTCGCCCCAGCCCCACTCGGAGCCCTTGATCAGGGACCAGATGAGGCAGAACATCGCCTGCGACAGCAGGACGATGCCGCCGATGTCGAAGGACTTGGGCGCGTTCGGGGCCCGGTGGTCCCTGAGGATCACGAAGCCGAAGAGCAACGCGATCACACCGACGGGCACGTTGATGAAGAAGACGGACTGCCAGCTGACGTGCTCCACGAGCACGCCGCCGAGGATGGGGCCGCCCGCGGTCGAGGCGCCGATCACCATGCCCCAGATACCGATCGCCATGTTCAGCTTCTCGGCGGGGAAGGTGGCGCGCAGCAGGCCGAGCGCCGCCGGCATCAGCAGCGCGCCGAAGAGTCCCTGCAGCACCCGGAAGACGATCACCAGCGTCGCGCTGTCGGAGAGGCCGATGGCGGCCGACGCGGCGGCGAATCCCGCGATGCCGATCAGGAAGGTCTGGCGGTGGCCGAAGCGGTCACCGAGCTTGCCGGCGGTGATCAGGGAAACCGCGAGGGCGAGCATGTAGCCGTTGGTGATCCACTGGACGTCGGCGAGCGAGGCGCCGAGGTCCTGCTGGATGGCGGGGTTGGCGATCGCGACGATCGTGCCGTCGAGCGCCACCATCATCACGCCGATGGCGACGGCGAAGAGCGTCAGCCATGGGTGGCCGCGCAGTCCTTTCGCCGGTGCGGGGGCAAGGATGTCTTCAGGCTCCTGCGGCGCCTTCTCGACAGTGGGCTGACTAGTCATGCGAAGGACGTTATGTCAGCTACTGACAGTTGACAAAGCAATAAGCAAGACAGTAGCTGTCGCGTAGCCCACAGGTAGGCTGAGCAGGCAAAAGCACGGGAAAGAGGTCCGGTACGTGGCACGCAGGCAGACATCCGGGGCTCACCTGCCGAGCGCTCCGGCCGGATTGCGCGAACGCAAGAAACGGCGCACCCGCGAGGCCCTGCTGCACGCCGCCCTCCGGCTCTTCACCACGCAGGGGTACGACCGGACCACCGTCGACGAGATCGTCGACGTCGTCGAGGTCTCCCAGCGCACCTTCTTCCGCTACTTCGCGAGCAAGGAGGCCGTCGTCTTCGCCGTCCAGGAGGCGGTTGACGCACGCTTCCTCGCGGAGCTGCGTCGACGTCCCGCCGCAGAGGCCCCGTTCGAGGCGTTGCGCCGGGCCGCCCTGAACGTCTGGAACACCCCCGCCGCGACGGAGACGGACGACATCACGGCCGAACTCCAAGTACGCGCCTACCGGGTGATCGAATCGACCCCCGCACTGCACGCCGCCCACATGCGGCGCCATATCGGCCTGGAGCAGCAGACCGCCCTGCTGATCGCGGAGCGTGAGGGGCTCGACCTGGAGGCGGATCCCCGCCCCCGGGTCGCCGTCGCCGCCTTCTCCGGGGTGATGCGGCTGACCGGACAGCTGTGGGGCCGGCGGAAGGACGCGGGAGTGGATGCGCTCCGGGAGCTGGCCGAAATCCACCTGGACCAGCTCGGACCTGCACTGTCCGAGAGCTGGCGCGCCTCGTAGGTACGTCCTTACGCGAACCGCACACGTGTGCTGCACCCCTCACCGCTCCGGCATGGCCGAACTCACAGCGCCCCGGACTCGCCGGCCGTTTCGAACAGTCGACGCCCTTCCGGCGCGCCGGAGCGTGGGCCCGGCGCACACGGAGCGTAAGAGACGGACGGTCAATTCCCCGCGGTCGAGTGATCCGCATCACCCCCGCAACGACGTCACACGCGCGTCTCCTAGGGTGGGGCGCAGTGACTTCCTTCGACTCCTCCCCCACTCTCACCGCATGGCGCGCGCTGCTCGCCATCGCGGTCGTGTTCGTGATGCTGGCGACCACCGGATGGACCGCCGTACGTCATCAGCACTCCGCCGCGCCGCGCGAGACCGCCCTCGCTTCCTGGGCGAAGGACCGGATAGCCGGTCACGCCCTCCCGGACGTGAGCGCCCCGGCGAACCGGCTGGCGCACTTCTTCGCGACGCTCACGGCGGGCCAGCAGGTAGCCCTGGCCGACAAGTACCCGCTGGTGGTGGGGAATTTGAACGGCGTTCCGGTCACCTTGCGGTACCGGGCCAACCGGCACGCCCTGGTGCAGTCGGAATCCGCCGAGGAACAGCGGACCCGGGACGTGCGGCTCTCCCGGGACGGGCGCCATCAGGCCGTACTCCGGCTCGAACGCTTCCGCTCCCTGCTCGCCGGCGACCGGCAGATCCTCACCTTCGACCCGTCGGGCCGCGGCCGGGCGGCCGAGGTCTTCGGGGACCTGGAACGGGCCGAGCGGGTCTCGGTCGTCGTGCCCGGGGTCGACACGAATCTTCTGACGCTGGAGCGCAGCGGCATCAAGAAGAACGCGGCGCCCGTCGGCATGGCGCAGTCGCTGTACGGCGCCGAGCGCTCGGCGCGCCCCGGTTCCCGTACGGCGGTCATCGCGTGGGCGGACTACACGGCGCCCGCAGGAATCGGCATGGACGCCGCGTTGGGCGGACTCGCGGCAGAGGGGGCGGTGCGACTGAACGCCCTCGTCGGGGCCCTGCCCGGCACGTCGGACGTCTCGCTGTTCTGCCACAGCTACGGCTCGGTGCTGTGCGGCATGGCCGCGCACGAGCTGCCGTCCAGGGTGTCCGACATCGCAGTCGCGGGCAGTCCCGGGATGCGGGTGGACAGCGCCGCCGCTCTGCACACCGGGGCCAGGGTGTGGGCGATGCGGGACGGCGACGACTGGATCGAGGATGTGCCGAACATGGAGGTCGGCGGGCTCGGACACGGTGCCGATCCGGTCGACCCGGCCTTCGGCGCGCGGATCGTGTCGGCTGACGGCGCGATCGGACACAGCGGCTATTTCGAGCCGGGCACGGAGAGCCTCAGCAACTTCGCCGCGATCGGTGTGGGTGCCTATGACTCGGTCAGTTGCGCGAGCACCGGCGGCACGTGCCACCGGCAGATCTCCGGCAAGTCAGAGGTCTGACGCGCGTAGAAAGACGTCTGACGCGCGTAGAGAACGGCGAACGGCCTGCCCGATTTCGCCTGTACCGAAGGGGGACGTGCGGGCCTGTGCCACCTACGATGAGGCACATGGGTGATGTGCTGGCCGGAATTCAGGCCACCTGGGAGTTCGACGCCGACTCCGTGCTCGTCCGCTTCGAACGGGGAATCCGCACGCCGAGGCTCTTCCAGAGCCTGCGTGAACGCCGCATTCCGTACGCGGCGTTGTCTTCGGTGACGCTCACCCCGGGCAAGCGGGGCACGGTGGTCCTGCACGCGGTGCCGAGACCCGGTGCCGATCCACTGCTGGAGGCTGCGGCCGGGCAGCTCAAGGAGGGCATCGACCCCTACCGACTGGTGCTGCCCGCCGAACGCGAGACGCTCGCCGAGTACTACGCCGATGAGCTGCGCGCCCTGCTCGGACCCGAGGCGTCCCTGCCCGCCGAACGCTTCCTGGTGACGGCCCCCGAGGCGCCGATGCACTTCAAGGCGTACGACGGCCGGGCCGGTTTCGACGGGTCCCTGGTCTCCTTCCGATGGTTCTGGACGGGCGCGTCGAGTGCCAAGTGGAAGGCGGGCGATCAGACGTTCCCCGTGGCGGAGCTGGGCGGGATCGAGTGGCGTTCGCCCGAGGCCGTAGAGGGGTATCTCCGACTGGTACCGCGCGGCGCGGCGGCGGATTCCGAGGCGTGCGGCCCGGTGCCCGGCGCGGGACAGGCGTCCGTAGCGCGTGTCCAGCCGGACCAGGATCCCGCCGCTGTCGTGTTCGGCCTGGGCTACGGGCCGGTGCACGAGTCGCTGCCCTTCGCCGCGGCGGTCCTGGAGTCCGTCCGCCGGACCCAGTCGGTGCCGGTCGCGACCGCTCCGGTCCCGGTGGGTGGCGCGCGGCGCGACCCGGCGGACATCGCCGAGCGGATCATGCACCTCGGGGAGCTGCACCAGGCGGGTCTCGTGACGGACGCGGAGTACAGCGCGAAGAAGGCTGAGCTCCTCGCCGAGCTGTGAAGCGTCGGTGTGCCGAGCGGTAAGGGGGCGGGCCCCCTACCCCGGTACGGGGCCGAGGGCCCGCAGTCCACCCCCGGTATGACGCCGCCCGGCGCACCGCGCACCTACTCTGACCCGATCATGCCTTCCTCTCCCGCCGGGCCCCCGCCCGCAGACGGTCTGCTGATCGCCGCCCGCCGCAATCTGCGCGAGCTCGCCCACGGGCTGTCCCACGCGTCCCACCCGCCGACCCCGCTGTTCGCCGAGTCCCCGAGACGCTGGCTGCGACTGCTGCCGCACGCGGTGGTGCTCGCCCTCGCCGCCGTCTTCGTCCCCGTCACGATCCAGGTGCTGACCGACGACTACGGGGTACGCGGCGGGATCGCCGGGGCGCTGGCCGTCGGACAGGCCGTGCCCCTGCTGATGCTGGCGCACCGGCCGCTGCAGGCCTGGTGGATCGTCTTCGCCGCCGACATCGTGGGCGCCCTGGTGCTGTTGGCGCGGCCCGAGCAGCAGGGCGACATCTGGCCGTGGACCCCGCCGGTCATCGTCGGCTACCTCTTCGTGCTGCTGGCCCTGGGACTGCGCGAGAGCAGGCACACCGTGATCGGTGTGTGGCTGGCGACAGGCGCGGCCGGACTGCTGCTGCACCTCATCGCGCCCGTGCGCAGCGACGGCGGCGCGCTCCTGCTGTTCATTCTCGGCGCTGTGGTGCTGGTGATCGGGACTTCGGTACGGGAACGGAGCGAGGCCCAGCGCCGGCTCGTCGAACAATGGACCATCAGCGAGGCCGAGCGGGCACAGCGGACGGTGCTGGAGGAGCGCACCCGGATCGCCCGCGAGCTCCACGACGTGGTCGCACACCACATGTCGGTGATCACCGTGCAGGCCGACTCGGCTCCGTACCGGGTCAGCGGGCTCTCCGAGGAGGCGCAGGCGGAGTTCGCATCGATCGCGGCCGGCGCCCGGGAGTCGCTGGCCGAGATGCGACGGCTGCTGTCGGTGCTGCGCAGTGACGGCAGCCGGGGCGAACTGGCCCCGCAGCCGGGGCTCGACCGGTTGCAGCAGCTGGTGGAGGCGACGGTGCGGGCGGGGCTCCCGGCCGAGCTGTCGCTGGCGACGGACGTGCGGGAGGCGGTGGAGCGGGGCGGCGTACCGCAGGCGGTGGATCTGTCGGCGTACCGCATCGTGCAGGAGGCGCTCGCCAATGTGGTGCGGCACGCGCCGGGGGCGCGGACCCGGGTGTCGGTCACGGCGCGCGACGGCCATCTGACGGTGCTGATCGTCAACGACATTGCGCAGAAGCCGGGTTCGCCGCTGGAGGTGTCGGGGACGGGACACGGGCTGGTCGGCATGCGGGAACGCGTACGGTTGACCGGCGGCACACTCGACACCGGCACCCTGCCCGACGGAGGCTTCCGGGTGGCCGCGCGGCTCCCGCTGCCGCCGCCCCAGCCGCCCTCGGCATCGTGACTCCGGAGGAACCGTGATCATCCGCGTGATCATCGTCGACGACCAGGCCATGGTGCGGGCCGGGTTCGCCGCGCTGCTGGCCGCGCAGAGTGATATCGATGTGGTGGGCGAGGCCCCGGACGGGCGCAGGGGCGTCGAGGTCAGCAGGACGGTGCATCCCGATGTCGTCCTGATGGATGTCCGGATGCCGGAGATGGACGGACTGGCTGCCGCCCGCGAGCTGTTGAGCCCTCCGGTGGGTGTGGTCCACCGGCCGAAGGTGCTGATGCTCACCACGTTCGACGTCGACGACTACGTCTACGAGGCGTTGCGCGCCGGGGCGTCCGGGTTCCTGCTGAAGGACGCCCCGCCGGCGGACCTGATCTCGGCGGTGCGGGTGGTGGCGGCGGGCGACGCGCTGCTCGCGCCGTCCGTGACCCGGCGGCTCATCGCCGACTTCGCGCGTCAGCGCCCGGCGGCACCGACCGGCGGACCGGCACTGCGACTGAACGGCCTGACACCACGTGAGACGGAGGTCCTGGAGCTCATCGCCCGGGGCCTGTCGAACCAGGAGATCGCGGCGCGGCTGGTGCTGGCCGAGCAGACGGTGAAGACCCACATCGGCAGGGTGCTGGCCAAGCTCGGCCTCCGGGACCGGGCGCAGGCCGTGATCTTCGCGTACGAGTCGGGGCTGGTGGCTCCGGGGGAGGCGTAGCTTCCCGGCATCCCCCGGTGCGGCGTAGGGCTGTCCCCCCGTACGCCCCCTACCCCGGTAGCACCGGCCAGTCGGCTCCGTGGGGTGACGCCCTGTCACCCGTCGTCCTCCTACCTTCCTCCCCTGCACACCGAACGGTGTGCGCAAGCAGTACGGGGAGGGCACGATGCGCCGATTCACGAGGACCCTGGCCGCGGTGGCACTGGCGGCCACAGTGGTGGCGGGCACCGCCGGCTGGGCGTCCGGGAGCAGCCAGCGGGCGGTGACGGGGCCGCCGCCCGGCAGTGCCTCATGGCGTGCCGACGGGGTGCCGGGACGGGAGCTGCCCGACCCGGCCCGCGCAACTTCGCAACAAGTCCAGCGGTTCATACGGGGGTTGAGCGCGGCGGAGCAGCAGGAGCTGCTGGAGCGGCACCCGTTGGTGGTCGGCAATCTGGACGGGGCGCCGCTGGAGCTCCGTTACCGCGCCAACGCCCGTGCACTGCGGGCCTCCCACGATCCCCGGTACGCCCGCCTCGCCACTCCCGGACGGCAGATCCTCGCGTTCGACCCGCGCGGACGGGGCCAGGTCGCCGAGGTGTTCGGGGACCTGCGCTCCGCGCGTCATGTGTCCGTCGTGGTGCCCGGCTCGGACATCGACGCCGGAACCTTCGACCGGAGCGGCAACGGGTACGGCACCCCGGCGGGCATGGCGAAGTCGCTGTACGCCGAGACGGGCCCCGGCAACGCGGTGATCGCCTGGGCCGGTTACACCACCCCGGTCGGCCTCGGCCTGGACGCGGCGACCGGCACGCTGGCCGAGGCAGGGGCGGAGCGGCTGACCCGGTTCACGGCGGGACTGGCCGCCGACGGGCTGCCCGCACCCGTCGTGTTCTGCCACAGCTACGGCTCGGTGGTGTGCGGACTCGCGGCCTCCGGGCTCGGTGCCACGGACGTGGTCGTCCTCGGCTCCCCCGGGATGCGCGCCGACGACGTGGCCGGTCTGCACACCACCGCCCAAGTCTGGGCGGCCAAGAACGACACCGACTGGATCGACGGCGTACCGCATGTCGAGGTGGCGGGCCTCGGACACGGCCCCGACCCGTCCGCCGAGGACTTCGGGGCCCACCGGGTGCCGGCGTACGACGCCGAGGGCCACACCGGCTACTTCGTCCCCGGAACGGACTCGCTCCGCGCCTTCGCCGCCATCGCCGAGGGGGCCTCCCGATGAGCGTGCGGCAGCTGGCCTCCCGGATCGACGAGCGGACCCCCGCGCATCGCGACCGCGCGGTCGACGGTCTGCGCGCCCTCGCGCTGCTGGCCGTCCCGGCCGGTCACTGGCTGCTCGGCGGATTATCCGTGGACGGCGACGGCGCCCTGCACAACGCCAGCCCGCTCTCCACACTCGCCGTGTTCTCGCCGGTGAGCTGGGTGCTCCAGATGCTGGGCGTCTTCTTCCTGGTCGGTGGCTACGCCTCCGTCCACTCCTACCACCGCAGGCCGTCCACCACCGGCGTCTGGCTGCGCGCCCGGATGGTCAGGCTGGGCAGGCCGGTGCTCGGCGTGACCGCCGTGTGGGCGCTGATGATCCCGGTGCTGTACGCGGCGGGGGTGCCTGAGGCCACCTTGCGTACGGGCGCGAAGCTGGTGATCCAGCCGCTCTGGTTCGTCGGGGTGTACGCCGTCGTCACGGCGCTCACGCCGTACTGCGTAGGCCTGGCCAGGCGGCTCGGCGGGTGGGCGGCGGCCCCGCTGATCTGCTCGGTCGCCGTCGTCGACTTCCTGCGCTACGGGCCGTACGCGGACGCCGTGCCGTCCTGGCTGAGCCTGCTGAACATCCTGCCCGGCTGGCTCTTCGCCTACCAGCTCGGTGTCTCCTGGGGGGAGGGCCGCCTCAGCCGGCGCGGGGCCCGGATCCTGCTCGTCGGCGGTACGGTGCTGTTCGCCGTGCTGCTGCTCGCCTTCCACTACCCGGCGTCGATGGTCGGCGTACCGGGCGAGGCGCGGACCAATTCGCATCCACCGTCGCTGCTGGTCCTCGCGCTGGCGTCGGCGCAGAGCGGCGCGGCGGTCCTGCTGCACGGCCGGATCGGCCGGGCACTGCACCGTCCCGTCCTCTGGGCGCCCGTGGTCGTGATCAACCTGTCGGCGATGACGATCCTGTGCTGGCACCAGACGGCGATGCTGGCCGCGGCCGTCCCCGCGTCGTTCGCCGGTGTGGTGCCGGGGCTGACGACGGATCCGGACTCGATCGGCTGGATCCTGGCCCGACTGGCCTGGATGCCGCTGTTCGCCGCTCTGCTCGTCCTCATCTCCCGGTACGCCCGCCGGTTCGAGGCACCCTGGGACACCAGGGGCAGCCGCGCCGGGAACGCCCGCCGGGCGGCGGCGGGACTGCTCGCGGCGGGCTTCGCGGTCTTCGCGCTTCGGCCGGCCTGAGGGCACCGGGACCGTGCCCCGGCCTACCGGCGCCCGTCGACCAGACCGGATTCCCAGGCCCACGCGGCGATCTCCACACGGTTACGGGCGGACACCTTGATCTGCACGTTGCTGAGATGCGTCTTCACCGTGCCCACCGTGATGGACAGTTCGGTGGCGATCTCGGCATTGGTCAGCCCTCTGGCCACCAGACGTACCAGGTCCTCCTCCCGTGCGGAGAGCGCGGTGTGCGGCTTCCGAGGTGCCGGACGGGCGCTGTTGAGGCGCCGTAGCAGCCGGACGGTGACGGCCGGGCTCACCAGCGCCTCACCGGAGGCGGCCGCCCTGATGGCCTCGACCAGCAGGGCCGGGCCGGAGTCCTTGATCAGGAAACCGGAGGCGCCTTCGCTCAGGGCGCGTTCGACGTACTCGTCGTCGTCGAACGTCGTCACCACGACGACCTTCGGCGGGTTCACGGTGCCGGGCCGAGTCAGTCTGCGCAGTGCCTCCAGCCCGTCCATGCGGGGCATGCGGATGTCCATCAGCACCACGTCCGGCCGGTGGCGCTCGGCGAGTTCCACCGCGTGCGCCCCGTCCGGGGCCTCCGCGACGACGTCGATGTCGTCCTCCGCGGCGAGGATCATCGCGAACCCCGCGCGGACCATGGCCTGGTCGTCGGCGATCAGCACACGGATCGTCATGAAGCCACCCTTCCTGCCGTCGTGACCACCGGGAGCGTCGCCTCGACGGCCCAGCCGCCGGCCGTCACCGGGCCCGCCTGGACGCTTCCGCCGATCAGGCCCACCCGCTCGGACAGGCCCTTCAGCCCGAAGCCGCTCTGCGAGACGTGGCGCGGCCGTCCGTCGTCGCCGACCCGTACGGTGACCCGGTTTCCCGAACGGTCCACGCGGACCCGCACCTCAGTACATCCATGGGCGTGCTTGCGTACGTTGGTGAGGGCCTCCATCACCACCCGGTGTGCGGTGGTGGTCACCTCCACCGGCAGGTCGTCGAAGGTCCCTTCCAGATCGAGCCGGGCCCGGGCACCGCCGACGGCCGAGAACTCCTCGACGAGCAAACGTACTTCGCCGATGCCCGCCAGTGGCGTCAGTGCCACTTCTCCGTCGGCGTCGCGCAGCATCCCCACCATGTGCCGCATGGACGTCAGCGCCTCCGAGCCCGCCTGTTCGATCCGCTGCAGCGCGGGCGGCACCAGTTCGGGCCGCCGGTCCGCGATCGCATGGGCTCCCTGCGCCTGTACGACGATGCCGGTCACATGGTGGGCGACGAAGTCGTGCAGGTCCCTGGCGAACTCCGTCCGCTGCTCCAGCCTGAGCGCGGCCGCCTGCCGCCGCCGGTCCACCAGCAGCAGGCGCATCCCCAGGCCGACGCCCAACGCCGTGACCGCTGCCAGGGCGAAGAGCAGCGCCATGATGGTGGTGGACTGCCGCGCCGAGATCGACACCGGCCGCAGCACGATCGCCATGAACAGCACGGGGACGGCCACCGCCGCCCACGACGGCACCCCGCGCCGGGCGACGACCAGCAGGAGCCACACCAGAGCCGCCGGTTCGGCGTATCCCAGCGCCTGCGAGCCGATCGACAACTCCAAGTGCAGCAGCACCGAGAGGCACAGCGACCCGACCGCGAGTGTGCAGCCGGCTGCCGGCAGCGCCCGGCTGCCGAGCCGGGGAGATGCTACGACGAGAGCGATGGCGAGCAGGGCGCCACCCAGCTTGGCGGGGCCCAGCGCTGAGGGGCCGGCGTCCCAGATCGTGTAGAAGCCGCCGCCCACCCAGTCCAGCACGACAAGGCCGAGCAAGCCCACGACCAGCATCATCCGGACCGTGACAAGTAGCTGCGGATGGGCCTTCCCTCGTGTGGCTGTGGGTGCGGCCAACCTCTCCGGCATCTCTCTCACCGTCCTCCCGCCGACCGGCCGAAAGTCGGAGTCGGCCGCGCATGATCTGTCTTTCGCCCGATCCGCCACGAGGCGCGACGGACGAGAGTTGTCTCCACCGGGCGGCGTTCGCCGTTCATCACACGAGTGAGGATGTCACGATCGCGGCCGGCCTCGCCTCGAAGCGGAACCCCGCGCAGGCGATATCGCGACCCAGCGGTCGACCACGCACACGGCCGGCCCCTCCCCGCACATACAGGGCCCGCCCCTCCCCCACGCACAGGAGCCACGGATGGATCACGCAGAGTCGCAACACGGAAGCGGAACGGAGTTCGTGCGGCCGCCGCTCGGCGCGGCGGCGATCGAGGCCCATGAGCTCGGGAAGAAGTACCGGCGCGGCTGGGCCCTGCAGGACGTTTCCTTCCGGCTGCCGGCCGGGCGGGTGTGCGGCCTTGTCGGCCCCAACGGCGCCGGGAAGAGCACCCTGATGGGCCTGGCCACGAACATGATCCGGCCGACGACCGGCGCCCTGCGGGTGTTCGGCGCGGCGCCGGGGTCGACCGAGGCCGTCCTGCGGACCGCGTTCCTGACCCAGGAGAAGCCGCTGTTCCGGCGCTTCACCGTGGCGGAAACCCTGCGGCTGGGCCGCGAGTTCAACCCTCGCTGGGACCAGGAGGTCGCCGAGGGCATCGTCCGCGCGGGCCAGGTGCCGCTGGACGCGAAGGTCGGAACACTGTCCGGGGGGCAGCGCACCCGCGTCGCCTTCGCCCTGGCCTTCGGGAAGCGCCCTGATCTGCTCATTCTCGACGAGCCGATGGCCGATCTGGACCCGCTGGTCCGCCGCGAGCTCATGGCCACCCTGACGAAGGAGGCCGCGGAACACGGCACCACGGTGCTGGTCTCCTCGCACATGCTCGCCGAGCTGGAGCACATCTGCGACTACCTCCTCGTCATCGCGAACGGCGGTCTTCGTCTCGCGGGCGAGGTGAACGAGCTGCGCGCCGCACACGCGCTGTTCGCCGTTTCCGGGGACGGCTCGTCCCCCGCACTCGCGCCGCACAGGGTCATCGAGCCCCGCAACGAGGGCCGGCCGGGCGTCCTGGTGCGTCTCGGGGGACCGGTCGAGTACGGCGGGCAGGCCGAGCCTCCCACCCTGGAGGAACTTCTGCTGGCGTATCTGCGGTCACCCGACGCACCGCCGCTGATCGCTCCCAGCGCCCAGGTCGGCGACATCCAGGACATCATCACCCGCGACCGGCAGAAGGCTGTGACCGCATGACCACCCTCACCCGTGACCCGGCCCCTGCGGCGCCCGCCGGATCCCTGCGGAACAGCTGGATCCCCCGGCTCGGCGGTCCGGTCTGGCTCGTCTGGCGCCAGCACCGCGCCGCGTTCTGGACGCTCATCGCCGTCATGGTCGTCGGCGTGTCCGTCATGGTCCACCTGCGCGGGCAGACGATGGACTTCCTGGCCACCCAGGACCCGAACTCGCGGAGGCTGGGCGGCCTGCCGCCCGAGTTCGAGACCCACGTCGACCGTCTGCACAGCATCGGGGGCTACCTCAGCTACATCCCCGTCCTGGCCGGTGTCTTCCTCGGGGCTCCGCTCATCGCGGGCGACCTGGAGACCGGGACCGCCAAGCTGGTGACCTCGCAGTCCGTCAGCCGACTGCGGTGGCTCATCACGAAACTCGCCGTTCCCGCCGCGGTGCTCGCTCTGTCGACCGGCATGCTCACCGCCGTGCTCACCTGGTGGTGGAGCCCGCTCAAGGGGCTTTCCGACGCCCTCATCTGGACCTCCTTCTTCAGCGTCACGGGGGTCGTACCGGTGGCCTACGCCCTGCTCACGTTCACCGTGGGCGTGGCGGTCGGCCTGCTCCTGCGCCGCACGCTGGTGTCGATGGTGGTCACGCTCGGCATCGCCGTGGCGATCGAGTTCGCCTGGAGCGAGGTCTGGCGGAGCCTGGGGCACGTCATGTCGATCAACACCGACAAGGGCGTCGGGCACGGTCTGGTACCGCCGGAGCTGCCTGACCAGGCGGAGCAGCAGGGACAGGGCACCTACTTCCTCACCGGATCCGGAGACCGCCTGGACTGGACCACCTGTCTCGATCAGATGGAGAACGACCGGGCGCACACCGCCTGCCTGGAGTCGAAGCACGTCATCGGCTGGTCCCTCGACTATCTCCCCGTCTCCCAGATGCAGACGATGCAGTGGCTCGGAGCCGCCATCATGCTCGCCGTCACCGCGGCCGTCGCCACCTTCGTCATCCTCTGGGGCCGCAAGCGGCTTCTGTGACGCGTGGCCCGGTCGAGGAGCGCCAGGACCACTGGCGCTCCTCGACCGGGCCAGGCTGCCGAGCGCCGGCCTACTCGCGCGCGGTGGCCGTGTTACTCATGTCCGGATACCGGTCCCCCGCCACCTGGCCCGCGATGGGCTCCAGCAGCTCCAGCTCCTGCGGGGCCAGGGTCAGCCGGGTCGCCCCGAGGTTCTCCAGCAGACGGCTGCGCTTACGGGTGCCGGGGATGGGCACCACGGTCAGACCGTGGACCTCTGCCCGCTGGTGCACCCAGGCCAGAGCCACCTGCGCGGCCGTCGCCCCGTGGGCCGCCGCGATCTTGTGCACGGGCTCCAGCAGTGCGGCGTTCGTCTTCGCGTTCTCGCCGGTGAAGCGCGGCTGGTGCGCACGGAAGTCGTCGGGCGTCAGGTCCTTGACCGCGTCCGCGAACGCCCCGGTCAGGAATCCGCGGCCGAGCGGCGAGTACGGCACGAGGGTCACGCCGAGCTCGACGGCCGCGGGCGCGGCGCTGCGTTCCACGTCCCGGCTGAAGAGCGACCACTCGGACTGGAGGGCCGCGATCGGGTGCACGGCGTGCGCCTCCCGGAGCTCGTCCCCGGTCACCTCACTCAGCCCGAGCTGCTTCACCTTGCCCTGCCGCACCAGCTCGGCCATCGCGCCCACCGACTCGGCGAGCGGGACGAGCGGGTCACGGCGGTGCATGTAGTACACGTCGATGACGTCGGTGTTCAGCCGGCGCAGACTGCCCTCGACGGCCTCGCGGATGTACGCGGGATCGTTGCGCACGCCCCGGTAGTGCGGGTCGTCGGTCCGCTCGATGGCGAACTTCGTGGCCAGCGTGATCTCGTCCCGGTGCGCCCCGACGAACGGCGCGAGGAACGTTTCGTTGGCCCCGCGTCCGTAGACGTCCGCCGTGTCGAACAGCGTGACGCCCGCTTCCAGCGCGGCTTCCAGGGTGTCCCGGGCCGCCGCCTCGTCCGTGTCGCCGTAGAACTCGCTGATCCCCATGCAGCCGAGCCCCTGCACACCGACCTGCGGGCCTCCGTCGCCCAGCGGTACGGTCGCGATCTTTCCGGTCTCGCTCATCAGGTCAGACCCTTTCCGATTCCGGCGCCGTACGGGCGCCGTCATAAAAGTCGATCTTGAAGTCGAGCACGGCGAGGGTCCCCTGGAGTTCCGCGATCCGGGTCCGCACGTCGCGCCGGGTCGACTCCAGCAGTTCCTGCCGTTCGGCGAAGGTGTGCTCGCCCTCCCGGATCAGCTCCGCGTACCTGACCATGTCGGCGACCGGCATGCCGGTCAGTCTGAGCTTGCCGACGAACGACAGCCAGTCCAGGTCGCGGTTGCTGAAGCGGCGCTGGCCCGTGTGCGAGCGGTCCACATGCGGCATCAGCCCGATCCGCTCGTACCAGCGCAGGGTGTGCGCGGTGAGCCCGCTGAAGGCGACGACCTCGCTGATGGTGTAGCGGTCCTGGCCCGCAGGGCGCGGATGCGCCGTCGGAGCCGAAGCGCAGGTGTCCGTGCGTGCGGAAATGCTTTCCATCACCGTCATGACCTCCACGCTAGAACCCTGGAGTGCACTCCAGGCAAGCGACGTAGGGGGCGAACCCGGATTCGGGCTCCCGTTACGCTCGTACCCATGCAGAGCCTGGCGATGATCGAGAACTGGCCCGTCCCCACTGCGGCAGCCGCCGTCGTCACCTCGGACGGCACGCTCCTGGGTACCCATGGTCCCACCGCGCACCGATTCCCGCTGGCCTCGGTGACCAAGCCGCTCGCGGCCTACGCCGCGCTGGTGGCGTACGAGGAGGGCGCCGTCGAGCTGGACGAGCCCGCGGGCCCGGAGGGCTCGACCGTCCGCCACCTCCTCGCGCACACCAGCGGCCTCGCCTTCGACGAGCACCGGGTCACGGCACCTCCCGGCACCCGTCGGCTGTATTCCAACGCGGGCTTCGAGGTGCTCGGCGACCACATCGCGAAGGCCACGGACATCCCGTTCCCGGAATACGTGCGCCAGGCGGTTCTGGAGCCCCTGGGCATGACCTCCACGACGGTGGACGGCTCCCCGGCCAAGGACGGCGTCTCGACCGTGGACGACCTGGTCCACTTCGCGGCGGAGGTCCAGGCCCCGCGCCTCCTCGACCCGCGTACGGTCCTGGAGGCGCAAGGTGTGGTGCACCCCGGCCTCAAGGGCGTACTCCCCGGCTACGGCCACCAGAATCCCAACGACTGGGGACTAGGCTTCGAGATCCGCGACTCCAAGTCACCGCACTGGACCGGGCTTTCCTCCTCCCCCGCCGCCTTCGGCCACTTCGGCCAGTCCGGCACGTTCCTCTGGATCGACCCGACGGCGGGCGCGGCCTGCGTCGCACTGACGGACCGGGCCTTCGGACCGTGGGCAGCCGAGGTCTGGACGCCGTTCACCGACGCGGTACTGGCGGAGCTCGCCACCTCCCGCTGAGAGGCCCTGCGGCCGAGACACTCGAACCCCCGCGACGGCGCGGGGCAACGGGGGGCAGGCGTCGGCGACTTATCGAGACGACGGAGAAGGTCCCGACCCGCGGCTTCTCGGAGCGCCTGGACACGGCCCCGGGCACGGAGGGGGGCTCTCGCGGCTGGTCGGCCTGGCACTACGGAGCCCCCAACGGCGGCGACTGCGGCAAGGCCGCAAACGGCTGCGCCGCGTCCGTCCCCGTCCGCGACAGCAAGACCCCGGCGTCCGAGGCGGACTTCGCCGCACCGGACGCGTGGCTGCGGCGATTCCTGGGCTGATCCCGCTGCCCACGCCCGGCGGGCCGGACGTACTCGGGCTCCGATAGGTTCGACCGCTATGCGATCACGCGATTACGACCTCGACTTCCGGGACCGAGCCGGGAAGACACGCATGTGGGGCCTGGCTCTGCTGTCCCTGGCCGCACTGCTGTGGGCCTGGTGCGCCGTGCTGCTGCTCATGCCGTACTCGGTCGACGAGGAGCCCGACGACGACTACCCCCGGGAGTGCGAATCCCGGCTGTTCACCGATCGCGGCACGGCCAACGAAGGCTCGTTCCGGGGGGACTACTGCCAGGACGAACGCGACTGGCCGGAGGCCGTGGCCCTGCTCGGCCTGTCCCTGCCGGTGTCGACAGCCGGCGTCGGGCTCTTCACCATCGGCACCGTGTCACGCCGGATGAGCTCCCACAGCCAGGCCATGCGCGAACTGGACAAACTGTCCGTGGGCACACCGGCCGATTAGTCGTGGACGGGCCTGCGGTCTCCCGTACATCGGGCCCTGCGGGGCCCCGCAGTCGATCGAACGGCAACCCGCATACCATCACCGAGTAAAGGCTTTCTAAAATGCAGAGGTATCGGGGCGCCGGCCCCGGGCGTTCGATCCGCCGCCTTGGAGGCCCCCATGCATCTCTCGACCCTTGCAGCGCCGCAGGAGCCCACGGGCGGCATCGCGGGCTGGGCCGCCGACCTGGTCGACACCCTGGGCGGCCCCGGCGCCGGACTGGCCATCGCTCTGGAGAACCTCTTCCCTCCCCTGCCCAGCGAGATCATCCTCCCGCTCACCGGCTTCGCGGCGGGCCAGGGAGTGCTGAGCCTCACCTCGGCGCTGTTCTGGACGACCCTGGGTTCTCTGGTCGGCGCGGTGGCCCTCTACTGGATCGGCGTACTCATAGGCCGCGACCGGCTGTTCGCGCTGTGGGCCAAGCTGCCGCTGGTGAAGACCTCCGACCTGGAGCGGACCGAGGCGTGGTTCGCCAAGCACGGCACCAAGGCGGTGTTCTTCGGCAGGATGGTGCCCATCTTCCGCAGCCTCATCTCGGTCCCGGCGGGCCTGGAGCGGATGCCGATGCCCCAGTTCGTCATACTGACGACACTCGGCAGCCTCGTCTGGAACAGCGTCCTGGTGATGGCCGGCTACTGGCTGGGCAGTCAATGGGACGTGGTGGAGACCTACGTCGGCCTCCTGAGCAAGGTGGTCCTGGTCGTCGTCGTGGTGGCTCTGGTCGCCTATCTGACCGTACGGATCAAGGGCCGCAACACGAAGGCGCAGCACCGCCGCACCTCTTGACCGAGGCCACGCGTCCTCCGGCGCAGCCCCGGACGATCTTGTCCGGGGCTGCGCCGCCGCATGAGGGCCGACTCCCGTGCGGACCCTCATCCACGCGCTCCGGCACTCCCCCGCTGGGCGGTCGAGCCGGGAATCAGTGACCCGCTACGCCGGGGCCAGTCGGGCGCAACGGCGGCTGGCGCGGGCCGAAGCCGCCACCACGGCGTGCGAGGCGGCCGAGAGGACGCCGGCCAGGGCGAGCAGCGGCCAGTCCGTGGCGAGCGCCGCGGCGACGACGAGCGCGGGCGTCGCGACCGCCATGGCGATGCTGGTCGTGGTGCCGGCCCAGGCGACCACCAGGGGCAGCCGGTGCGGGGTCGGCAGCCGACGGGCGAGTGCACCCGTGGCGGCGGCCGTGGACGCGGCGAGCAACGCGGCGACGATCGCGATGCCGGCCAGGTACACCGCCAGCGTCTGGGCTGTGCCCGCCAGTTGCCACGCCGTGTCGGCGAGGCCGGACCTCCGGGCCAGGTACCAGCAGGCGATCAGGAAGGGCGCGGCGAGTACGGCCGCACGGGCCGTGTGCCGGGCCTGGGCGATGGTCAGTTCGCGCTGGCAGACCGGCGCAATCTCCTCGACGGTCCCGAACTCCCGCACCGCCAGGCGGGCGGCCTGCTCGTAGGGCTTCCCCTCGTCGACATGGGCCTCGACCGTGTCCGCGAAGCCGTCGCGCAGCTCCTCGATCATGCGGGCCTTGTCCCCACCGGGTCCGTGCAGGGCGGCCGTCAGGGCCGCCTCGTAGTCCGCGACGGGGTCGGCCGGTCCGCCTTCGGCGTTCACGTGGTCAGCCCGGGCGCGGTGGGAGGGTTGAGGACCGAGCCGATCGCCGTGGTGAATTCGTCCCACGCCGTCCGTTCCCCCGCCAGGGTTCGCCGCCCCTCCTCGGTGAGCTCGTAACAGCGCCGGCGCCGTTCACCGACGGACTCCCAGCTGCTGCTCAGCAGCCCGATCCGCTCCAGCCGGTTCAGGGCCGGATAAATCGTGCCCGTGCGCAGCTCGACGACTCCCCCGCTGCGGCGCTGCACGGCCGCGATGATCGCGTACCCGTGCAGCGGGCCCGGTTCCAGCACGGCCAGCAGCAGTCCGTCGAGGTGCCCTCGCACCGCATCCGCTTTCATAGGTAGGCAGCCTACCCAAAAGAGCCGTAGGCAGTGTATGTATTGGCAGCCAACATATACGCGTGTTCCGAGCAGGAGGCACCCGCAGTGACCAAGCTGCTGCTATCCATCCATGTCATCGCCGCGATCGTGGCCGTCGGGTCGATCACCGTCGCCGCCTCGATGTTTCCGCGCTACGCGCTGCGGGCGCTGGACGGCACGGAAGGGGACGGCAGGTCCGCAGGGGTCGCCGCGCTCCTGCACCGTGTCTGTTACGGCTACTCGCTCGCGGGCGTCTTCGTGCCGGTGTTCGGAATAGCGACCGGCGCCGCGCTCGGGGTCCTCACCGACGCCTGGCTGATCGTCTCGCTCGTCCTCACCCTGATCGCCGCGGCCGTGCTCGGCCTCGCCATCCTGCCCGGGCAGCGGCGTCTGCTCGCCGGGGACGAGGACGCGCCCACCGAGGAGGCCGCGCGTCCCATGGCGGCCCGGCTGACGATGCTCACCGGCATCTTCAACCTCATCTGGGCCGTGGTCGTCGTCCTGATGATCATCCGCCCCGGCTCCACCACGAGCGCGTGACCCGCCTGCCCGCGTCCCTCGCCGTCAGCGACGTCCAAGAGGTCACACCGATGACCCCGACAGCTACCGCGAATCACCCCTTTCCGCGCACCGACCTGGCCCGTCAGGACCATGCCCCGGGGTCATCGCCCTGCTGACCGGCGAACCCACCATCGACATCGTCGGCGAGGCCGAGGACGGCCGGGCCGTCGTCGGGCTCGTCGAGCGGCTGGAGCCCGATGTGGCGCTGATGGACCTGCGGATGCCCGTCCTGGACGGGACGAGCGCCACCAAGGAGATCGTCGCCGGCCGCACCCGGACCCGGGTGCTGATCCTGACCACGTACGACACCGACGCGGAGATCGAGCGCGCCGTCGAGGCCGGCGCCATCGGCTACCTGCTCAAGGACGCCACCCGCGAGCAGCTGGTGGAAGCCATCCACTCCGCGTCCCGCGGCGAGACCGTCCTGGCTCCGCGCGTCGCGGCGCGGCTGGTGGCCCGGATGCGGAAGCCGGCTCCGGTGACGCTGACCAGGAGAGAGGTGGATGTGCTGGGCGCGGTGGCCGACGGGCTGTCCAACGTGGAGATCGGCCGCCGCCTGGTCATCACGGAGGCCACGGTGAAGACGCACCTGCTGCGGGTCTTCGCGAAGCTCGACGTCAGCGACCGTACGCACGCGGTGGTCAGGGCGCTCGAACTCGGGCTGCTGAAGAGGCAACCGTGACGCCTCACACCGCGCCGAGCTCCCACACCAGCACCTCGGCGTCCCGCAGCGCCACCAGTTCCAGGCCCCGGGACTCCGTGATCCGCGCCGAGTCGCCCTCCCCCAGCAGCTCGCCGCCGAGGCTCACCTCGCCCCGTACGACGTGGACGTAGAGGCCCGCCGCGTCCGGCACTGCGGTGCGCTCGCCCTCGGACTGCCGGCGCACGTGGAGCCTCGCGCCCGCCTCCGGGAGGGCGTAGGGGGTGGAGTCGGCGATGCCCGCGACGTGCGTGTAGGAGGGCTTCCCGCCGGGTTCCAGGGGGGACAGCCACATCTGGATGAACGTCAGCGGGTGCTGCCCGTCGTTGCGTTCGACGTGCCGCACCCCGGCGGCCGAGCTGAGGTGCTGGACGTCGCCGGGCCGTACGACGGTGGCGTGCGAGGCCGGGTCGCGGTGGGTGAGCTCGCCCTCCACCACCCAGGTGACGATCTCGGTGTGGCTGTGCGGATGCTCGGCGAAGCCGGCGCCCGGGGCGAGACGCTCCTCGTTGCAGGCCAGGACGGGCCCGAAGCGCAGGTTGTCCGGGTCGTAGAACCGCCCGAAGGAGAATGCGTGCAGCGTCTCGATGCCCGCGGAGTCGCCCGTCGCGGGGTCCCCGCCTCGGAAGCGGTCCCCGGACCGGCGTACGTCCATCACACCCCCACGGTATCCCCGCCCGTCCGCGTTCCGCCCCTCCCCTCCGGGCGCCTGTCCCGATAAGGCAGTCTTGTGTGCGTGCCCCGACCCGATCCTGAGCAGCCCGCCACGCATGACGCCCATCTCCACGCCGCGACCCTGAAACGGCTGGAGCAGTCCTCCGGGCGGCTGGCCGCCAACGCCATCGCCCGCATGGACGAGACGCTGCCGTGGTACCGGGCGATGCCACCGGAGAACCGGTCCTGGATCGGCCTGGTCGCCCAGGCCGGTATCGCCGCGTTCACCGAGTGGTTCCGGCATCCGGAAACACCGCAGGCGATCTCCACCGATGTGTTCGGCACGGCTCCGCGCGAGCTGACGCGGGCCATCACCCTGCGGCAGACCGTCGAGATGGTGCGTACGACGATCGAGGTCATGGAGACCGCGATCGAGGAGGTCGCGGCGCCCGGCGACGAGTCGCTGCTGCGCGAGGCGCTGCTCGTCTACGCGCGCGAGATCGCCTTCGCGACGGCCCAGGTGTACGCGCAGGCCGCCGAGGCCCGTGGCGCGTGGGACGCCCGGCTGGAGTCGCTGGTGGTGAACGCGGTGCTGTCCGGCGAGGCGGACGAGGGCGCCGTGTCCCGGGCCGCCGCGCTCGGCTGGAACTCCCCCGAGCATGTGTGCGTGGTCCTCGGCACCGCTCCCGACGGGGACAGCGAGCTCACCGTGGAGGCGATCCGGCGGGCCGCCAGGCATGCCAAGCTCCAGGTCCTGACCGGGGTCCTCGGCCACCGCCTGGTCGTGATCGCCGGCGGCAGCGACAACCCCCTGAACGTCGCGAAGTCGCTGATCGGCCCGTATGCGGCCGGGCCCGTCGTCGCCGGTCCCGTGGTGCCCGACCTCCTCGCGGCCACCAGGTCCGCGCAGGCCGCCGCAGCCGGTCTCAAGGCCTGCTCGGCGTGGCAGGACGCTCCGAGGCCCGTCCTGTCGGACGATCTCCTTCCTGAGCGTGCGATGGCCGGTGACCCTGGCGCGCGCGATCAGCTGGTGGAGGAGATCTACAGACCGCTGGAAGAAGCGGGTTCAGCACTTCTGGAGACGCTGAGTGTGTATCTGGAGCAGGCGAGCAGTCTGGAGGGCGCGGCACGGATGCTCTTCGTGCACCCCAATACCGTGCGCTACCGGCTGCGACGTGTGACCGACGTCACCGGCTGGTCACCCTCCGACGTCCGTTCCGCGTTCACGCTGCGGATCGCCCTGATCCTGGGGCGCTTGGCCGCCGGAGACTCTCAGTCCTAGACTTTTGTCGAACTTCAACAATTCCCCTGACGGTTCTTCGTCCCTGTCCCCACCGGCGTCAGGGGCCGTCCACAAGAGAGAGTGTGAGGGTGCTCGTACTCGTCGCTCCCGGCCAAGGCGCTCAGACGCCCGGCTTCCTGACTCCCTGGCTCGACCTCCCCGGTGCCTCCGACCGCATCGCGGGATGGTCCGACGCCATCGGGCTCGACCTTGCCCACTACGGCACGAAGGCCGACGCGGACGAGATCCGCGACACGGCGGTGGCTCAGCCGCTGCTGGTCGCCGCGGGTCTCCTCTCGGCGGCCGCCCTTGACGCCTCGCCCGGCGTCGTCGCAGGCCACAGCGTCGGCGAGATCACCGCCGCCGCGCTCGCAGGCGTCATCGACGACGAGGCCGCGCTCCGCTTCGTACGCACCCGGGGACTCGGCATGGCCGAGGCCGCCGCGGTCACGGAGACCGGCATGGCCGCTCTCCTCGGCGGGGACCCGGACGTCACGGTCCCGCACCTGGAGAAGCTGGGGCTCACCCCGGCCAACGTCAACGGCGCCGGGCAGATCGTCGCCGCCGGCACCACGGCCCAGATCGCCGCGCTGGCCGAGGACAAGCCCGAGGGCGTACGCCGCGTGGTGCCGCTCAAGGTGGCCGGCGCGTTCCACACGCACCACATGGCTCCGGCCGTGGACACGCTGCGTGCCGCCGCCACCGCCCTGACGGTCACCGACCCGAAGGTGACGTACGTGTCGAACGCCGACGGGAAGACGGTCGCCACCGGCGCCGAGGTCATCTCGCGGCTCGTCGGCCAGGTCGCCAGCCCGGTCCGCTGGGACCTGTGCATGGAGACCTTCGCCGCGCTCGGTGTCACGGCCCTCATCGAGGCCGCGCCCGGTGGGACCCTGGCCGGGCTCGCCAAGCGCGCGCTGCCCGGTGTGCGGACCCTGGCGCTCAAGACCCCCGACGACCTCGACGCGGCCCGCGCGCTCATCTCCGAGCACGCAGGCGCCTAAGGAGCCCGAGAGCATGTCGAAGATCAAGCCCAGCAAGGGCGCCCCGTACGCACGGATCATGGGTGTGGGCGGCTACCGCCCGACCCGTGTCGTGCCCAACGAGGTGATCCTCGAGACGATCGACTCGTCCGACGAGTGGATCCGCTCCCGGTCCGGTATCGCCACCCGCCACTGGGCCTCCGACGAGGAGACCGTGTCGATGATGTCCGTGGAGGCCTCCGGCAAGGCGATCGCGGACGCCGGTGTCACCCCGGAGCAGATCGGCGGAGTCATCGTCTCCACCGTTTCGCACTTCAAGCAGACCCCCGCCGTCGCGACCGACATCGCGCACAAGATCGGCGCGGGCAAGCCCGCCGCCTTCGACATCTCAGCCGGCTGCGCGGGCTTCGGCTACGGCCTCACGCTCGCCAAGGGCATGATCGTCGAAGGCTCGGCGGAATACGTACTCGTCATCGGCGTCGAGCGGCTCAGCGACCTCACCGACCTGGAGGACCGCGCGACGGCCTTCCTGTTCGGCGACGGCGCGGGCGCGGTCGTCGTCGGCCCGTCCCAGGAGCCGGCCATCGGCCCCACGGTCTGGGGTTCCGAGGGCGACAAGTCCGAGACGATCAAGCAGACCGTCTCGTGGAACGACTTGCACATCGGCGACGTCTCGAAACTCCCGCTCAACGAACGGGGCGAGGTCAAGTTCCCGGCCATCACGCAGGAGGGCCAGGCGGTCTTCCGCTGGGCCGTCTTCGAGATGGCGAAGGTCGCCCAGCAGGCGCTGGAAGCGGCCGGGATCTCTCCGGAGGACCTGGACGTCTTCATCCCGCACCAGGCAAACATGCGGATCATCGACTCGATGGTGAAGACACTCAAGCTGCCGGAGCACGTCACGGTCGCCCGTGACGTGGAAACCACCGGCAACACGTCGGCCGCCTCGATTCCGCTCGCAATGGAGCGGCTCCTGGCGACCGGTCAGGCCAAGAGCGGCGACACGGCGCTCATCATCGGCTTCGGGGCGGGTCTCGTCTACGCCGCGACGGTCGTTACCCTCCCCTAGGCACACCGGACCTTCGGTCCGCCCGCCCGAACCCTGCAGAAACACATCGAAGGAGCGCCACATGGCCGCCACTCAGGAAGAGATCGTCACCGGTCTCGCCGAGATCGTCAACGAGATCGCCGGTATCCCGGTCGAGGACGTCCAGCTGGACAAGTCCTTCACCGACGACCTGGACGTCGACTCGCTGTCCATGGTCGAGGTCGTCGTCGCCGCCGAAGAGCGCTTCGACGTCAAGATTCCCGACGAGGACGTCAAGAACCTCAAGACGGTCGGCGACGCCGCTGACTACATCCAGAAGCACCAGGGCTGATCCCAGCCCGTTCTGTGTGTCGCCACCCGGCGGTGGCGCCGCTGATTCACGACCCTCTACACGTGGAGAAGATTTTCCAGTGAGCCCGACCAATCGCACCGTGGTCGTCACCGGTATCGGCGCAACCACTCCGCTGGGTGGCGACTCCGCATCGACCTGGGAAGGTCTGATGGCCGGCCGGTCCGGCGTCAAGCCTCTCGAGGGCGAACGTTTCGCCGAACTGCCCGTCAGGATCGCCGCCCTCGCTGCGGTCGACCCCGGTGACGTCCTGCCCCGTCCGCTCGCCCGCAAGCTGGACCGCTCGGCGCAGTTCGCGCTGATCGCCGCCCGCGAGGCGTGGGCCGACGCCGGCTTCACCGGCAAGGCCGGCGAGGACGAGAAGATCCAGCCCGAGCGTCTGGGTTCGGTCATCGCCTCCGGTATCGGCGGCGTGATCACCCTGCTCGACCAGTACGACGTGCTGAAGGAGAGGGGCGTACGACGCGTCTCCCCGCACACCGTTCCCATGCTCATGCCCAACGGCCCGGCGGCCAACGTCGGCCTGGAGGTCAACGCCCAGGCCGGTGTCCACACCCCGGTCTCCGCCTGCGCGTCGGGTGCCGAGGCCATCGGTTACGCCGTCGAGATGATCCGCACCGGCCGCGCCGATGTGGTCGTCGCCGGCGGTACCGAGGCGGCCATCCACCCGCTGCCGATCGCGGCGTTCGCCAACATGATGGCGATGTCCAAGAGCAACGACGAGCCCGAGAAGGCCTCGCGTCCCTACGACACGGCTCGTGACGGCTTCGTCCTCGGCGAGGGCGCCGGCGTCGTGATCCTGGAGTCCGCGGAGCACGCCGCCGCACGTGGCGCCAAGGTCTACTGCGAGGTACTCGGCCAGGGCCTGTCCGCCGACGCCCACCACATCGCGCAGCCCGAGCCCACCGGGCGCGGGATCGCCGCCGCGATGCAGAACCTGCTGGACTCGACGGACCTGAAGCCGTCGGAGGTCGTGCACCTGAACGCACACGCCACGTCGACGCCGCAGGGTGACCTCGCGGAGATCAAGGCGCTGCGTGCGGTGCTGGGCGACGACCTGGACCATGTCGCCATCTCCGCCACGAAGTCCATGACGGGTCACCTGCTGGGTGGCGCGGGCGGTATCGAGACCGTCGCGACGGTCCTGGCGCTGCGCAACCGGATGGCGCCGCCCACCACCAACATCGACGACCTCGACGAGGCGGTCACCGCGGACATCGTGCGCGGTGAGCCTCGGGCGCTGCCGGAGGGGCCGATCTCCGCGATCAACAACTCGTTCGGCTTCGGTGGCCACAACGTGGTGCTGGCGTTCCGTTCGGTCTGACCCGCTGATCCTGCCGCTAGGCCCGCTTCCCGTATCGGGAGGCGGGCTTCGCGCATGTGCGCGCCGTTGCGGGCCGGCGCCGTCAACCCGTTCGACCAGCGAGGGAAAGACATGCACGCGACCATCAGCCCGTTCACGCTCGCGTACTGGAAGGAGAAACAGCCGGTCGGGCTCAAGAAGTCCGGCTGGCAGGGGACGTCCGCGGAGTTCGGAGACGTCCGGGTGGTGTACCCGGCGGGTCGGGACGTGACCCACGCGATCGTGACGGAGGTGCGCGGTGGCCTGATTCCCACAGCCGTGCTCGAGACGCGTGGCGTGCACGCGGAGGTCGTTTCGATGCCGACCCTCAACCGCTCGACGCTCCGCGTGGGAGACGGCCTGGTGCGGATGAGCCGGAACCGGTGGGCCCCGACACACCGGGGGCGCTCCCTGCGGATGTCGTACCTGGGAGACGTGTACCAGCTCAAGGCGATCGACCGCCGGTCCTACGAGCTGTCCCGGCAGCCCGACTCCGAGGACCCCGGTTCCGTCATCACGGTGCGGCAGTCGGGCCTCGGAAGCGGCAGGAGGATGACCGTGCGGGCCGCGGGCCGGGTCCTGCCCGCCGACGTCTCCCTCGCGGTCCTCTTCACCGGGGTCGACCGGTCCGTGCTCACCCGGCGTGGCGCCGTACGGGCGGGCTTCTCGCGGATCTTCAACTTCTGGGCCGAATCACAGGCCTGAGTCCCAACCAGGTGGCTGCTCCCCGGGCCACGTCCGGGGGACGGCCGAGGGCAGCCGTTTCCGCCCGGCCGACGACCGAGACTCAGGCCCGGGCCGGCCCCGTCACACCACCTGGTGCAGCCACCGCACAGGCGCGCCCTCGCCCGCGTGGCGGAAGGACTCCAGCTCGTCGTCCCACGGCTTGCCCAGGAGCTTGGCGACCTCGGCCTCCAGGTCCGTCTCGCCGTTCAGGGACCGGGCCAGCGCCGCCCGCAGCCGGTCCTCCGGGACCAGGATGTCGCCGTGCATGCCGGTGACGGCGTGGAAGATGCCGAGCCCCGGCGTGGAGCTGTAGCGCTCGCCCTCCGCAGTGGGGCACGGCTCCGCCGTCACCTCGAAGCGCAGCAGGTCCCAGCCACGGAGGGCCGAGGCCAGCTCCGAAGCCGTACCGCAACGGCCCTTCCAGGAGAATTCGGACCGCCAGGTGCCAGGGGCGGCCGGCTGCCCGGTCCAGTCCAGCTGGACCCGCACACCGAGTACACCCGCTACCGCCCATTCGACATGCGGGCACAGCGCGCGCGGTGCGGAGTGAACGTACAGAACTCCACGTGTCGTCACCGGGACCTCCAGTGTGGGACGAGGTTCGCCTTCCCCAGCGGCCTCGCGCCCGTACCGCCTCTTTCCGGCCGGCTCCCGAGGTTGTCATCAGTAAACAGCATCGGGAGGGAATCTCCTGAAAAGGGACAGTATGTGACGTGAGATAACTTACCGGACCCGCTGAGCCGTCGCCGACCGGACGAGCGCCACTGGTTCGACGGGGAAAAGCTACCGCGCCCCGGGGCCGGGTGTGTGACGTACGGTCGGTCCTGGGCCCATGATTCGCAGAGCATTCACCCGCGAGGGCGTGGCGGCCCGCCGCCTGGGGCTGTCCGGTTGTGCCAGGGGCGCAGTCACCCGTGTGGCCGGAGGGGAAACAGGGATGTCCGAGCGTTCGTCACGTCGCCGTGTCCGGGGAGCCGCAGCCACCCTGGCGGCGGTCGCGGTCGTCGGTACCGCCGCACTCACGAGCTGCACCTCCGACGGGGGCGCGGCCGCCCGGAGCCCCTCCCCCTCGCCGACGCCGTCGTGGGACGCGAGCCCCGCGTCCATCGCCGCCGTCGGGGACTCCGTCACCCGGGGCTTCGACGCCTGCTCGGTACTGGCCGACTGCCCCGAGGTGTCCTGGGCGACCGGGACCGACAGCGGGGTACGGAGCCTCGCCGTACGCATCCTGGGGGCGTCGAAGGCTGCCTCGCACAGCTGGAACCACGCCGTGTCGGGCGCCAGGATGGCGCAGCTGCCGGATCAGATCGCGCTCGCGGCGAAGGAGAAGCCGGAGCTGGTCACGGTGATGATCGGCGCGAACGACGCCTGCCGTGACTCGGTGGAGCTCATGACACCGGAGGCAGACTTCCAGGCCTCCTTCGAGGCGTCGATGCGGCAGTTGCGCGCCGCGGCCCCGAAGGCCCAGGTGTACGTGTCGAGCGTGCCGGATCTCAAGCGGCTCTGGTCGACAGGGCGGGAGAATCCGCTGGGCAAGCAGATCTGGAAGCTGGGGATCTGCCGGTCGATGCTGGGTGACGCCGACGACATGGGGGCAGCGGCCGTCGCACGGCGCGACGCGGTGCGGGAGCGGGTCGTCGCGTACAACGGGGTGCTGCGGGACGTCTGTGCGCGGGACGAGCGCTGCCGCTACGACGGCGGGGCGGTGTTCGACTACCGGTTCACCGGTGAGCAGCTCAGCGAGTGGGACTGGTTCCATCCGGGCCGTAACGGCCAGGCCAGGCTGGCGGAGATCGCCTACCGCAATGTCACTGCGTCCGGGCCCCCCGCGTAAAGTTCTTGATCATGACGACGGGCGCGGCGGTACACGGCGAAGACTTCTCCACGCTCACGGACGGTACGCCGGTCCGGCGCTGGACCTTGGAGCGCGAGGGCATCCGGGTGCGGGTCCTGACGTACGGCGCCGTGGTGCAGTCCGTCGTGGTGCCCGGGAGGGACGGCAGTCCGGCGGAGGTGGCCCTGGGGCTGCCGGACGTCAAGGGGTACGAGACGCACACCGGCCCCTACTTCGGCGCCGTGGTCGGCCGGTACGCGAACCGGATCGCGGGCGGGTGCTTCGTCCTGGACGGGCGTACGCACCGGCTGACGCGGAACGAGGTCCGCAACACCCTGCACGGCGGTGAGCGCGGCTTCGACAAGCGGGTGTGGGACGCCGAGGAGGTGCCGGACGGCGTGCGGCTCTCCCGGGTCGCCGAGGACGGCGAGGAGGGCTTCCCGGGGCGGCTGGCGGTGTCGGTGACGTACACCCTGGACGGGGACGGCGCGCTGCGGATCGTCTACCGGGCGACGACGGACGCGCCGACCGTGGTGAACCTGACGAATCACACGTACTGGAATCTGGCCGGAGCGGACAGCGGGAGCGCGCTCGGGCACGAACTGCGGCTCGCGGCCGGGCACATCACCCCGTCGGACGAGGAGTCGATCCCGACGGGCGCGTTCGCGCCGGTGGACGGGACACGCTTCGACTTCCGGGAGGCGAAGCCGGTGGGTCCTGGCTACGACACCAACTACGTCCTGGAGCAGACCGGCGGGGAGCCGGTCGCCGAGCTGTTCGACCCCGCGTCGGGACGCCTGCTGACGGTTCGTACGACGGAACCGGGGCTCCAGTTGTACACCGCCGACCACCTCGGCGGGAGTCCGTTCGGCGCCTGCGCCGGGATCGCGCTGGAGACCCAGCACTTCCCCGACTCGCCGAACCACCCGGAATTCCCGAGCACGGTGCTGCTGCCGGGCGAGGAGTTCGCGTCCACGACGGTGTACGGCTTCTCGGTGCGCTGAAATCTCCTTCTGCTCGACCTGCGTCAACACGCCCTCACCGAGATCACAGGTGGGTGATTCGACGCCGATTCGGCGCGTCCGCAGGGTGCGGTACACCAGGGTGACCGTCATGAGATCTCCTGATGAGCCGTCACCCGTCCTCACGTCCCGCCGAACCGTGATCGCGGGAGCCACCGCGGGTGCCGCTGCCCTCGCCGTGACCGGCGCCCCCAGGTCCGCGGCGGCGCCCCGGGCCGCCGCCGCGCCCGGAGCGGCACCCGGATCCGACCGGGACGCCTGCCTCATGGTCGCCCGCGCCATCCTCGTACGCGACGAGAACGACCGGGACCTGGTTCCCGGCTACCGCGAGGTCCTGCTGGGCAAGGGCCTGCCCCGCACCCGGGCCGCGCGCAAGAAGGTACTGGTCGTCGGCGCGGGGCCGGCCGGGCTCACCGTGGCGCGGCTCCTGCACGAAGCCGGTCACAAGGTCACCGTGATCGAGGCCAACGGCAACCGTGTCGGCGGCCGTATCAAGACCTTCCGGGCCGGCGGGCACGAGAAGTCGGCCCCGCCCTTCGCCGATCCGAAGCAGTACGCCGAGGCCGGCGCGATGCGCATCCCCGACAGCCATCCGCTGGTCACCGGGCTGATGGCCCACCTCGGGCTGAAGACCCGCCGTTTCCACCTGGTCGACGTGGACGCCGAGGGGCGCCCCGCCAACCGCACCTGGATCCACGTCAACGGCGTCCGCGTCCGTCGCGCCGACTACGCAGCGAAGCCGCAGGCCGTCAACCGCTCCTTCCGTGTGCCCGCAGCCTACGAGGACACCCCCGCCTCGCAGATCGTGCGGGACGCCTTCGCCCCGGTACGCAAGGAGATCGAGGGCAAAGAGGGAAGCGCCCTGGTCGAAGGCTGGGCGACGGTGCTCCAGCGGTACGGGCACTGGTCGATGTACCGGTACCTGACCGAGGCGGCCAAGCTCGACGAGCGCACCATCGATCTCATCGGCACCGTCGAGAACATGACCTCGCGGCTCCACCTCGCGTTCCTTCACAGCTTCATCGGCGCGTCTCTGATCAGCCCGGCCACTTCGTTCTTCGAGCTGCCCGACGGCACCGCGACCCTGGCAGACGCGATGTACGCACAGGTGAAGGACCTGGTGCACCTGGACCGCCGGGCCACCCGGATCAGCCACACCGAAAACGGCGTGAGCGTCGAGACCGTCTCCGAGGGCCGGGGCGGCCCCGTCGTCCGCGAGACGTTCACCGGCGACCGGGCGATCATCACCGTGCCCTTCTCCGGGCTGCGGCACATCCCGGTGACCCCCGCGCTCTCGTACGGCAAGCGGCGGGCGATCACGGAGGTCCACTACGACGCGGCGACCAAGGTGCTGCTCGAATTCAGCCGCCGCTGGTGGGAGTTCGACGAGGCGGACTGGAAGCGGGAGCTGGAGGCCGTACGCCCCGGCCTGTACGACGCCTACCGGCTGGGCAAGGCTCCGGCCGACGGTTCGCTGCTGGGAGCGCACCCCTCCGTGCCGCGCGGCCACATCCCGCCCAACCAGCGTGTGCACTACGCGGCCTGCAGGGCCACCGCCCGTAATCAGCCGGAGGCGGCCCACGTGATCGGCGGCGGCTCGGTGACGGACAACGCCAACCGGTTCATGTACCAGCCCTCGCACCCCGTCGAGGGCAGCGCGGGCGGGGTCCTGCTGGCCTCCTACAGCTGGGCCGACGACGCCCTGAAGTGGGATTCGCTGGACGACGACGAGCGCTACCCGCGCACCCTGGGCGGGGTGCAGGACGTGTACGGACAGCGCATCGAGGTGTTCTACACGGGTGTGGGCCGCACCCAGTCCTGGATGCGTGACCCGTACGCGTACGGCGAGGCGTCGGTGCTGCTGCCCGGCCAGCACACCGAGCTGTTCCCCGACGTCCGCACCCCGGAGGGGCCGCTGCACTTCGCCGGCTGCCACACGTCCGTCAAGCCGGCCTGGATCGAGGGCGCCCTGGAGTCGGCGGTCAGGACCGCGCTGGAGGTCCACAGCGGCTGACCGGAGGGAGGCCGCCGCCGGGCCGGCGGCGGCCTCAGTCCTTGCGCAGCGCGTGCGGCTCGGACACCGGGGCCGGAGCCGGGCCGGCCTCGGGCGTCGCGGTGAGATCGCGGGCCAGCAGCGTGGCCCCGGCGACGGCGCCCGGCATCAGCAGCACCGCGACGAAGGGGACGAGGAAGGCGAGCGCGAGCGGGACACCGAAGCCGAGCACCAGCATGCGGCGGCCGCGCAGCAGTGCGAGCCGGTCCTTGAGGAGCATGCCGCGGCGCTGGAGGGCGACGGCGGTGAGCTCCTCGGAGAGGAAGTAGCCGGAGACGCAGAAGCCGAGGACGGGGATCACGGTCTGCCCGATGACGGGGATGAACCCGAGGGCGAAGAGCACCACCCCGTACAGCGCGACGCGCAGCAGGATGCGGACGGAGTCGCGGGCGGAGATCCACAGTTCGCGCCAGAGCGGCAGGTCCGACACGGGCACCTCGCCGCCCTCGCTGCGGTCGACCTCCTCGGAGAGCGACTCGTAGAACGGCTGGCCGACCAGCAGGGTCACCGCGGTGAAGGTGATGACCGCGAGAAACGCCCCGAAGACGAAGACCAGGACGACCAGGGTGTTGCGCAGGAGCCCCAGCCAGGGCGAGGACCAGTCGTCGGCGAACGGGGTGGCCCACCCGACGAAGTCGTCGGCGCCGTAGCCCAGTCCGACCAGCGCGCCCGCGTAGACGACCAAAGTGATCAGCGCGGGCAGCAGGCCGAAGCCGAACCACCGGCCGTGCCCGAAGGCCCAGCGCTGGCCCTTGATCAAGTAACCGAAACCCGCCCCGAGATCACTCATGGCGTCAGCGTACTTGCGTGAACCATTGACACTTCCCCTGGCCCGTCATTACGGTCACGCCAGCATTTCGAACGAGCGACGAAATACCGAACACGTTGAGAGGCAACACACGTGCGCATCACCGGAATCAGCACGCATGTAGTCGGCACGCCGTGGCGCAACCTCACCTATGTCCAGGTTCACACCGATGAGGGACTCACGGGGGTCGGCGAGACCCGGATGCTGGGACGCACGGACGCGCTGCTCGGCTACCTGCGCGAGGCATCGGCCAATCACGTCACCGGATCCGACCCGTTCGCGATCGAGGACCTCGTCCGGCGCATGAAGTACGGCGACTACGGGCGTGCCGGGGAGATCGTGATGTCCGGTATCGCGGTCATCGAGATGGCCTGCTGGGACATCAAGGGCAAGGCGCTGGGCGTGCCCGTCTGGCAGCTGCTCGGCGGGAAGGTCACCGACCGGGTGAAGGCGTACGCCAACGGCTGGTACACCACCGAGCGCACCCCGGAGGCGTACCACAAGGCGGCGCAGGGCGTCGTCGAGCGCGGTTACCGGGCGCTGAAGATCGACCCCTTCGGTACGGGGCACTTCGAGCTGGGCCAGGAGGAGACCCGGTACGCCGTGTCCCTCATCGAGGCCGTGCGGGACGCCATCGGCCCCGACACCGAGCTGATGCTGGAGATGCACGGGCGGTTCAGCCCGTCGACGGCGGTGCGGATCGCCCGCGAAATGGCGCCGTTCACGCCGGCCTGGCTGGAGGAGCCGGTGCCGCCGGAGAACCTGAAGGCGCTGAGCAAGGTCGCGGAGAAGGTCGACGTACCGATCGCGACGGGTGAACGTATCCACGACCGGATCGAGTTCCGTGAGCTCTTCGAGTCGCAGGCAGTTGACATCATCCAGCCGGACGTCGGCCACATCGGCGGCATCCTGGAGACCCGCAAGCTCGCGGCGACCGCGGAGACCCACTACACGCTGATCGCCCCGCACAACGTGGGTGGTTCGGTGCTCACGGCGGCCAGCCTCCAGGTCGCCGGCTGCACGCCCAACTTCAAGATCCTCGAGCACTTCAACGACTTCGCGGACGCGGACATCAAGAAGGTCGTCAAGGGTGCCCCGGCCGTCGACCCCGCCACCGGCTGCTTCGAGCTCTCCGACGCGCCCGGGCTCGGCGTGGAGCTGGACGTGGACGCGGCGGCCGAATTCCCGCAGCAGCAGGCGCGGTTCGACCTGTGGGCGGACGGCTGGGAGAAGAGGCAGCCCAAGTGACCGCCGCATCCCGCTCGTTGACCGTGGAGCGGCCCGGCAGCCACCGGCTGGCCGAGGGGCCGCTCCCGGAGCCGGGCCCCGGTGAGGTCAGGGTGCGGGTCGCCGCGGCCGGGATCTGCATGAGCGACCGCGAGGTGTACGACGGCCACCGCGACCCGGCCTACGTGCGCTATCCCGTGGTGCCGGGTCATGAATGGTCGGGGACCGTGGACGCGGTGGGCGAAGGTGTCGACCCCGCGCTGACCGGACGGCGTACGGTCGCCGAGGGCTTCCGGGCGTGCGGGCGCTGCGAGCGGTGCCGGCACGGAGAGACCTCCCTGTGCACGGCGGGTTACGACGAGACGGGCTTCACCCGCCCCGGCGCGTTCGCCGACCACCTGGTGGTCCCGGCGCGTCTGCTGCACCCGCTGGCCGACGACGCCGATCTCAGGGCCGCGGCCCTGCTGGAGCCGGCCGCGGTGATCGCGGCGGCGGTGCGGGCCGGGGCGCCCGAGCCGGGTGAGCGGATCGCCGTGCTGGGCGCGGGCACGCTCGGCCTGCTCGCGGTGCAGCTGCTGGCGGCGGTGTCGCCGGCGGAGCTCACCGTGATCGACCCGAGGGAGGCACGGGCCGCCCAGGCCCTGGACTTCGGGGCGAGCGAGGCACGGGTGCCCAAGGAGGCCGAGGAGGTGCGAGGCCGGTACGACCTGGTCGTGGAGACGGCCGGAGCGCCGTCCACCGCGGCCGACGCGTGTCTGCTGGCGCGGCGCGGCGGGCGGGTCGTGCTGACCGGGATGTTCACCCCGGGCGCCGTGGGCATCGACCCGGTGCACCTGTCGTTGAGCCAGCTCACCGTGCGCAGCGTCTTCGGGGCGCCGTCGTCGGCCTGGTCCTACGCGGTGCGGGCGTTCACGGCCGGCCTGCTCGACCCGGCACCCCTGATCACCCACGAGTTCCCGCTGGAACGGTTCGCCGAGGCCGTGGCGCTGGTGGGGTCCGGGGACCCGGGGACCGGGAAGGTGCTGCTGCGGCCGTGACGGGCCCGCCCTGAGCCGTGCGCCGGTACGGCGGCGTTCTGACCGCCTCCGTACCGGCGCACCCCCAAAGATCCGAATGCCGTCCGAAATACCGAACATGAAGGACCAGTCGTGAACGACGCCCCTGTCTGTCCCCCCGGTGCCGCCGGCGCCCGACGCCCCGGTGACGCCGAACTCACGGCGCTGGGCCTCGGCCCGGCGCCCCTGTCCCCGGCTGACGCCTCCCCGCACTCCTTCCCCGACGGCGGGAGCTGGCGCACCGAGGTGCCGTCCGTGGAGGGCCCGGAGGTTCTCGGCGTCGTACTCGAGGAGTCCGCGAGGCTCGACGTTCCGGTCCACCGCATCAGCCAGGGCAGCGGCATATGGATGCTGACCGACGCGGAGATCACCGAGATGGTGGAGGGCTGTGCCGAACGCGACATCGAGCTCTGCCTGTTCACCGGGCCGCGCGGCACCTGGGACACCGGCGCGTCGGTCCGTACGGACTCCGGCGGGGCCGGGCTGCGCTCCCGTGGCCACGACGCCCTGGCCGGCTGCGTCGAGGACGCCCTGCGCGCCACCGGGCTGGGCGTGAAGTGCCTGCTCGTGGCAGACGAGGGCGTGCTGTGGACCCTGCACCGGCTACGTGAGCAGGGTGCGCTGCCCGCGGACACCACCTTCAAGGTGTCGGCGCTCATCGGGCCGGTGAACCCGGCCTCGTACGCCGTGTTCGAGCAGCTCGGCGCCGACTCGATCAATGTCCCGTCCGACCTGACGCTCGCCCAGTTCACTGAGATACGCCGGGTCTCCCGCGCCCCGATGGACCTCTACATCGAGGCCCCGGACGACCTCGGCGGGTATGTGCGGATGTACGAGGTCACCGAACTGATCCGGCGTGGCGCCCCGCTGTACCTGAAGTTCGGTCTCTCCAAGTCGCCCGGGATCTATCCGTACGGCCGGCACATGCGCGACCTGGCGCTGGCCACCGCCAAGGAGCGGGTGCGGCGCGGCCGGCTCGCGCTGGACCTGCTCGCACGGCACGGGGCGGACGGGGGCATGGCTCAGCTCGGCAGCCGGCTGCCGGGCCCGCTCAACCGGTTCGGAATCTCGTCATAACGTTCCGGAAACGCAGTCCGCAAAAGAAGACACAGACGCGCACAATCCAACACACCTGTTGTCGATCGATCCGCCCACAGCGTTCCGGCACGACCGGACCGAGCCCTGCCCCACATCAAGGATGATGACTATGCGCAACCGCAGAGCCGCACTCGCCGCCATAGCCTCCGCCGCCTCCCTCGCTCTCACTCTGACCGCCTGCGGCCAGAGCGCCGAGGGCGGCAGCGAGGAGGACAAGGGTGGCACCGACGGCGCCACCATCGGCATCGCGATGCCGACCAAGTCCTCCGAGCGCTGGATCTCCGACGGCGCCAACGTCGTGAAGGAACTGAAGGCCAAGGGCTACGAGACCAAGCTCGCCTACGGCGAGGACGACCCGGACCAGCAGGTCTCGCAGATCGAGAACATGATCACGCAGGGCGTGGACGCCCTGATCGTCGCCGCGATCGACAACAAGTCCCTCGACAACGTGCTGCAGCAGGCCAAGGACGCCGACATTCCGGTGATCTCCTACGACCGGCTGATCCTCGGCACGGAGAACGTCGACTACTACGCCTCGTTCGACAACGAGAAGGTCGGCGAGCTGCAGGGCACGTACATCGTCAACAAGCTCGGCCTGGAGGACGGCAAGAAGGGCCCCTTCAGCATCGAGCTGTTCGCCGGTTCCAACGACGACAACAACACCAAGTACTTCTTCCAGGGCGCGATGAACGTCCTCAAGCCGTACGTGGACAAGGGCGAGCTGGTCGTCAGGTCCAAGCAGACCGACCTCAACCAGGTCACCACCCTGCGCTGGGACGGCGGCACCGCCCAGAAGCGCATGGACGACCTGCTGACGTCCAGCTACCGCAGCACCCGGGTCGACGCCGTGCTCTCGCCGTACGACGGCATCTCCATCGGCATCCTCTCCGCCCTGAAGTCGGACGGCTACGGCTCCGAGGCCAAGCCGATGCCGATCGTCACGGGCCAGGACGCCGAGGTCGCATCGGTGAAGTCGATCGTCACGGGCGAGCAGACGCAGACCGTCTACAAGGACCTGCGCCAGCTCGCCAAGACCGCCTCGAACATGGTCGAAGCGGTCCTGAACGACAAGAAGCCCGAGATCAACGACAGCAAGTCCTACGACAACGGCGCCAAGGTCGTCCCCGCCTTCCTGCTGCAGCCGGTCAGCGTCGACAAGGCCAACTACAAGGAAGTCCTCGTCGACGGGGGCTACTACACCGAGAACGACCTCAAGTAACCGGGCTCCCTCAAGGATTGGAAGGCAAGACCATGGCGGGACCCGTCCTGGAAATGCGCTCGATCGTCAAGACCTTTCCCGGTGTCAAAGCGCTTTCGGACGTCACACTGACCGTCCGTCAGGGCGAGGTCCACGCCATCTGCGGAGAGAACGGCGCCGGCAAGTCGACCCTGATGAAGGTGCTCTCCGGCGTCCATCCGCACGGCAGCTACGGCGGGGACGTCCTCTTCGAGAGCGAGACCTGCCGGTTCAAGGACATCCGGGCGAGCGAACAGCACGGCATCGTGATCATCCACCAGGAGCTTGCGCTGGTGCCGTACCTCTCCATCGCGGAGAACATCTTCCTCGGCAACGAACACGCCAAGCGCGGACTGATCAACTGGAACGACACCCTCAGGCACGCCGGTGAACTGCTGCGCCGGGTCGGTCTCGACGAGCACCCGGAGACCCGCGTCGCCGACATCGGCGTGGGCAAGCAGCAGTTGGTGGAGATCGCCAAGGCGCTGTCGAAGAAGGTGAAGCTGCTCATCCTCGACGAGCCGACGGCGGCGCTCAACGACGAGGACAGCGGCAAGCTCCTCGACCTGATCCTCTCGTTGAAGGAACAGGGCATGACCTCGATCATCATCTCGCACAAGCTGAACGAGATCCGCCGGGTCGCCGACTCGGTCACGATCATCCGCGACGGGCACTCCATCGAGACGCTCGACGTGAAGGCGGCGGAGACGACCGAGGACCGGATCATCAGCGGGATGGTCGGCCGCGACCTGGAACACCGCTTCCCGGAGCGGACCCCGCACCACCCGGAGGAGGGGGCCGCGCCTGCTCTGGAGATCCGCAACTGGACCGTGCACCACCCCATCGACCAGCAGCGCAAGGTCGTCGATGACGTCTCCGTCGAGGTGCGGCGCGGCGAGATCGTCGGTATCGCCGGGCTCATGGGCGCGGGCCGCACCGAGCTGGCGATGAGCGTCTTCGGCCGCTCCTACGGCCGGTACGCGGGCGGCACCGTCCTCAGGGACGGCACCGAGATCCGTACGAAGTCCGTCCCTGAGGCGATCAAGCACGGCATCGCGTACGCCACGGAGGACCGCAAGCACTACGGCCTCAACCTGATCGACACCATCAACCGGAACATCTCGCTGACCGCGCTGGGCAAGGTCGCCAAGCGGGGTGTGGTCGACGAGCACGGGGAACGGCAGGTCGCCGAGGACTTCCGGAAGTCCATGAACATCAAGGCGCCGACCGTCTTCGAGCCGGTGGGCAAGCTGTCCGGCGGCAACCAGCAGAAGGTCGTCCTCAGCAAGTGGATCTTCGCGGGTCCCGAGGTGCTGATCCTGGACGAGCCCACACGCGGCATCGACGTGGGCGCCAAGTACGAGATCTACACGGTCATCGACCAGCTGGCCGCCCAGGGCAAGGCGGTCGTCTTCATTTCCTCCGAACTGCCGGAGCTGCTCGGCATGTGCGACCGCATCTACACGATGGCCGCGGGACGGCTGACGGGTGAGTTCTCGCGGGCCGAGGCCTCGCAGGAAGCGCTGATGCGTCAGATGACGAAGGACAAAGAGGTAACACGATGAGCACGGATGTGACCGCCAAGACCCCGGCCCCCACGCCATCCGGCAAAGGCGGATCGGCCTCCGGCGACAGCATGCTGCAGCTGATGCTCGGCGGCATGCGCCGCAACATGCGCCAGTACGGCATGCTGATGGCCCTCGGCCTGATCGTGGTGCTGTTCGCGGTCTGGTCGGAAGGCGACCTGCTGCTGCCGCGCAACGTCTCCAACCTGGTGCTGCAGAACAGCTACATCCTGATCCTCGCGATCGGCATGATGCTCGTCATCATCGCGGGCCACATCGACCTCTCGGTCGGCTCACTGACCGCGTTCATCGGCGCGATGGCCGCCGTGCTGATGGTCGAACACGACCTCCCGTGGCCGCTCGCGGTGGTGCTGTGCCTGGCCATCGGCGCCGTCGCGGGCGCGGTACAGGGCTTCTTCATCGCCTATCTCGGCATACCGTCGTTCATCGTGACCCTCGCGGGCATGCTGCTCTTCCGCGGTCTGACGGAGATCTTCCTGAAGGGCCAGACCCTCGGCCCCTTCCCGAAGGACCTGCAGAAGATAGCCAACGGCTTCCTGCCCGAGGTCGGCCCGGACACCAATTACCACAACCTCACGCTGCTGCTGGGCTTCGCACTGATCGCTTTCGTGGTGATCCAGGAGGTCCGCGACCGCAAGCGGCAGCAGGAGTTCGCCCTCGAGGTGCTGCCGGCCAAGATGTTCCTGCTGAAGCTGGTCGCTCTGGTCTCGGCCGTCCTCGTCGTCACGCTGCTGCTCGCCAGCTACAAGGGCGCCCCGGTCGTGCTGCTCATCCTCGGCGTGCTGGTCGTCGGGTTCGGCTACCTGATGCGCAACGCGATCATCGGCCGCCACATCTACGCCATCGGCGGCAACCTGCCCGCGGCCAAGCTGTCGGGTGTGAAGGACAAGAAGGTCACCTTCCTGGTCTTCCTGAACATGGGCATGCTCGCGGCCCTGGCGGGTCTGGTCTTCGCCGCCCGCTTCAACGCGGCCTCACCCAAGGCGGGGCTCAACTTCGAGCTGGAGGCCATCGCCGCCTCGTTCATCGGCGGCGCGTCGATGAGCGGCGGCGTCGGCACGGTCCTCGGCGCGATCATCGGTGGTCTGGTCCTGGGCGTGCTGAACAACGGTATGAACCTCGTCGGCATCGGCACCGACTACCAGCAGGTCATCAAGGGCTTCGTCCTGTTGGCCGCGGTCGGATTCGACGTCTGGAACAAGCGCAAGGTCGGCTCGTGACACTCGGTGATGTCGGGCCGACGACGGTGCACGCCTTCTCGGCACGCTGAACAGCCGCAACGGACGGCGCCCTTCCCCCCGCGGGGAAGGGCGCCGTCCGCTTTCTTCACACGAGACGGATCATGTTCCAGGACAACGGAACCAGCACGGCCTTCAGCGTGCCGTCGGCGAGCACGGTGCCTTCGGCGGCGTGCGGGACGACCCGCTCGGGCTCGGCGAGGGTGTTACGGGCCTCCGGGTCGGCGTCCGCGATGACCTGGTGCTCGGCGACCCGCTGCAGGTCCAGCCCCGCCAGGGCGACTTCGAGCGGCAGCACGGCGTCCTGGCTGCGGTTGACGGCGAAGACCGTGACGGCACCCGTCTCCGGGTCCCGTACGGCGGTGGCGTGCAGCAGGTCCGTCTCGCCGTACTTCGCCGTCCCGTACGTGGGCGAGTCCACCCGTACGTCCAGGACCTGGCCCTGCCCGTACCGCGCCGCCTGGGCGAAGGGGAAGAAGGTGGTCTGCCGCCAGGCGGGCCCGCCCGGCTCGGTCATGATCGGCGCGATCACATTGACCAGCTGGGCGAGACAGGCCACGGTCACCCGGTCCGCGTGGCGCAGCAGCGCGATGAGCAGGCTGCCGAAGACGACGGCGTCGGTGACGCTGTAGTTGTCCTCCAGCAGCCGCGGCGCCTCGGGCCAGTCGAGGGGGTTCTCCTCCGCCTCCTTCTGGTAGCGGCTCAGGTACCAGACGTTCCACTCGTCGAAGGAAAGATTGATCTTCTTCGTGGACTTCAGGCGCGCCCCCACGTGGTCGCAGGTCGCGACGACGCTCTCGATGAAGGACTCCATGTCCACGGCCGAGGCGAGGAAGGAGTCACGGTCGCCGTCGGTCTCCTCGTAGTAGGCGTGCAGTGAGACGTAGTCGACGAGGTCGTAGGTCTCGGCGAGGACCGTCGCCTCCCAGGCCGCGAAGGTCGGCATGGCACGACTGGAGGACCCGCACGCGACGAGCTGGACGGACGGGTCGATCTGGCGCATCGCACGCGCGGTCTCGGCCGCGAGCCGCCCGTACTCCTCGGCGGTCTTGTGGCCGGTCTGCCAGGGGCCGTCCATCTCGTTGCCCAGACACCACAGCTTGATCCCGAAGGGGTCCTTGTCGCCGTGGCCGGCACGGCGGTCGGAGAGTTCGGTGCCGGACGGGTGGTTGGCGTACTCCTGGAGCTGGATGGCTTCCTGGACGCCTCGGGTGCCGAGGTTGACCGCGAGCATCGGTTCGGCCTGCGGGCCTATCTTCCTGAGGAAGTCGATGTACTCGGAGAGGCCGAAACGATTCGTCTCGGTGGAGCGCCAGGCGAGGTCGAGACGGCGGGGGCGCTCGTCGGCGGGGCCGACGCTGTCCTCCCAGCGGTAGCCGGAGACGAAGTTGCCACCGGGGTAGCGAATGGCGGTGACACCGAGTTCACGGACGAGATCCAGGACGTCGGTGCGCAGTCCGGCCTCGTCCGCCGAGGGGTGACCGGGCTCGAAGATGCCGTCGTAGACGCAGCGGCCGAGGTGCTCGACGAAGGAGCCGAAGAGACGGGGGTCGACGTCGCCGACGGTGAAGGCCGGGTCGAGGGTGAAGCGCGCGGTGCGGGTCATGGCTTCCTTACTCGTTCGATATATCGAATGCTGCTCGTGACCTCGAACGGGACCGTAGAGTTCAACCTCGGTGGCCGTCAATGCCTCTGCGCGCGCTTCTCGGGATACGGGCGGTGACACACGCCCGAGGGCCGCGCCCCTGGAAACCGCCAAGACGGGATGCGACCCTCGGACATACGCGGTGGTGCCCCGGGGGGCGTTCGAGTACGGACACACCTGCGCCTTCTCGATGAGCGCCTGGGCGGTGGCCGTGCCGACGTTCGGGACGGAGGCTCTGTCGCGACCTCCGGGCCGAAGCCGCCCGCCTCGGTCCTGCCGATGGAGACCGAAGCGGTCACCGTCGAACCGGGGATGTCCGCCTCCTCCTGACGGACGACCACGCCGAGCGCGCCCTGGAAGCGAGCGCTGCAGCCGGCCGCGAAGAGCTGTTCGGGGTGCCGCGCATCGCCTTCGGCGGGTTGACGACGACATCGAGCTGACCGTCGCCGGAAAGCAACGGCCGTCACGGCCGTTCACGACGGTGTAGGCCACGTCTGTGTGCTGGATGGTCATAACGGTGATTCCGTCCCGCTGATACGCCGCGACTCGCGCCTGCGGCCGCGGCGGCGGCGGCCTGAGCGGAGCCCAGCGGGTGACGGCGCGTGGGCGGGACTCCCGTGGGGCCCCATGCGATAGGCATGAACCATGCAGACTTTCCTGCCGTACGCCGATTTCCGCCGGAGCGCCCTCGCGCTGGACCCGCGACGGCTGGGCAAACAGCGGGTCGAGGCGATCCAGGTCCTGCGCGGGCTCACTGTCCCCGGCTACGGCTGGCGCCACCACCCCGCGGTCCGCATGTGGACCGGGTACGAGGAGGCACTGGTGCGCTACGGCCTGGACATGTGCGCCGCGTGGACCGCCGAGGGCAGAGCCGACACCTGCGCGGCGACCCTGCGCAAGGACCTCGCCGCGTCGCTCGGGCTCTCCGTCGTCCGGACGGACCCGGAACTCTCGGCGGCGGGCGAGCTGCCACCGTGGCTGGGTGACGAGCCGCTGCACGAGAGCCACCGTTCCGCGCTCGTACGCAAGGACCCGACCTACTATCGCCCGCTTTTTCCGGATGTGCCGCCCGATCTGCCGTACGTGTGGCCTCCCTCGGACCGCGAAGGGCGGTGAGGTGCGGCTGCACGGACGGATTCACGGGCGGCTTCACCGACGGCCGCGGCCGGTCAGGCGTCCAGCGAGACGATCATCTTGCCGGTGTTCTCGCCGCGCAGCAGGCCGACGAAGGCGTCGTAGCCGTTCTCGATGCCCTGGACCGCCGTCTCGCGGTACTTGAGCTCACCGGAGGCCAGCCAGCCGGCCACTTCCTGGACGAACTGCGGCTGGAGCGCGGCGTGATCGCCGACCAGGATGCCCTGCAGGCGCAGCCGCTTGCCGATGACGAGCGCCAGGTTGCGCGGGCCGGGCGTGGGCTCCGTGGCGTTGTACTGGGCGATCATCCCGCAGATGGTGGCGCGGCCGTGGACCTTGAGCGAGGAGATCGCGGCCTCCAGGTGCTCACCGCCGACGTTGTCGAAGTAGACGTCGATGCCGTCGGGGGCGGCCTCGGAGAGTTGGTCCCGGACGGGGCCGTTCTTGTAGTTGAAGGCCGCGTCGAAGCCGTACTCCTCGACGAGGAGCTTGACCTTCTCGTCGGAGCCGGCCGAGCCGATGACGCGGGAGGCGCCCTTGATCCTGGCCATCTGGCCGACCTGGCTGCCGACGGCACCGGCCGCGCCGGAGACGAAGACGGCGTCGCCCTCCTTGAAGGAGGCGACCTCGAAGAGGCCGGCGTAGGCCGTGAGCCCGGGCATGCCGAGCACGCCGAGGTAGGCGGAGAGCGGGGCGATCGAACCGTCGACCTTGACCGCGTGCTTGGCGGGGACGTCGGCGTACTCTCGCCAGCCGAGGCCGTGCAGGACGTGGTCGCCCACGGCGAAGCCCTCGGCGTTCGACGCGATGACCTCGCCGACCGCGCCACCGTCCATGGGGTGGTCGAGCTTGAAGGGCGGGGTGTACGACTTCACGTCGTTCATCCGGCCGCGCATGTAGGGGTCGACCGAGAAGTGGAGGTTGCGGACGAGGACGCGGCCCTCACCGGGGGCGGTCACCGGCGCCTCGCGCAGCGCGAAATCCGAGGCCTCGGGCCAGCCGTGCGGGCGGGCGACGAGGTGCCATTCGCGGCTGGACGTGGGAAGTGCAGACATGGGCTCGGGTTCTCCTCGATGTCGTACGGAGGGAAGCGCAAAGCTTCAGGACATGAAACAACCATGCGTCCAGATATTTCACCTTGTCAAGTAATTCGGTACCCTGGGTGTCATGGCCACCCACTCGCGCACCGACCCGCTCACCCTCGACGTCATCCAGCTCATCGGCGGAGTCGTGGCGCGCTACCACGAGGAGTACGACCGGGCCGCGGCCACCCACACGCTGACCGGCGCGCAGGCCAGGGTGCTGGGGCTGCTCTCCCTGGAGCCCATGCCCATGCGCAAGGTAGCCCGAAAACTGAAATGCGAACCGTCCAACATCACCGGCATAGTCGACCGGCTGGAGCTCCGGGGCCTGGTGGAACGCCGCCCGGACCCGGCCGACCGGCGGGTGAAGCTGGCCGCCCCGACCGAGGAGGGCATGCGGACGGCCCGGCAGCTGCGTGACGCCCTGGACTTCGCCCGCGAGCCGCTCGCCGAGCTGTCCGTCGCGGAGCGGACGGTGCTGCGCGACCTGCTGCGCAGGATGCTCGGCGAGGACGCGGACGAGGACGGGGGGCAGGGCCAGGTTCCGTCCGGCGGGATCGTGGCGTCGTAGCCTCTGTCCATGCACAGCACTCTGACGGAGCACGCCCGGTGTCTCCACGGAGACGAGTACAGACCCACGCCGGAATGCAGCCTCGAACATCGGGAGCACTACTTCGTCGAGGACCTGACGTTCGCTGACGCTGATTCGATCCTCGCCATGCTGCGTGAGCTCTGCCCGCACACCGTTGACGGTCACCTGCCGGTCTGGGTCCGGAACCTGGCCTGTCGGCTGGTGCTTCTGCAGCGGCCGGAGGAGCCGGCACTGATGCGGGAGGCTGCCCGGAACCTGTGGATGCACGGTCCGGACCGGGACGAGATCGCAGTCGGCCTGATGAAGCGGGCCGACGCCTTGACAGAGGGCTGATCCGGCCTCGGCTCCGGGACGACGTGCTCGCTCCGGCGCCTGCGCGGACAGCGGTCATCTCCGCGTCAGCCGCAGAAGAACTGCCACCACTCGCAGGTCTCCGTCCGCGACGGGGCGGGGTCGGGAACGGGATCGCCCGAGGGCTCCGGCGACGTCGGGTCCGCGGTGGGTCCACCGGAGCCCGAGGGCTCGGCCGGCGCAGCGGTGCCGTCCGGGTCCGTGGGCCCGGAGGCGGACGGTGAGGCGTCGGCGTCGGCGGGGGCGGAGGCAGAGGCGGAAGCGGAAGCCGACGGGGCCACCTCCGGCGCCGCGGTGGTCGCGGCGGGTCCGTCCGTGGCCGTCGCGGAGTGGGAATCGGTGACCGGTACGACGGTGGACGCGTCCACCGGTCCGGGGCCGTCGGGCTCCCCGCTCGACGAGGCGGACCGGACGGCTCCGGCGGCGGAGGACGTCGCCTCACTCACGTAGTCCGATGCGCCGCTGTCACCCTCGGGCTCCATCGCCAGCTCCGCCAGGCTCAGCGCGCCCAGCGCCAGCACCACACCCGCCACCGTCAGCAGCAGCGCACGGCCGCGCCGCCGGTGCGCACGACGGCCGCGCCGCTCGGTGGCGCCGCGAGCACGACGACGGTGACCGGCGGCCCCGGAGGCCTGCGGGATCTCATCGGCCGACTCGGCGTGACGGCCCGGGCGGTCCGCGACGGCATAGAGGGCCAGTGCGTCAGCGGGGGTCCCGCAACCGGCGCACGCCAGCGCCCCGTTGAGGTGCCGTTGGCACGGGTGGCAGTAATCCATGGCGCCCGAAGAGTAAACGCGCACCGAACGACACTGGAAGCCGCACGGGTGAGGATCCTGTGTGGAATCCGGGACTCCGGGGTACGTCGCCCGATACGTGCGATAAGCGGCAGGATGGGCCTCATGACCCCTCCCGCCCCGTTCGGTCCACTCGAGTTCCAGCTCGTCCTGCTGCGCCGGATGGCCGACCACCAGCCGGACCTCGTCGAGGACGCGCGTCATGAACTGAGCGCCTCCCTGGCCGGGATGCGCGAGGCGAACCGCCGCTGGCAGGCGATGCTGCGCGCCCCGCGCGGCCGGGGCCCGCTGCGCCGCTACTGCTCGGTCCTGGGCGAGCCCGAGTCGTCCGTACGCCGCACGGTCGGCGACCTGGAGTGCGACGCGCTGCTGTGGCCGCTGCCGCTCTGGCCGGACCTGCGGTTCGAGGTGATGGCGGGCCCCGGCGGAGCCGTATGGAACGAATGGCTGGTCCGCGCCCCGGGTGCGCAGGGTCCCGAGCTGCGTACGGCCGCCGACCTGCGCCCGTGGTCCTGCACCGTGGACGAGGTGGCCAGGGCGTTCGACCCGGCGCGCCCCATGGAGGGCAGCGCGCCGAGCCGCTGGGCCCTGGCCTTCACCGACCCGGCCGACGGCCGGCCGCAGGTCGCCGAATTCACCTGGGGACTGTTCCAGCGGCTGCTCCCCGGCAGCGACTGAGACTGTCAGGCCGTCAGTTCCGGTTCCCCCTTACGGCTCACCCAGCGCGCGCCACCCCCGCAGCGGCGCGACGATGCCAGGAGAGCCGGCTGCCGCCGGTACCCCCCGCCAGCGCTCTCGGGAGAACCTGCCGTGACCGTCAGTCTCGATCAGTTGCGCCGTTGCCATGTCGCCGTCGATCTCGGGGCCGCGAGGACCCGTGTCTACATCAAGGGAGTGGGGCTCGTCGTCGACGAGCCCAGTGTCGCCGCCGTGAACATGCGCACCGGCTCGCTCATCGCCGTCGGCGCGCTCGCCGAACAGATGACGGGCCGTACGCCCGCGTACATCCGGGTGGCCCGCCCGGTCTCCGGCGGAAGCGTCGTCGACATCGACATGGCGCAGCGCATGCTGCGCCATCTGCTCGGTGAGAAGCTGCGCCGCCAACTGCGCCGCAAGCCCCGGCTGCGGGCCGCCGCCTGCACCCCGCACGACGCCGATCCGCTGGCCCAGCGGGCGACCGTCGAGACCCTCGTGGGGCTCGGCGCCCGGCGGGTGGAGCTGGTCGACACCCTGATCGCCGCAGCCGTCGGCTGCGGGCTCCCGGTCGAGCAGCCGACCGCCACCATGATCATGGTGTGCGGGGCCGCCACCACCCAGATCGCCGTGCTCTCGCTCGGGTCGATCGTGACGGCCGTACGCATCCCGATCGGCGGCGAGGCCATCGACCACGCGGTCATCCAGCATCTGCGCCAGCACCACGAACTGATGCTGCCGAGCCAGTCCGTGCGCCCCCTGCAGCTCGCGCTCCGGGGCAACGGCATCACGCTCAACGGACCGGCGGTGACGGAGATCCACGGCCGTGACGTGGCCACCGGCCTGGCCCGCTCGGTGCAGGTCGACACCGCCGCCGTACGCCAGGCGATCCACACCCCGCTCACCGCGGTGCTCGACGGGCTGGGCAAGGTGCTGCGCGAATGCCCGCCCGACCTGGTGGCCGACATCGCGGAGTCCGGGATCATGATGGTCGGCGGCAGTGCCCTGCTGCCGGGTCTCGACCAGATGCTGCGCGACGCCACGGGCGTGCCGGTACAGATCGCCGAGCGGCCCGACGTGTGCTCGGTGCTGGGGCTCGGCGCGATGCTGGACGGCACGGTCCAGCCGCTGGTCCTCGCCCCGCTCGCCGGCTGAGAGCCGTCGGGCTCACCGGTGGCCGCTACGGATCTCGACCCGAGGACCACCCTCCAGCACGTCGTGGACACCGCCACGGCGCTGGCCGGGGCGCGCTACGGCACCCTGGCCCTCCAGCCCCGAGGACCGCGACCGCATCGCCCGCGACCTGCACGACCTCGTCGTACAGCGGCTGTTCGCGACGGCGATGATGCTGGAATCGACCCGCCGCAGGGGCCTGGCGGGTGACACCGCAACCGCCGAACTGCTCGGCCAGGCGGTCGACGAGCTGGACTCCACCATCCAGGAGGACAGGACCGCGATCTTCGCCCTGCAGCAGCCGCCCGCCGACGCCCCCACGACGTTCCGCGGCCGGGTCCTGCGCGAGACGGGCGGCGCGGCGGCGGCGCTCGGCTTCCAGCCGTCGGTGCAGTTCACCGGTGCGGTGGACGCCCTGGTGACGGACCCGGTGGACGGCGCGCTGCCCGACGTGCTGCGCGGCGCCCTGGCCGCCGTACGGCGGTGCGGCTGGGCGGCTGGGCGGTCGCGGACGACGGGCGCGCCGAGGACGGCGCCCGGTCGCCGACGGTCATCTGGCAGGCGCCGCTCTGAGCGCGATGCGGGTGTTGGAGTGGGCGACGCCCGCGTCCTTCTTCAGCCGGCGCAGCAGCGCGTCCAGGGAGCCGGGGTCGGCCGCCGTGGCGCGTACGAGGTAGTCATGGCTGCCCGTCACATGCACCACCTCGGTGATGCCCGGCAGGGTGAGCACCGAGCGTTCGAACTCCTCGTTCGTCGTGTCGAGACGCAGCGACACATCGATGAAGACGACGAGGCCCGACCGGGTGTCGGCGGCCGGGTCGACGATGACCGTGAAGCCGCGGATCACCCCGTCGCGGCGCATGCGGCGTACACGGTCACCCGCCGCGTTGGCGCTGAGCCCCACGCGTACGCCCAGATCGCGGTACGAGATCCGGGCGTCCTCCTGGAGGATGCCCAGGATCTCTCTGTCCAGCCGGTCCATACCGGCGATTGTCGCAGCCCGGGGCCGGAAAGGGCGGGCGAGCGGCGTCTCCAGGGGCCCTGGAGACGCCCCTGCCCAAGGGGCGTCTACCGCGCGAGGGCCTCACCCGGATGGCTCAGCCCGCCGTGCCCGGACCGGCCGGGCTCGGCACCGCGAGCGGCAGGGTCCCAGCCCGGGTGTCGCACGTGACACCGCAGGCCGAGGTGGGCAGCGTGACCGGCATCGTCGGCGCCATGGGCGGCCTCGTACCGCCACTGGTGAGGGGCCCGACCCACAGCGCGAGGGAGTCGTACCGGATCGGCTTCACGCCGCTCTCCGACCTGGCGCCGACGGGGTCTGTGTACGCGTACGGCCGGATGCGGAACGTCCTGCGCGACGGCTGACCGTCCGCCGGGTGGGGCCCTGGGGGCAGGGCCTGTCACGGCACTAGGGTTCATCGGGTGACCTCTCTTCTGCCCGCGCTGAGCGGAGCGTCGCGCCGGACGGACTCCCCGGAGGCCGTCCGGTTCGGCGAACACGTGCTGACCTATGCCCAGTTGGACGAGGCATCCGCCTCCCTCGCCGCCCGGATCGCGGGGGCGGGACGTGTCGCCGTCTGGGCGACGTCCACCCCCGAGACGGTGGTCGCCGTCGTCGCGGCACTGCGGGCGGGGGTGCCCGCCGTACCGCTCAACCCGAAGACCGGCGGGCGTGAACTCGCGCACATCGTCGCCGACAGCGAGCCCTCGATGGTGCTGGCCGGGGCGCAGGACACGCTTCCGCCCGCCCTCGACGGCCTGGAGCGGCTGGACGTCCACACCGGCACCACCGGCCGGCCCCCGGAGACGGACTTCCCCGAGCCCTCCGACCGGTCCCCCGCCCTCGTCGTCTACACCTCCGGCACGACGGGCCCGCCCAAGGGTGCGGTTCTCCCCCGCCGGGCGATCGCCGCGTCGCTGGACGCGCTGGAGGACGCCTGGCAGTGGACCGGTGCGGACGTTCTCGTACACGCCCTGCCGCTGTTCCATGTGCACGGGCTGATCCTGGGCATCCTGGGCCCGCTGCGCCGGGGCGGTTCCGTGCGTCACCTCGGCCGGTTCTCCCCACAGGGCGTGGCCCGGGAACTGCTCTCCGGGGCCACCATGCTCTTCGGGGTGCCCACGATGTACCACCGGCTGGCCGGCGCGCTGGCCGGTCCGGCCGCCTCCGACAGCCTCACCGAGGCGCTGGCGGGCGCCCGGCTGCTGGTCTCCGGCTCGGCGGCGCTGCCGGTCCATGACCACGAGCGGATCGCCGCGGCCACCGGCCGCCGGGTCATCGAGCGGTACGGGATGACGGAGACCCTGATGAACACCGGCGTACGGGCCGACGGCGTTCCGCGCGCCGGGACGGTCGGCCCGCCGCTGTCGGGCGTGGAGCTCAGGCTCGTCGAGGAGGACGGCACCGTGCTCCAGGACAACGCGTCGATCGGCGAGATCCAGGTGCGTGGAGCGAACCTCTTCACCGGCTACCTGAACCGGCCGGACGCCACGGCCGCCGCCTTCACCGAGGACGGCTTCTTCCGTACGGGCGACATGGCCACCATCGACCCCGACGGCTATGTGCGTATCGTCGGGCGCAAGGCCACCGACCTCATCAAGAGCGGCGGCTACAAGATCGGCGCGGGCGAGATCGAGAACGCCCTGCTGGACCATCCGGCCGTGCGCGAGGCGGCCGTCACCGGCGAGCCCGACGCGGACCTCGGCGAACGGATCGTCGCCTGGGTGGTGCCGGCCGACCCCGGATCGCCGCCCGGCGAGAGGGAGTTGGCGGACCATGTGGCGGACCTCCTGGCACCGCACAAGCGCCCGCGGGTCGTCCGTTACCTCGACGCGCTGCCCCGCAACGAGCTGGGCAAGATCATGAAGAGGTCGCTCGGTGTCTGACATCCGGCGCGACCGCATGTCGGCGCGGGAGGCGATCGCCGCCGTCACCACGAGCTTCACCGAACACCGTCCGGCCGCGCGCCCCGTCCTCCCGGACGGCCCGCTCGGCTGGAGCGGTTACGCGGAATCCAGGGCGCGCGCCTCGGAGAGGACCGGCGAGGAGGAGTCCGTCGTGTACGGGGCCGCCGTCGTCGGCGACAGCGAGTGCGTCCTGGTCGCCTTCGAATTCGGCTTCCTGGGCGGCTCTCTGGGCGGACACACCGGGGACCGCCTGGAAGCCGCCTACGCGCTGGCGGGAGAGCGCCGGCTGCCGCTCGTCTCCCTCGTCGCCACCGGGGGCAGCCGGATGCAGGAGGGCATGATCGCGCTGATACAGCTCCAGCGGGTGGCCCGCGCGTCCGCACGGCTGAGGGCCGCGGGGCAGGCACAGATCTCGGTCCTGCGGGATCCGGCGGCCGGGGGCGGCTGGGCCACCGTGGGGGCGGGCGCCGACGTGGTGCTGGCGCTCCCCGGGGCGCAGATCGGGTTCGCGGGTTCCCGGGTGCGGCCCGCCGACGCGGATCCGTACGCGTACACGGCCGAAGGACAGCTGGCGGCCGGCCAGATCGACGCGGTCCTCACGCCGGACGAACTGCCCGGCGCGCTGGGCCGCTGGCTGACGGCGCTGACGGTCACGGGCCCGGCACAGTCCGCCCCGGTGCCGGGCGCGCTGTCGGACACGGGGCTGCCGGCGACGGGCTGGGACGCCGTGGAGCAGGCCCGGGCGGCGGCGCGGCCACGCGCCGAGGCCTATCTGGACGCGTACTTCGAGCACCGGCTGCCGCTGAACGGCGACCGCTGCGGCGGCAGGGACCCGGGGCTGCTCTGCGGAGTGGGCCTGCACGCCGGGCGGCCCGTGGCGTACGCCGCCCAGTGCGGCACCGCGACCCGCCCGGCGGGCTACCGCACGGCGGCCCGGGTGATCCGGCTCGCGGACCGGCTCGGCCTCCCCGTGCTCACCCTGATCGACACCCCCGGCGCGGCCAACGACGCGGCGGCGGAACGGGCGGGCGCGGGCGCCGCCATCGCCGACGCCTTCGCGGCGGTCGCCTCCGCCCGGGTCCCCGTGACGACGCTCGTGATCGGCGAGGGCGGCTCCGGCGGTGCGCTGGCGCTGGCCGCACCGGACAACACCCATGTCACAGCGGACAGTTACTTCTCGGTGATCGCGCCGGAACTGGCGGCGGCCATCCTGAAGCGCGGTCCGGACGAGGTACGGTCCACCGCCGACCAGCTCCGGCTGCGCCCCCAGGACCTGGTGGAGCTGGGAGTGGCGCGCTCGGTCGTCGGCCCCGCCGGGCCGTCGGCGCCGACGCGCTGAGACGCGCTCGGCGCGCCGCTCGGGCGGGGATTGGCTAGCGTGACGAGAGGACCATCCGAAGAGTGGAGAAAGGTCGGAGTCATGGCCACAGAATCCGAGGGCACTCCGTGCTGGGCCGACGGTACGTTCGGCGACCTCGAGGGGGCGAAGCGCTTCTACGGTGAGCTCCTGGGCTGGACGTACGACGAATCGATGCCGGAGTACGGCAACTACACGCAGGCTCATGTGAACGGCAAGGCGGTCGCCGCGCTGTCGCCTCCCATGCCCGGCCAGGAGGCTCCGGCCGTCTGGCGTCTCTACCTCGCGTCGCCGGACGCAGCCGCCACCACCGCGAAGGTCCGCGAGCACGGGGGCGAGGTGCTGGTGGAGCCGATGCGGGTCGGTGACTTCGGGACGATGGTGCTGGCCGCCGACCCCGGCGGGACGCCTTTCGGGGTGTGGCAGGCGGGCAGCCACAAGGGGTTCCAGGCACAGGCGGTGCCCGGCGCTTACACCTGGGCCGAGGTCTGCACCCGGGAGCCGGCGAAGGCGGACGCCTTCTTCGCAGCCGTCTTCGGGTACGGGGTGAAGCACCTGGACGACGACGCGATCGACTTCTCGCTCTATGACCTGGGCGCGGACCCGGTGCTCGGCCGGATGAAGATGGGGGAGGAGGTCCCCGCCGAGGTACCGGCCCATCTGGACGTGTACTTCACCGTCGGGGACTGCGACGCGGCGGTGGAGAAGGCGAAGTCGCTGGGGGCGGAACTGCGGTTCGGCCCGATGACCATTCCGTTCGGCCGGTTCGCGTCCCTGACGGACCCGCAGGGCGCGGTGTTCTCTCTGATCGACCCCACGACGACCGGGGGCGACATGCCGAGCGTCACGGACGCCTCCTGACGGGTCCCGGACCCCGTCCTCCCCGCTAGGGCTGCGGATCGTGCGCGTCGTACCGGGCGAAGCCGCGCCGGCGCAGGCCCAGCAGGCACACCGACAGCACGCAGACGAGGCCTCCGCCGGTCACCGCCACGGCCGGGGACGTCAGGTCGGCGACCGAGCCGGCCACGAGATCGCCGAGCCGTGGGCCGCCCGCCACGACGACGATGAACACGCCCTGCAGCCGGCCGCGCATGTCGTCCGGTACCGCCGCCTGGAGCATGGTGTTGCGGAAGACCATCGAGATGGAGTCCGCGCACCCGGCGATCGCGAGCAGGATCAGCCCGAGCCAGAGCTGCCGGGTGAGCCCGAACACGGCGATGGCCCCGCCCCAGCAGGCGACGGCGATCAGCACCGCGAGTCCCTGCCGCCGGACGCGGGCCAGCCATCCGGAGAACACGCTGCCGAGCAGGGACCCCAGCGCCGGGGCGGCGACCAGCAGTCCGGTGGTTCCGGCGTCGCCGCCGAACCAGACCACGGCGACCACGGGGAACAGGGCGCGCGGGTGGGCCAGCACCATGGCGCACAGGTCGGTGAAGAAAGTCATCCGCAGGTTGGGCCGGGTGCCGAGGAAACGCAGCCCGTCCAGGACGGACGCCCGCTCGGCACCCTTCGCCCCCTCCGCCCGGTCGGGCAGCATCGAGGGCAGGCGCCACATCGCGTACAGCGAGGCGGTGAAGGTGATGGCGTCGACGGTGTACGCCGCCCGGTAGCCCCACCAGCCGACGATGAGGCCACCGAGCATCGGCCCGACCAGCCCTCCGGTGGTGGACGTCATGGCGTTGAGCGCGTTCGCGGCGGGCAGTTGTCCGGCCGGGAGCAGCCGGGCGATCATCGAGGTGCGGGCCGGGGAGTTGAGCGCGAAGCACACGGCCTGGAGGGCGACGACCGCGTAGAGCAGCCCCACGTGCTCGACTCCGGCGAAGGTCACCACGGCCAGCACGACGGACAGCAGGAACGACCCGGCCGCACTGAAGAGCCCCAGCTTGCGCCGGTCGAGGGTGTCGGCGACGGCCCCGCTGTACAGCCCGAGGAGCACCAGCGGCACGAGCGAACAGAGACCGATCAGCCCGACGGAGAACGCGGACCCGGTGATGTCGTAGACCTGGAGGGAGACGGCCAGCGCCGTCATGCCCTGCCCGATCCAGGAAACGGTGTTCCCGAACCAGAGCCGCCGGTAGTCCGGGGAGGAGCGCAGCGGGGTCAGGTCGGCGAGTATGCGTGTGCGGCGTACACCTTGTTTGGCTGTTTCGGTCACACGGGATGATAACGACCCCGCCCCGCCTGGCATGACCACGCCTTGGGCCTGGCCGGGCCCGTACCGAAGGGCGGTGGCCGCCGCGGCCCGGCCACCGCAACGTTTGCGCCACACGATGCGAACGTGACGCAATCACACGTTGCCGCCTCGTTCCGCGACGCGCAGCCTGGAGCACGGGAGCGCTCCCATGCCCTACCGCGGCCTGGCCTCGCCTGTTTTCCATGGAACCGCGCCACCGCGTGCAAGTACCGCCGTGCAAGCGTCCTCTTCCCTGGAGCCGATATGCCGAGACGCCGCTGGGCCGGGCCCCTTCTGCTGGCCCTCCTGTTCACCGCGCCCCTGTCGTTACCCGCCACCGCAGCGGACACCGAGCCGCCCCGGGCGGAAGCGGTGGAGGACACCTCACTCGTGCCGCTGCCTTCGCTCAGCGCGACCACCACCCAGGTCGCCTCCGGGCTGAGACGGCCCACCGCGATCGCCGCCGCCGACGACGGCACGGACCGGCTGTTCATCACCCAGAAGTCCGGCACCGTCCGCGTCTATCATCCGGACACCGGCCTGGCCCCGGCCCCGATCGTCGACATCACCTCGGCCGTTGACGAATCGGGCAACGAGCGCGGCCTGCTCGGCATCGCCCTCCCGCCCGACTTCGCCGAGAGCCAGGACCTGTACCTGGCGTACACCGCGCTGCCCGACGGCGCGGTCACTCTCGCCCGCTACCGGCTCGACGAGTCCCGCCTGGAGGTCCTGCTCTCGCAGGAGCACGCCGAGTACAGCAATCACAACGGCGGCCAGCTCGCGTTCGGCCCGGACGGCCATCTGTACTGGAGCATCGGCGACGGTGGCGGCTCCGCGGACCCCTTCCGCTCCGCGCAGCGACTGGACACCCTGCTCGGCAAGATCATGCGCATCGACGTAACCCGAAGCTGCGGAGAGCTCGCCTACTGCGTTCCCGGCGACAACCCCTTCGTGGGCTCCCCCGGCGCCCGCGAGGAGATCTGGCTGTACGGGCTGCGCAACCCGTGGCGCTTCTCCTTCGACAGCGCCGACGGCTCGATGTGGATCGGCGACGTGGGGCAGGGCCGTTGGGAGGAGGTCGACCACCTCGCCCCCGGGCAGGGAGGGATGAACCTCGGCTGGTCCTGCTACGAGGGCATGGAGAAGTTCGACGGCGGCGACTGCGTGCCCGGCGAGACGTACACCGAACCGGTCTTCACGTACTCCCCGTACACCGGCGGCTGCTCGGTCATCGGCGGGCACGTCTACCGGGGCCGGAAATACGCCGACCTGGTCGGCGGCACGTACATCGCGACCGACTACTGCTCGTCCACGGTCTGGGCGCTGCGCCCTGACGGCGAGGGCGGCTACGAGCAGGCCGAGATCGGGGAGATGCCCACCCAGGTGACGTCGATCGGAGCGACCGCCGACGGGGAGTTCTACGTGGTCAACGATCTGCCTGGTGGCCTGCACCGCGTGTCGTTCGCGCGGGAGGAGCCCACGTGCCGGGTGGACCGCACCGTGAAGGCCTGGGGTACGGGCACGACGGTCGACCTCACCGTCACCAACACGGGCAGCACCCCCGTGAACGGCTGGACGCTCGAATTCCCGCTGCCCCTCGGGCAGACCGTCGTCTCCGACTGGAACACGGACCTGACCCAGGGAAGCAACACGATCAAAGCGGTCGACGCCTCGCACAACGCCATGATCGCTCCGGGCGCCAGCATCACCCTCGGCTATCTCGCCGACCACACCGGTGACGCGTCGTCGCCTCCGCGTTTCATGCTCAACGGGGACGCCTGCGCCGTCGGCTGAGGGCGCAGCGGCGCCCCTGCCCGTCGGTCAGGCTGCCGAAGGGGCGCCGAGCATCGCGGAAGCCTGTTGCACCGGGTTGAGCACGCGCACCGGTGCGGCGGCCGAGGGAAGGCCGCGGCAGGTGAAGCCGAGCTGGCTCATGGCCCGCTGGACTTCGCCGGCGCTGAAGTCGCGACGGTCCTGACCTGTCAGGACCTGTCCGACCTGCTTGACGGGGTAGGTGCGGCGGCCGATGATCACGGACTCGCCGCGGACCTGCTCGGGCTTGACACCCTTCATCGACTCCAGGACGCCGCTCCTGGTGAGGTCGAACGGGAAGCGGGCGATGACACAGCGCATGATGCCTCACAAGGAGAAGTCCGAAGGGGTCCTGCCGCGGTTGCGGCAGTTTCAGCGGGCAAGGGCGAGTACGCCCGGAGCGCTGCCGTGTTCGCCGACCACGGGCAGGGCATCGAGGCGGCTGTGAGGCGTCGCGCACTGGGCTTCGGCCATGCTGGTCACGGGCGAGGTCAACGCTCCTCGGTCACCGAGGATGTCGCGCAGCTGGACCCGGTCCGTGTACGCGGAGCTGCAACGGGCTGCGGTGAGCTGGGCCTGGGTGACCAGGCCGGTGCACAGGCCGTCGTTGTCGCAGACGAGCAGGTGCCCGGTGCGGGCGCTGAACATGACGGACAGGGCGACCTCGACGGTCATGTCCTCGCAGACCTGAGGTCCGCCGGTGTCCGTGGCATCGGCCACCGTCCTGTGTACGGGGGTGGCATGTGCCGAGCGGGGCTGCATCTGAACCAGCGTCAAAAGGTGCCTCCTGCAGTGGTGGGTCAGCTTCCTGATCACGAAGTTCCTAGGCCGCCGCGTCGAAGGAGGACTGATGCGCGGTCACGCGCCGGGCCGCCGAAGCGGGGCTGCGCCGGCCACGTGAGGACGCACTGCGCTTGCGTCGCTCGGCTGCCGGCGCGGTGATCGTCACAGGGACACCCGAGGGGGTCCGGGCACCGGTGATCCGGCTGAGTGCCTCCTCGCCGGAGCGGACTTGGGTGGTCCGGGGCACGATGCCGGCGGCGGTCATGAGGCGGGTCATGTCGCGGCGCTGGTGGGGAGTGACGAGGGTGACGACACTGCCGGACTCGCCGGCCCGCGCGGTACGGCCGCCGCGGTGCAGGTAGTCCTTGTGATCGGTGGGCGGGTCGACGTTCACGACCAGGTCGAGGTTGTCGACGTGGATACCGCGAGCGGCGACATTCGTGGCCACGAGCACGGTGACGTGCCCGGTTTTGAACTGGGTCAGAGTCCGGGTGCGCTGCGGCTGTGACTTGCCGCCGTGCAGGCCGGCGGCCCGGACACCACTGTTCAACAGGTCCTGCGTCAATCGGTCGACGGCGTGCTTGGTGTCCAGGAACATGATCACCCGGCCCTCGCGTGCCGCGATCTGCGTCGTCGTGCGGTGCTTGTCAGCGCCGTGGACGTGCAGTACGTGGTGCTCCATCGTGGTGACGGCACCGGCGGAGGGGTCGACGGAGTGGACGACCGGGTCGGTGAGGTAGCGGCGGACCAGGCGGTCGACGTTACGGTCGAGAGTGGCGGAGAACAGCATCCGCTGGCCCTCGGGGCGGACCTGGTCCAGGAGCGCGGTGACCTGGGGCATGAATCCCATGTCGGCCATCTGATCGGCCTCGTCCAGCACGGTGATCGCGACCTGGTTTAGGCGACACTCACCTCGGTCGATGAGGTCCTTGAGCCGGCCCGGGGTCGCGACGACGACCTCGGCACCACCCCGCAGCGCGTTGGCCTGCCTGCCGATCGACATCCCGCCGACGACGGTGGCCAGGCGCAGCTTCACCGAGCGGGCATAGGGGGTGAGCGCGTCGGTCACCTGCTGGGCCAGCTCACGCGTCGGTACGAGGACCAGCGCAAGCGGCTGGCGGGGCTCGGCGCGCTGTCCGGCGGTGCGGGCCAGCAGGGCCAGGCCGAAGGCGAGGGTCTTGCCGGAGCCGGTGCGCCCGCGTCCCAGGGCATCGCGTCCCGCAAGGGTGTTGGGCAGGGTCGCACCCTGGATCGGGAACGGGACGCTCACACCTTGCGCGGTCAGCGCGGCCAGCAGCTGCGCGGGCATCTCGAGGTCGGCGAACGCCTCGACCGCGGGCAGCGCGGGAGTGATCGTCTTCGGCAGGGCGAACTCGCCCTGAACCACTGCGGGCCGCCGACCGTGGCCGCTCGAACGGCCCGGACCGCCGGAACGGCTCGGGGCAGGCGAGCCGAAGCGGGCGCCTCGCCTCGGACCGGCGCCGGACCCGAGATCGGGGTTCTCGGTCCGGCGAGGGCTGGAGGAACGGCCGTTCGTACGTGTGGGGTTCATCGAGAACCTTCCTTGATACGGCACGCATCAAGGAATTCCCGCAGCAGAAAGGACAGCGCGGGGAATCACAAGAACGAACCGAATGGAATGAGAAAACGGATGTGACTTACAGTGGATCCGGTGCGGAATGCAAGCCATGAAATAGATGGCGTCACGCGGACGTAAATCCCGGACGTCGACCGGTACAGCCCCGAAAAAAGGCACACGCCCCCGAGGACGGTGCTACGGGGCGGCGCTACGGGGCGGTGCTACCCCACAGGTGACACCACTGTGGGAAATGTCCGTAGCTGGGGCCCACACCCCGAGGGATGCGGGCCCCAGCTACGAAGTACGCGTCAGCGTCAGGCGAGAACGATGTTCTCTGCCGTCGGGCCCTTCTGGCCCGCCGCGATGTCGAAGGTGACCTTCTGGCCTTCGAGCAGCTCACGGAAGCCCTGGGCAGCGATGTTCGAGAAGTGGGCGAACACGTCCTCACCCCCGCCGTCCTGCTCGATGAAACCGAAACCCTTGGCCGCGTTGAACCACTTCACAGTGCCTGATGCCACGTCACATCTCCTTTGGGGCAGTACGCCGGAAGCCGCGATGCACAGCTACCGGGTCGCCGCGATGATGCCCCGTCCGGAAAATACCGGCAATCCATAAAAGCTTCCAGCGGCCGGTGAATTCCGGCGAAGGAGCTTGAAGTTTTGGGAACCACAACTGCAACTGAGATCGACAGTAGCATGAGGTAACGACCCGTGCGCGGTAAATAACCTCGCACCGCTGGGTGCCATAAAAACGCTCCCAGCGCTGCGCGCCAAACCCTCATCTCGCGGTCATAGATATTGCCTCACCCGGAGCGGAGCGTTTCAAAAAAAGCGGTCGCTCTTTCCGACTCGGACGGCGCACCTATTGCGTTGGCACCGTCCCGCGCTGCGTCGGCCCCATCGGCCTGGAGCCGCTCGGGACACAGATGTGGGACGCGGTCAGCAGGTGGCCAGGAGGATGGCGGTGTGATGCGCGGTGAAGACTGCCACAGTCAGCGCGTGAAACACCTCGTGGAAGGCGAACGAGCGGGGCGAGGGGCCAGGGGTGCTTCAGTGCGTGGACGATGCGTCGCCCACGCTGCAGAGGAGACCGCCGAGGACGATCAAATTGAGGACGACCGCTCCGCCGGTGTGCACCAGGTCGGGCAGGTAGCACACCGGTGCCCACCCCGGCGCCAGGCAGCACGGGGTGGACCACCAGCGCGGGGCTCCGACCCGCAGGACCCGAAACGCGATACCGGCCGACGCGCCCACCCACACGATCCACAGCAGTACGGACCTCCGCTCCGGCAACAGGAGAAACACGGCCAGGGCGGTGCAGGGGCCGGCAATGATCAACTATGCAGCCGGCCCGAGCAGTGCACCTCCGCACACCCTGTCACTATGAGCGAGGACTTTGCGTCACACCCGACACGTAGGTGCGGGGCCCTCCGTACCCGGCGGGCCTACTGCCTCAGGCCACGACCGGCCCCGCCGCTTCGGCGGCGCGCCGGTATTCGGTGTGGATGCGCTGGGCTTCTTCGAGCTGGTCCTCGAGGATGACGATGCGGCAGGCGGCTTCGATGGGGGTGCCCTGGTCGACAAGTTCGCGGGCGCGTGCGGCGATGCGCAGCTGGTAGCGGGAGTAGCGTCGGTGGCCGCCCTCGGAGCGCAGCGGGGTGATCAGGCGGGCTTCGCCGATGGCACGGAGGAAGCCCTGGGTGGCGCCGATCATCTCGGCGGCCCGGCCCATGGTGTACGCGGGGTAGTCGTCGTCATCGAGACGCCCGAACGAGTCGTCTGCTGTCACTTGCACCTCTCTGTGGAACGCATGGAGGGGCCCTGGTGCTATGTGGCACCAGGGCCCCGAAGGAACTGCTACACCATCTGCCGACCCTATTACTGCGTCGGCCTTCTGTTTCCGCTGACCCGACCGAGATGCTGTCGGGGGTACGGGGATCGCGGTTGCTTGACCGGAGACCACCTCGCTATCGATGTCCTGCGGTACCCGGGCTCAGACTTCCGCCCGGGCGATCCTGATGGCGCCTGGCTCCTCCGTTCTTTCCCTCTGATCTTGCTGAACAGGAACTGCGTACTGCTGGTACCGCCTACTTCTGATACTGCGAACTGCTGGTGACCTCGAACAGCGCCACCCTCCGGCAGCCAGCCCCGTCGCCCGTCCTGCATCTGCCCTGGCTCAGAACCCCACTGCCGAACTTCCCGATACGCGCGCCCGCAGCCGACGCCTTTACCGAGGTGCTACTGGAAAACGCACTGCTGGTCCCGCGAACTGCACTTGCTGTACCACTCACGGCGGCCCCTGATCACTGCGGGCCGCCCGGTCCGGCCGTCAGCCCCGTCGCCTTCCTGCAACCGCTCCGGCTTCGAGACTCCACCACCGCACCGTCGTGCGAACTGCCTTTACCGCCTGTACTGCTGCCCGGCAGTTCATCTCTGCCGGGCCCTGCTCGATCTCGGCTACGAGAGAAACCATAACCACACCACCATCCAATGTCTACTCCCTCCGACATAGATTTTTGGTGGCCCAGGAGAGAGATGGCCGGCCCTGGTCGCACCAGAGGTGCGTGGCGCTCCTCTCGAGCCGAGGACACCCGCTCCGGACGGCGCCGATACGCGGACTCGATGCCGCGAACACCGCAGCTTCCCCATCCGACTACGCGGACCGTCGGCCGGACACGCATGGAGAGCGGACCCGCTCGGCCCTCGCCCTCGCACCGGGTCGCACCAGGGGGCACTGCGCCCCGCGGGCGAGGGCGGCGGCCTCGCCGCGCGAGCCGGCTTTCAGGTTCTCCAGGACGTTGCGGACGTGGACAGAACCGCGGACAGCTGCTCCGAGGTGTCTTCCGGTGGAACTTCGAGTACGGAAATCGCGGCACCAAGCACCTGCCGCGGGTCCGACCAATCACCAGCTTCCATGGCTGCCCACCCTGACGAGCGTGCCTCGTCACAGGAGGCACGTGTTCTCGTCGTGTCGGGACCCGAAAGCCATCCGGGCCCAGCCCTGCCGGCCCTACCGCGAACGACTGCCTACAGCTGGGCACCGATTCCGGTCAGCGCCCGGACCTCCATCTCCGCATGCTTGTCCGGATCTGCGGGGCGCCGGCTGAACACGGTGCCGAGGTATCCACACAGGAACGAGAGCGGAATCGACACGATGCCGGGATTCGTGAGCGGGAAGTAGTGGAAGTCGACGCTCTTGATGATCGACGTGGAGGTGCCCGAGACCGCCGGTGAGAAGACGATGAGCACCAGGCAGGACACCAGACCGCCGTAAATGCTCCACAGCGTCCCTGAGGTGTTGAAGCGTTTCCAGTACAGCGTGTAGAGCATCGTCGGCAGGTTGGCGGAGGCGGCGAGCGCCAGGGCCAGCGACACGAGGAAGGCGACGTTCTGACCGTCGGCCACGATGCCTCCGATGATGGCCAGGAAACCGATCACGATCGCTGTCAGTCGCGCCACCCGTATCTCGGAGCGGGGATCGGCCTTACCGCGCCGTATCACGTTGGCGTAGACGTCATGGGCGAACGAAGCCGAAGCGGCCAGGGTCAGACCGGCCACAACCGCCAGGATCGTCGCGAAGGCCACCGCCGAGACGACTCCCAGGAGCACAACTCCACCGATATGGAAGGCGAGCAGAGGCGCTGCGGAGTTCTCCCCGCCTGGGGCGTGAACAATCGCGTCGGAGCCGACCAGCGCGGTGGCACCGTAACCGACGACCAGGATGCTCAGGTAGAACGTGAACATCGACCAGGTGCACCACACCACCGACCTGCGTGCCTCCTTGGCATTTGGCACGGTGTAGAAGCGCATCAGCACATGCGGCAGGCTGGAGATTCCGAGGACCAACGACAGGGCCAGCGAGACGAGCTCGAGTTTGCTCGTCGCGTCCCGGCCGTACAAGCTGCCCGGTTCGAGCAGTCGCTCGCCCAACGGGCTGTTAGCCGTGGCCTGTTGCAGGAGCGCAGAGAAGCTGAATCCGAACTTGCCGATGATGAACACGCTGATGAAGGTGACGCACACCAGGAGCAGGCCGGCTTTGATGATCTGCACCCAGGTCGTGCCCTTCATCCCGCCCACCAGCACATAGAGGAGCATGACGACGCCCACGCCGCTGATGAGCAGCGCCCGCCCGCCCCTGGTGTGCACATCCAGCAGCAGGGCGATCAGTCCACCGGCGCCGGCCATCTGGGCGAGCATGTAGAAGAACGTGATCACCAGGGTGGCGTTGGCCGCCGCGGCCCGCACCGGGCGCTGCCTCATACGGAAGGCCATCACGTCACCCACGGTGAATCGCCCGGTGTTGCGTAGTCTCTCACCGATGAGCAGGAGGGCGACCAGCCAGGCGACGAGCCATCCGACGGAGTAGAGGAATCCGTCGTAACCATGGACGGCGATCGCTCCGGAAATCCCCAGGAAGGAAGCCGCGGAGAGGAAGTCGCCGGACATGGCGATGCCGTTCTGCGCACCGGTAAAGGCGCTGCCCGCGGTGTAGTAGTCGGATGCCGTCTGGTTTCTGTTGGTGACCTTGTAGACGATGAGCAGAGTGATGACGACAAATATCAGGAACACGCTCAGATTGAGCATGGGGCTACCGGTCGCACCGGCAGCGATCTGCCGTTTCATTCCTTGTCGACTCCTGCCAGTTCGCGGATCCTGTCCACTTCCGGATCAAGCTTCTTCCGCGCGAAGCGCCGGTACGCCAGGACGATCATGATCGTGGACACGAACTGCATCAGACCGAGGATGGTGCCTGTGTTGATTTCGCCTGCGACCTTGTGGCTCATGAAGTCGTGGGCATAGGCGGAAAGCAGAGCGAACGTCATGTACCAGCAGAGGAAGAGCGCGCTCATCGGGAAGACGAACAGCCGAAGCCGTCTGCGCAGCTGAATGAATTCCTCACTCTGCTGAATCGCGGGGTAGTTGGGCTCACCTTCATGACGGGGGTCGCTGCTCCCCCGTCCGGCAGGCCGCTCGGGCACTTCGACGGTGGGCGACCCTGCCGGTCTGGTCACGTTCTTCTTTCTGTGGATTCGGGCAGGAGGACGCATGGGTGCTCCTGCGGCGAGCGACGGGAAGGAGCAGGCCCGCAGCCCCCTGCGCGGTGGAGAGTGCGGTGAGACGCCACACACCGTCAACCGACACTCCACGACCCACGCGGTGAGTACCGAACCTTGCATGGGCATCCTGACGCACCCCTGGGAACCGTCCGACCATTCAATGCCCTCAGTGGTCGCAAACTGAAGGCGGCTTGATCTTATTTTTGCCGAGCATTTACCGAACCCGTACCGTGCCGCCGACCGGCCCCACCGAATGTGGAGAACATGTGCGTAACGGTTTGGTCGCGGGTGCCCAAGGTGGGAGCCGCATTGTTGCCGTTCGTCCGGCTGACCTAAACTCGCCTGGGTTCCCCGGCGCTTGACAGGCCGGCACACAGCGTGCGGAGATCGGTTCGCATCCGAGAACTGGGAGACGGAACAATGGATTTCCTTGGGCGCACCCCCGACGCCGCCGGGTCGTTTGAGGGCCCTTGGCCGAACCCACCCTTAGTTCTTGAAACGCGATCCTCCACTGCCCGGGACATACGCCCGTTCCTGGGTTCGCACACCGTGGCGTGACCGCAGGCAGTCGCGCCATCCCTCCGGCACTACCCTGTGCTGCCGGGCGCCCCCGTCCTGCTCAGGTGAAAACCCGGGAGAAAACAGCATCGTGACAGGTACCTGCGAGCAAGCTGTTCCGAGTACGGAACTCATACCGTGACCGCGGCCAGGCATGCGGCCACGCGTCCGGTACGGCCGTCGTGGTGGGCTTCACTCGTGCAGTGGCGGAACTGGCGGCTGCTGGTGAAGCTGGCGGCGGTGCTGGTCGTACCCGCCCTGCTCGCTGTCGGTCTGGGTGTCGTGCAGATCCATGACGACGTCAGACGCGCCAACTCGTTCGCGGACATGCAACGCCTGGTCGCAATGCGTGGTGAGCTGCGGACTTTGCTGAAAGCCCTGCAGATGGAACGCACGATGTCCGTCGAACGGCTGAGTGCCGACGCTGCCGACGACGCCGCCGGTCTGCGACGGCAGAAGCGAAGTGTCGACAGCGCCCGGACCGCCGTCACCAACAGCAGGAAGCAGGAAGTCTCCCTCACGGGCGTCACGGCGAATCGCTATCAGGACGCCGTCGGCCTTCTGGACCGCCTCCCCGCCCTACGCGCGCAGGTGGCGTCCGGCAGCATCGGTTCCTGGACCACGCTCAATGACTACGGCACGGTCATCACGGGGCTGCTCAATCTGGACCACGCACTCGTCCTCGGATTCGCCAGCCCCCAACTCACCAGGTCAGCGACCGCGTTGTACGACCTGGAGGCTGTCGAGGAGCAGATCCACGTCGAGCACGCGATTCTGCTGCAGGCAGCCGACCGAAGCCATCCGATGACCCCGGCACTCATCGAGGCGCTGCAGGAGGCCGACGTACGCCTGCAGGACAGGCTCGGTGACTTCCGGGCCCTGGCCACCCCCACGGAGCTGAGCACATACCAGCGGACGGTCACCGGCCCCGCCGTCAGCCGGCGTGCGCACGTGGTGAGTGCCGTGCTGGCTGAGCCCTTCGCGTCGGACGCTCAACAGAACGCCACCACGTCGCTGCCTGTCTCGGTCGACAGCTGGAACCGCGACTCGGAGGCCACCGGGGCGCTCGTCGACAAGGTGTCAGACGACTTCCTCGACAAGCTGCGGACATCGTCGGCCGAGCTGCAGGACCGGACGAGCAACCGCGCGGGCACGGCGTCCGTCATCCTCTTCGCCGTGCTCCTGCTCGCCCTGGCCATCGGTCTCGGGATCGGCAGGCATCTGCTGCGGTCGCTGGCCGTCCTGCGCTCGACGGCACTCGATGTGGCGGAACGCCAGCTGCCCGCCTCGGTCGAGAGCATGCGCGAGGGGCAGAAGACGGACGCCGTGGTCGACGTCGTGCCGGTCCACACCACAGAGGAGTTCGGTCAGCTCGCCAGGGCCTTCGACACGGTGCACTCTCAGGCCGTGCGCCTGGCGGCGGAGCAGGCCGCACTGCGCGGTGACCTCAGGAACACCCTGGTCAACCTCTCCCGACGCAGCCAGAGCCTGGTGGACCGTCTGCTGCTGATGATGGAACAGCTCGAGCGGCACGAAGAGGACTCGGAGCAACTGGCCAGTCTCTTCACGCTTGATCACCTGGCGACGCGTATGCGGCGCAACAACGAGAACATGATGGTCCTGTGCGGCAGCACTCTGGTGCGCTCTTCCCATGGTGCGGCGCTGGACACCGTGCTGAGGGGTGCTGTCTCCGAGATCGAGCACTACCAGCGCGTGCTCGTTCAGTCCGGTCCTCCCGTCGACGTGATCGGGTACGTAGCCGGTGACCTGGGGAGGCTTGTCGCCGAACTGCTCGACAACGCCACCGTCTTCTCCCCGCCGCACACCCAGGTGGTCATCGGCGGTACCCGACAGCCCGACGGCTCACTGCTGATCGAGATCCAGGACGGGGGCATCGGGATGAGCGAGAGCGACCTGGCCAGGGCCAACCGGCGCGTGGCGACGGACGCCGCCACGGATACGCCCGCGTCCCGGCAGTTGGGACTGTTCGTGGTCGGTCGCTTGGCCGGTCGGCACGGCATCGCCGTCAACCTGAGCTCGCAGCCGGGCGTCAGGGGACTGCGGGCCCGTGTTCTGGTACCGGCCAAGCTGGTCACCGCACAGGCGCCGGCCCGCACGGACCAGCCGGGCACCATGGCCGAACGCCCTGCTGCCGCGCTTCCGACGCGGACGCGCGGCAGCCGGACGGACGGTGGTAGCGCAGCGTCGCGCCCGCCGCAGCGGCCCTTCGCCGTCGCTGCCGTTAGGACAAGGCCCGTCCCGGCCGACAAGGACGCGCCTCAAGAGTCCGCCGGCACGTCGTGGTTCTCCCTCGCCGCCTCGGCAACGGCAGCCCGCAGCGCCGGGAACAGCGTGGACGCACCGGTGCCGCGCGACGACGCGGAGGAGCCCGCACCTGCCCCCTCGTCCTCGACGGAGGCGCCCGGCACCCCGGAGCCGACAGGCCGCCCGGCGCCCGCACCTGCTGTCCGACGCCCGGCCGGGCGCGGTGCACAGGAGCCTGACCGGTCGGCCGCCCTCACACAGGCCGGGTTGCCCAAAAGGGTTCCGCGCACGCGATCCGCTCCGGCCCGAACCGAGCGGTCCGCCACCGGGGGCGGGGCAGCTGCGAGCCAGTACGCCAGCCGCGCCCACAGCTTCCTCAGCAGCTACCAGTCGGGCATCAGTCGGGCTCAGCCCGATCAGACGCACAATCCATCGGCGACGGGCAGGAAGAACCCATGACATCACCCCACTCCCCGGAGGTGAGCCAGTTCGGCTGGCTGGTCACCAACTTCACGGAGCGAGTGCCCCATGTGGCGCACGCCGTCGTGATCTCGGCCGACGGACTGCTGCTCACCGCGTCGGACCAACTGGCAGTCGATCGCGCCGAGCAGCTCTCCACCATCGCGGCAGGTGCCATCAGCCTGATCCAGGCTGCCGCCCGCTGCATGGACACCGGGAACGCGCTGCGCACGGTGATCCAGATGGAGCACGGCACCATGCTGATGATGTCGATCCGAGACGGCTCGTGTCTGGTTGCCCTGGCGGCTCCGGACTGCGAAATCGGCCAGATCGCCTATGCGATGGCCGTGCTCGTCGACCAGGTCGGCGAGCTGCTGACTCCGGAACTCCGGACCGAGTTGCAGCAGTTCCAGCAGACTGCTGCCCGATAGCCGGACGGGGAGAACATGAGCACCGGTGGAGGCCCGTCCGGCCCTCGAAGAGATCAGGAAGCGGAGAACGAACAGACCTTCGCCGACGTGCTCAACGCGTTCAGTTTCGGCACCGGACGACGTAGGCGAAAAACCTCCGGCACTCGTGACACGCCGCAGGACAGGGCGTACGACGGGAGCAACGAAGCCTCGCGGCCGCCTGCCCCCGAGTCGTACGGGCCGTCTTCGCAGGTGGACTACCAGCCGTCCACCTGGGAAGACGGGAACGTGGAGCCAGGAGCACCAGCCTCATTCGTCCGTGCCTACGCGTGGACGGGCGGCCGCACCAGTTCGCGCCACCACTTCGAGGTCGAGACACTGGTCACTGCCGCCGATTCGAGCGGCGTCCCCGGCGCTGCCGCGCAGTGGGACCGCACGGTGCTCGATCTGTGCCGGGAACCGAGGTCGGTGGCCGAGGTGGCGGCGCTCGTCGCGGTGCCCCTGGGTGTGGTCAAGGTTCTCCTCGGTGACATGGCGGATCGCGGCATGATCGTCGTCCACGAGGCGGCGACCGACGCCGGTGATGCCCCGACCCAGGCGCTGATGGAGAGGGTGCTGACCGGACTGCGTCGGCTGTGACGGACGCCGTGTACCTCCCACCTCGCGGTAGAACGCTCGGAGCCGGCGGTCCGGCAAGACGCGCACCGCGCCCACGAGCGCATCCAGGCCGCGCGGGCCCGTTTCATCGCGGACCGCGCCCGCCGAGGGACGTCACCAGCACTTGGGGCACTTCCGGCCGAGAACGGACACTCTCCAGGCGCGCCGGTCCCAGAGACACAGCCCGGCAAGGCCTGGACCCGGAGGGGCCCCTCGGTGGACCGCTTCCACTGCGGCGCACAACCGGGGCCGGCCAATGCGGTCCACAACTCACCTTGGTGAACAGTCATGATCAAGCACACTGAGAGAATAATTTTTTGAGACAAAAATCAAAGTCTCGTGTAGCGTCGCCGGCATGTCCGAGACTGCAGAGCCTGATGCCACGCTCGGAGACCGCCTTCGTCGTCGTCGGAAAGCTCTCCACCTGACGCTGCAACAGGTTTCGGAAGCCACCGGCATCACTGTCGGTTACCTGTCGCAGCTTGAGCGCGGGCGCGCCAACGGGAGCGTCAGCACCTTGCAGAAGATCTGCGGTGCGCTGAAGCTCAACGTCGGCGATCTCTTCGCGTCCAGCAATACGCCGACACGGCCGGTTCTGCGTTTCGCGGACGCCACCAGTCGACAGTTCGGCAACAAGGCGTCCAAGTTCAAGCTGACCCCGGCGCACTTCGACCACCTCGAAGTGCTCCTCGGCACCTTTGAGCCCGGCGGCGACACCGGCACGGACCAGTACACGCACGGCGCTTCCGAAGAGCTCCTCGTGGTGTTGGAAGGCCAGGTTGAATTACAGGTCGGCACCACAACCCACACCCTCGGCCCGCTCGATTCCGTGAGCTACAACAGTGGTCACCCCCACAAGGTCACCGAACGCACGGGTACACACCCCGCCAAGGTCATGTGGGCCATGGCGCCCCCCACGTACTGACCAGCACGCCTCATATCACTCCGGCGTGGCCACGCCCCATCGCGAACCGGAGCCGCCTGTACGGCGTGGCCCAGGAGCCGCCCGTTCACGCGCGCCCCACGGGGCCGCATGAGCCTGCCCATCCACACGATCCCGCTCAGGACTGCCGGATCGTCCAACCGCCTGCGACCACACGACGCCGGGCGGACGAACTCCCGTTCCGGCACCGGCACCTCATGGCGACGTACCCCTCGGCACCAGCCCGCGATCATCTGACGAGACGCCTAGGAGTTGTTTTGTCTGTTACGTCCCCACGGAGCGCCCAGAATGCGAAGTCCGAACTCCGGGGCGTCGGAGGAATGGCGTTCACGGAACTCTGGGAACGCTTCTCCTTCTATGGCCTGCAGAGCATCCTCGCGTTCTACCTTCTTGACGCGTTGAGCCAAGGAGGGCTCGCCCTTCCCGCCGCCGCAGCGGTCGGCATCACGGGCGCCTATGGCGGTGCCGTCTACCTGGCCCAGCTGCTGGGCGCCTGGGCCGGCGAGCGCCTGGTCAGCCCCCATACGCTCGTCCTCGGTGGCGGCATCGTCATCGCCCTGGGCCACATCGTGCTCGCCGTCGCGCCGGGGCTGCTCGGGCTCGGCACAGGTCTCGTCCTGATCGTCCTCGGCACGGGCGCGTTGAAGACCAACATCACCTCCATCGTGGGCTTCATCCTCGCGAGCGAGAGCGCCGCCAAGAAGGACGCCGGCTTCTCGTACTTCTACATGGCGATCAACATGGGCGCCGTCCTCGGCCCGTTGACCACGGGCCTGGCCCAGAATCAGTGGGGCTTCCACGTAGGGTTCGGGCTCGCCGCGGTCGGCATGGTCATCGCCCTCGTCCAGTACGTACGATCGGCACGCTTCCTGCCTTCGCGTGCCAGCCAGGTCATCAACCCGCTGCCCGCGGCAGCACTGCCCAAAGTCCTCTGCATTACTGTCGCCGCGATCGCGGTCATCACCCTGGCGGCCCTGTCCGGCCTCCTCAAGGCCGAGCGGCTCTCCATGATCGTCACGGTGGGGACCCTCTTCACTGCCGCCGCCTATTTCACGCTCATCCTGCGCTCAGAGAACGTGACCTCCTTCGAGCGCCGTCGCGTGAGCTCCTACATCCCACTGTTTCTCAGCGCCGCCCTGTACTTCGGGCTGCTCTTCGCGAAGTTCACCGCAATCTCCCTCCTGGTCAAGAGCCGCGTGGATCTCAGCATCGGCGACTGGTCGTTCCCCGTCGGCTGGATCACCATGATCTCGTCCGCGTCCGGCGTGGCCATGCTCCCGGTCGGCGCCGCCATCTGGAAGAAGATGGGTGCACGTCAGCCGAAAGCCGGTACCAAGTTCGCCATCGGTCTCGTGCAGATAGGCCTGGGCTTCGCGTTCATTCTGGTGATCTCCGCGCTGTTCGAAGGCACCACCATTCCGTTCGCCTACATCGTCGTGTTCATGTTCATCATGGGCAGCTCCGAGATCTTTGTCGGGCCCATCGGCCTCTCCCTGGCCACGCAGATCGCGCCGAAGGCCTTCACCGCGCAGATGGTCGCCATCAACTTCCTCACGCTGGCTCTCGGTTCCTCTCTCTCGGGCCTGCTGGGGCAGTACTTCACCGTCGTCTCGAACAACACCTACTTCCTGACCGTCGCGCTCGGAGCAGTCGCCGCGGGCCTGTCCCTGTACGCATTTCGCAGGCCCATCCACCGCAGCCTGTACGCCGGAATCGAGATCTGATCCACATGCCCACTCCTCGCATCGCCGTGATCGGAACGGGAACCATCGGAGCACAGACGCTCTGGCAGCTTGCCAAGCAAGGCGCCGACGCAACCGGCTACGAACTCTTCAGCCCGGGGCACTCACATGGAGCGGCCGGCGGCGAAACCAGGCTGTTCCGCCACATCGACGTAGAACACCTGGGGTACCTGCCCATCACCGACCGGGCGGACCTCATCTGGCACGAGCTCGAACGCGAGTCCGGACGCACGCTGCGCAACCTGACCGGTGCCCTCGCTATCGGCAGCACCGCCAGCCCCGCAACGCACACCGCACTCGAGAGCGCAGCCCTTCTCGGCAGCCGCGCCGAGGTGCTCACTCGCGAGGAAGCGCAGCTGCGTTTCCCGCAATACCGGCTGCACGAGGACGAGATCGCGATCCTCGACAAGGGCGCCGGCATCATCTTCCCCGAACACACCGTACGTGCCGTCGCGGACGCGGCCGTCGCACGCGGCGCACGGGTCCTGCGCGAATGCCGTGTCACGGCCATCAACCAAGTCGGCAGCCAGGTCGACATCGTGGCCGGCAACGGTACGGAACGCTACGACCGAGTCGTCGTCGCGGCAGGCGCGTGGACCGCCACCCTCTTGCCGGACGTGGCCCCGTACCTCGCGACGCGGCGCCTCATCTCCTCGTGGCACCCGCCCAAAGCTGGAAGCACGCTCGACGGAACGCTCCCCTATCTGCGCACGGAACCCGATTACTCGTACGGGCTGCCGACCGCGGACGGGGTGGCCATGAAGCTCGGCGTCGGATTCCGCGACCACCTGCCCATCGAGTCCCCGGACACCGCGCCCCTGCGCATCGCCGACAGGGACCTTGAGCCCATCCGCGCCGTCGCGCGGGACCTCTTCCCGATGCTGGAGGACTACCCGATGCGAGCCCAGGCGTACTTCGAGGCCTACACGCATTCACGCATCGAGTTCATGCGCGAACACCCGAGCATGCCCTCGGTCTTCGTCTGTGCCGGTTTCTCCGGCAAGGGCTTCAAGAACGCACCGGCCTTCGGCGAGCTCGCCGCCCGAGCGATCCTCGGCCTGCCACCGAAGAACGACAGCACGGCATTCATCCTCAACGCCGAGCACCCCTCCCGCCCAGTATCCGCCTGACCATCCCGGTAAGGAGTTACTGAGCTGCCCTGAGTTTCGTAGCGGCCGGTTTCTGCGTTTTCAGGCGGCATGGCTTCTCCCCGCCGCCCGCGCAAGGCTGCGAAGGTGCGCGAGCTCAACGCCGCGGTCCGCCGGATCGCCGACCAGGCCGAGGCCCGGTGCGTCGGCCTGCGGCCGGTCCTCGCCGACGACCGCGGCGGCCTGCGCAGCCACTAAGGGCTTCGAGCGAGTAGCGGTCCCCGCAGGCGCGACCACCACCGTGAGCTTCGAGCTCGGCTGCGCGCGCGGGCGCCCACACCGTGTCGGTGGGACCGTCAAGCCCTTGCACCTTGTAGATCTGCCGGTTGAGCGTCGACAGCCGGGCGGATAGTTGTTCCGGCACCGCTGGGCTCCTGCCAGGGCAGCATCGGGATGCTCATGTTGAAGGATGCTGTTCACGCACCACCTCATCGGTACCCACCACGTGACGTGACGGTCGGCCACATTGGCGTCCGATGAGGTGGGCGAGCCGCACGTGGTCGCTTTCTTCAGGACACCGGTGATCCTCCGCCGCGCGCCATCCCGGCAAGCTTGACTATGGTCACCTGGGGCTGGTGCCGGAGCAGCTCCCCCAGAGCCTGGAAGACGTTGACGCCGTCCGGAAGGTCGAGCGGTGGCAGCGTCGGCACAACAGCACACTGAAGGGGTGGCGCCTCCTACGGAAGCTCCGCTGCGGCACCAACCGCATCACCGCGATCGTCCGGGACGCTCTCGCGAAGTCGATGCCGGTGGGCCCAGCGTACTCATGAAGTCGGGCAGGGTGAGGGCCGAATGAGCCGGTCGCTCCTCCGCGCGGGGAATGGCGGCGAGTTTGCGCAGTCTGGTGTTGCGTTGTTCAAGCCCTTGTGCAGTGGTCGGGAAAAGTGTGGCACCGCCCTTGCCGACCAGCGCCTGGTTCATGGTCACGAACCCACGGGTGTTGTGTTCGTAGGCGGCGAAGCCGGAGGGGTGTTCCCGGTCGGCCAGGGAAGCAGCGAGCATGTACGCGCCGACGAGTGCAAGGCTGGTGCCCTGTCCGGTGAGGAACGAGGGCGCCCACGCGGCGTCGCCCACCAGGGCGACCCTGCCGTCGGACCAGCGGGGCACGCGGATCTGGCTGACCGCGTCGAAGAACAGATCATCCGCATCCCGCATCGCGGCCAGCATACCCGGGACCTCCCACCCCGCGTCGGTGAAGACCGTGTTCACCAAGCCGCGTTGGGCTTGCGGGTCGGGGAACGCGTCGAATGGCGGTTGCGGGTGGGCGAAGTTCAGGAAGGCGTGCACGTCGTCGTGGTCCCCCACGGCGTAGAGTGCCGCAGCCTTGCCCGGCGCGTTCCACATCACAGTCTCTTGGGAGAGTCCGAACGTATTGGGCATGGTGAACACAGCGAAGCAGTAACCGAGGTACCGGTGGAACTGTTCTTCGGGACCGAACAGCATCCGACGGGTGTGCGAGTGCAGACCGTCCGCGCCGAACACCATGTCGAATGTACGCGTGCTGCCTCTGCGGAAGGTGACGTCGATGCCGTGCTGGTGCTCGTCGAGGGTCTCGATGGAGTCGCTGAGCAAGAACTCCACGTCGTCACGGGTCGCCGCGTAAAGGGCATCGGACAGATCCCCGCGCCGCACCTCCAGGTCATGCCCCGCAACGCCGCCGGTGACGGAGTGGGGATGGACCGAGGCCACCTCACCGCCGTCCGCGGCGAGGAAGGTGAGTCGGCGCAGGTCGATGTGTACGTCCCACAGCCGGGGCAGGATTCCCATCCGCCGGACGACTTCGAGTGCCGTGCCACGCACGTCGATAGGGTAGCCGCCGCCGCGGAGTGTGGGGGCCTTCTCGATCACCGTGACCTCGAATCCGAGGCGGTTCAGCCAGAATGCGAGGGCAGGCCCGGCGATGCTGGCCCCAGAGATCAGGGCCTTGCGCTGTGGCACAGCACGGCTTTTCCTCAACTGGTGCGGGAGTGTCATTCCTTGCTTCCTTTGCGCATGGTGCGGGCGACAAACAGGGACAGGGCCGTGACGGTGGCGGCGATGACGAAGCCGGTGACGAAGGCGGATTCGTCCGGGACGTCGGATCCGGACGGGGTTGCAGCGGTGAGGAGCGCGCCACTGGCCTGCACGCCCACGGCGAAGCCGATGACGCGGGTCACCAGGACCAGGCTGGTGGCGATGCCGGTGTCACCCTGATCGACGGAAGTGGCGGTGCCGGTCACCAGCGCTGTCACGCACAGCCCGTTGGCCAGCGCGACCAGCATCTTGCCGATGACGAGGTGCCAGACCTCGGTGTGCACGGCCGCCAGGGCGATCAGGGAGGCAGTCAGGATGACGATCCCGGCGACGACTACTGCACGCGAGCCGAAACGCCGCGCTCCGATCCCACCGATCGGTCCGGCCAGAGACGCGGCGACCGCGCCGGGCAGCAGGAAGAAGCCGATCGTGGTTGCGCTGGCCCCGAAGCCGTATGCGTCGTCGGACACCGCGAACAGTTGCGGAACGAGATAGACCGCCGCCGAGGTACCGACGCAGATCGTGAACGTCAGCACGCACGGCTTCCACACCGCAGGCCGGGACAGCATCCGCAGATCGACCATCGGCGACGCCACTCGGCGCTCCACGGCCGTCCACCCGGTCACGAGGGCGACCAGGAGCACGAGAAGGACTGCGAGCACGAGGGGCTGCGAGCCGAGGTCGGGCGCCATCGACAGGACGAGCATCAGCGTGACCAAAATCCCGCTCAGGAGGGCCAGGCCTGACCAGTCGGTCCCGGCGTCATCGGGCCGGCCCGGTTGGCCCTGCGGCATGAACCTGTTCACCAGGATGGTGGCCGCGATCACGACGAGCGTGGGCAGCGCGAACATCCAGTGTCGGGACAGCCCTTCGGCCACGGGCCCGGCGGCCAGCGTGCCCGCCATCCCGCCGCCGACGAACAGGCCGCTGACCACGCCGATGGCGACCTTGGACTCTCCCTCGGGGAGGTGTTCGCGCACCAGGATGAACGAGAGGGGCAGCGCGCCGACCATCGCCCCCTGGAGGATCTGGCCGACCAGCAATACGGGCAGGTTCGGTGCCACGGCGGACACCAGGCCGCCGGCCGAGACCACCGCCATCAGCCGGATCAGGACCCGTTTCCCGCCGTAGCGGTCGCCGAACTTGCCCGCCACCGGGGTGATGAGTGCGCCGGTGATCAGGAGCACGATGCTGAGCAGCGCTCCTTCGGCGGGACTCATGTTCAGCTCGCGTTGCAGGAGCGGGAGTGTCGGTGTCACCACCGACTCCAAGGCGCCGGTGGCCACTGCCAGCATGCCGAGGGCTCCGACAGCGACCTTCCTGACAGGGGCCGGAGGGGCCTGGGATGTGGTCATGCCTATCCTTTTTCCGTCATTGCAGAGCTGGTTGAGGTCGTTCAGTCGCGTCACGCCGCCCCCGCGTGGGCCGTCGGTGGCGCGATCGCGGAGCCGCTCACCGGGGACGTGAACGATCGGATCGTGGCCGCCGCTGTCTGGTCATCCCATGGGTGGCCGAGGCCGGCCGGAGCCGGAACGGCGGACGCCGCCACCGCCCCCGCGAGACCTTCGGGTGCCTGGCACAGCGCTGCACCGCTGAGCACTCCGACGCTGATGAACGAGACGGCCGCGCCCCGCCGCCGGGGTTGTCCAGCTCTCTGCGGGCGGTGCGAGGGAAGCCGACGTCATGCCGACTGTCGCGCTGTGCGTACGGGCTACGGTCGGCGACGCAGCGACCCCCGAGCAGGCAGCATGATCGCGAGCAGCGCCAGGCTGCCGACGGCGCCCGCGAAGCGCCGTACAGAAGGGGGACATACGGCGTGGCCGGAGCAGGCCGAGGACCTCGGCGGCGGTGCCGGTGTCCAGGGCAGCGGTGGGCTCGTCGGCGACACCGGGTGTGACAGCCGGAGCCTCCGGCCGGAGGCCCGCCCTCTGCCGCTTGCCGTTGCGTAGTCACAACTCCTGCCCCTTCACGGTCGTCTCCTGCCGACAAGCGAGGGTGCGTGCTCGGCAGCGGACAGGGCGTCATACCGGGGAGCCAATGTGGATGTACTACCGCGGTAGGGGGTGGAGGGAGGGCGGCCCTGGGGCCGAGCACCATCGCTCGGGGCCCGCGGTCTGCAGATCAGGCTGCGGCGGAATGGGAGCAGGTCGCGCCCGGGCCTTGTAGGGGTGGTTTGGCCTGGCTATCGCCAGCGTAAGAGGGGGCTCACCGACGTCACGGACGCGTCGCGGTTACGACCTCGTGCCGTACCTACCGCTGGTGTTCGTCCAGCGCAGGGACGGCTACCGGATACCCGACCCGCTGCCGCGTCCCGACTTCGACCTGCCGCAGGAAGCCGGCGAGCGCGTCCGTCGCGACTTCCACCGGCCGCTGACGTACCTACATCCACCAGCACCTCCTGTCCCTTCAGCGGTAGGCCGCGAGGCTGGGGATGCGTTTCCGTAGCCAGGTCACCGTCGGTAACACCTTCGACGCCGTCAGAAGCGCGAGGGAACTGGCGCTTGCGGGCGGCATCGTAGACGACGAGACCCTGAACGCCGGGGACTTCCGGCCGCTCGACAACGACCACCTCGCCTTCACCCTGGACCGCTACCGCTCCCTCGCCGATGGCTCGCACCAGGGCGGCGGCAACCAGGTGTCCCTGGAGGCGGGCGCCGACATGCTGCGCGCCGACAAGGACGGAAGGCAGCGGCTTAACCGAGATATCGACTTGTCACCCTCGGTAACGACGGCGACCTGCGCCCGCAAGCGAAGACACACTGATTCCGTGGTTCGCCAACGAGCCGGACACCCATCCGTCCTGGGATGTCATGACTCGTCGGAGCCGGGATCACGACCGAGGGCTTCGCCGCCGAGGTCGGCGATGCCGCGAAGCTCACCTCGGCGCTGAAGACCGCTGGCCGTACGGTTCATGAGCATCGACGTCCTGGTCACAAAGGGGATCTACGCGGTGAACGTGGCCTTCAACCTCATGACCGGCACCGCGGCGCCGGAGGGCGTCCCCTTACGGGCGCCCGCCGAGATCGCGCTGGGCTCATGGCGGCTGCACACCGACCGCGAGCAGGCCGAGCACTTCATCGGTGCCTGACCTCACGACGATGGGCGGCCCACACCTTCCGACGGGTGGGCCTCCCATCGAGTTCTCCGGAGCGGGACGCTGATGGGCCGGGTTCAGTCGCGCGGTTTGGCGCTGCGGGCGTGGCGGGCGGCCTTGAGGGTTTCGGGCAGGAAGCGGTTCTTCCATGCGGTGCGGCGGGTGGCGGCGTCGCCGCCGACAACTTCTGCCTGTCCGTTCATCAGGGCGAGGAAGCCTTGGCGGGCGACGTCCTTGCGGCTGTTCTTCTTCATGCCGGGGCCGAAGGCGGTGTTGTTCATGCCTGCGCGGGCGTGGAAGTCGCTGTCGGTGGCGCCTGGCATGAGCGTGGTGACGCTGACGCCGTGTTCCTTGAGTTCTTCGCGCAGGCCGAGGGCGAACATGCGGGTGAAGGCGCGCGAGGGACCGTAGACGGTCTCGTACGGGGTGGGCAGCGTCGCGGACAGCGACGAGGTGATCAGGATGCGGCCCTTGCCGTTCGCGGCCATGTGGCGGGCCACGTGCTTGGCGAGGTGGACGACGGAGGTCACGTTCAGGTCGATCAGACTGAGCTCGTCGTCCAGGTCGGTGTCCAGGAAGCCCCCGCCGATGCTCCGCCCGGCGTTCAGGACCGCCACCTCCAGCGGCCGGCCGGTCCTCTCCACCGCGTTCCACACGGTTTTCACGCCCTCGCGCGTCGCGAGATCGGCGCGGACCGGGATGACGTCGGTGCCGTGGCGGCCGAGGTCGGCGGCGGCCTGGCCGGTCTTCTCGCTGCGGCCGCTCGCGATCAGGTCGAACCCGTTGATGGCGAACAGCAAGGCCAGCTCGTGACCGATGCCGGAGGAGGCTCCGGTCACCAGGGCCAGCGGACGGGACGAGGCGGGGTTGCTCACGAGGTGCTCCGTTCGGTCGGGGAGGACGTGGTGGCCTGGGGGCGTGCGGCGGGTTCCCCTGCGTTCCAGCTCGCCAGCAGTCGCCAGGCCTCCTGCGAGGTCTGGTCAAGGGCGGGCAGGTAGAGGAAGAGGGTCTGGTCGTCGTCGCCGGGCAGAGGAAAGGCCTCGTAGTCGATGGTCAGGGGACCGACCAGGGGATGGCGGAAGCGCTTCTGGCCGAAGGTGCGGTTGAGGACCTTGTGGTCGTCCCACCAGCGGCAAAAGTGCTCGCTGTTCATGGTCAGCTCGCCCACCAGCTCGGCGGTGCGGGTGTCGTCGGGGTGCCGGCCCGCGTCCAGCCGCAGGATCGCGGTCATCTCGGCTGCGACCTTTTCCCAGTCCGCGTACAGCTCACGGGCCTCGGGCGCCAGGACGATCCAGCGGGTGAGGTTGCGCTCCCGGTAGGGCATGGCGTCGAAATCGGTGAGCAGGACCCGGCACAGGTGGTTGGTGGCCAGCACGTCCCCGCGCCGCCCGATGATGAACCCGGCGTGGTCCTCGAACGAGTCCAGGAACCGGCGCATCCCGGGGCGGGCCCTCTGCACACCCGGAGCGCGGCGGCGCTGCCGGGCGGGCTGGGGTTTCACGAGGTCGAACAAATGGGTGCGCTCGGCTTCGTCCAGCCGCAGCGCCTGTCCGACCGCGTCCAGCACGCTGTCGGACGGGGTGATGTTACGTCCCTGCTCCAGCCGCGTGTAGTAGTCCGTGCTCACCCCGGCGAGCTGTGCGACTTCCTCGCGGCGCAGCCCCGGCACTCGCCGGTAGGCCCCGTGCTGCGGCAGCCCTACGGACTCGGGGGTGATCCGGGCGCGGCACCGGCGGAGGAACTCGCTGAGGTCGACGTTACTGGCCATGTCTTCCATGTTGCCCGCCCCGGGCGGACCGTGCGGCGCGGAAGGTGGGTCGCCGCGTCCCAGGAAGCCGCGACCGGGGAAAGCCCGGCCCAGGCATCGGCCTCCGGGAGCCCTGCCTGCGGTGATCTGCTGGAGACAGCACCCCGGCACCACGCGAACCACAGACCGGCGGCCCCACGTCGCCCGTGGTGCTGTGCCACCTACGGAGACACTCCAGACCGCACGGCGAAGGCATCGGGCGGAGTCGGTCATACCCAGGAAGCTGCCGGTCAGGCGGGCCTCGTCCAGCAGGACGTGCTCGTCGAGTGCGGCGGCGATGTCAAGGCACCGGTCGCTCCCCAGACCACAGCAGCTCACCCTGCCGAACTGTGGCAGGTGGTGTCCGACAGCAACGGGAGGAACGGGTAGTCGGTGTATCCCTCCGCGCCGGATGTGTAGAAGAGTTTCGGACGCAGATCGTTCTCCGGGTGCCGGCCCCGCCAACGCTCCACCAGGTCGGGATTGGCAAGAGCCGCTCGGCCCACGGCCACGGCATCGGCGTGGGCGGAGTCGATCAGCCCCACTGCTTCCTCGCGCGAAGTGATCGAGAGGGAGCCGCTGTTGGCCATCAACCTGCCACCGAAGCGTCGGCGCAACTCCTGGACCAGGCCTCCCTGCAACTCCTCGTGCAGGACGGAGAGGTACGCCAGACCCAGCGGGCGCAGGTGGTCCAGCAGATGGCCATACGTAGCCAGGACCTCGTCCCTGTCAGGTTCCAGGACGTCATTGATGTTGCGTTCAGGTGAGATCCGGAGCCCGACTCGTCCGGCGCCGATGGCCGCCGCGACCGCCGTCACCACTTCGAGGGCGAAGCGGGCCCGGTTCGCCGGCGTGCCCCCGTACCTGTCGGTGCGCCGGTTGGACGCCGAGGCTAGGAACTCGTGCAGCAGGTATCCGTTGGCGGCGTGGATCTCCACGCCGTCCATACCGGCCTCGATCGCGCGGCGGGAGGCGGCGACGAAGTCCTCAAGGGCTGTTCGGGCCTCAGCGACGGTCAGTGCTTGCGGCACCGGGTAGGGCTGCTTGCCCCTCTCTGTGTGTCCCTCGCCGCTGACCGCGATCGCGCTGGGAGCCAGGATGCGCCGGCCGCCGTTGACGTCAGGGTGGGTGACGCGGCCGGCGTGCACGATCTGCACCACGATACGGCCGCCTTGAGCGTGCACTGTCTCGGCCACCCGCCGCCAGCCGGCCACCTGCTCATCAGTGACGATGCCCGGCTGCCCCACGAAGGCCTGTGACTCGTGGCTGGGGTAGACGCCCTCGGTGACAATCAGTCCGAGGCTCGCTCGCTGCCTGTAGTGCTCGACCACCAGGTCACCTGGTGCACCGGAGGGACCCGAGCGCATCCGAGTCAGGGGGGCCATGACGACGCGGTTCGCAAGCAGGATGTCGCCGAGAGAAACAGGCGTGAAGAGAGATCTTCCCTCGGATGTCGATGCTGACGTCACTGATCTGACTCCGTTCTGAGGTGGGTGCGAGAAGCGGCGTGGGGCCCGCCTGCTGAAGCGCTGCGGCAGTACCGAACTGCGAACGAGTGCTCACCGAAACGGCGGCGCTCGCCGGTCCGTACAGTGCGGGAGGCGCGGGTGTGCTGCGCTGCGGCGCTCTCCTGGCGAGGGCGCCGCAGCGTTCAGGGGGCGCGGTGTGCTCGCGGAACGGGGTCAGACCCAGGTGGGCGTGTAGTCCTCGCCGTAGCGGGCGCCGTAACCGCCGTGCGGCAGGATTTCGTTGATCGCTGCCAAATCGGCGTCGCTCAGCGTGAGATTGGCGGCACGTGTGTTCTCCTCGACACGCTTCGGGCTGCGGGTGCCGGGGATGGGCACCTTGTGCCCACCCTGCGCAAGGAGCCAGGCCAGGGCCAGCTGGGAGACCGAGGCCCCCTTGGCGGCTGCGAGGTCGGCGAGTCGCCGCACGGCCTCGACGTTCTTCTCGAAGTTGCCCGGCTGCCAGCGGGCATCGACGTTGCGCATGTCGGTGGCGTCGTACTGCCCGGCCGGTTTGGCACCCCCGGTGATGAAGCCGCGTCCCAGCGGGGCGTAGGCGACGAAGCCGATGCCCAATTCGTCGAGCGTGGGGAAGACCTGCTCGATGTCCCGCTCGAACAGGGAGTATTCGGTCTGCAGGACGGAGACCGGCTGCACGGCGTGCGCCCTACGGACGGTCTCGGGACCGGCCTCGCTCAGGCCGAAGTACTTCACCTTGCCCGCGTCGATGAGCTCCTTCACTGTGCCGGCGACGTCCTCGATGGGCACCTCCGGGTCGACGCGATGCTGATAGAAGACATCGATGTGGTCCACGCCGAGGTAGCGCAGGCTGTTGTCGGCGACCTTGCAAATGTTTTCCGGGCGGCTGTCGAGGGCGACCCCGATCTCTTCGGGGGGCAGCGACATGTCGAAGCCGAATTTCGTGGCCAGGACGACCTCCTCGCGGAAGTTCTTGACGGCCTGACCGAGCAGCTTCTCGTTGGAGCCGGTGCCCCAACCGTAGAACTCGGCGGTATCGAAGAAGGTGACACCCAGGTCATGGGCGCGCTGGATGGCGGCGATGCCCTGCTCGGTGTCCCCGGGGCCGTAGGACATCGTCAGGCCCATCGTTCCGTAGCCGATCGCCGAGACCTCAAGGCCTTGGCTGCCGAGTGTCCTGCGCTGCATGACGTCTCCTCTGGTCGAATGAGCCGGTTGGGTTCGGTCCCCGGCCACGCTTCCCGGATGCTCGCCGGGACAGGCTGTCGGCTCCGGGCTTGTGGTGCCGGTCGTCGAGGCCGGGGGTGTCGTGGGGTGTGAACACCACAGATGAAGCGCCACGCGCGGTCTGCGGCGCGGACCGGCGCCGGCAGCTGTGTGCTGGGCTCACCGGCCGCCGGAGTGGTTGGGGCCACTCCTGGGCTTCATGACGTGAGAAATACGTCAGGGCTGCCGGTTGTCCAGTGGATGCGCAGAGAACGGCGTGAGATGCGCCAGCCATCGGCGGTTCGCACGAGGTCGTCCTCGTAGGTGCCGCCGGTGTGGTAGTGGGCCTTGCCCCGGTGGTGATGGGCAACGATCTGCGTGGACGCGTGCGCTCCCGCATCCGTGATCTCGACGGTCTGGGCACCCAGCAAGTGCTGCGTCGCGTCGAGGCTCCTGAACAATTGGCGGGCGCCGTCCGCGACCGCGCTGCCACCGGTGGTCAGGCCGCTGAACTGCGTCCCCTCCGCAAGGTAGGCGTCGAAGACGTTCTCCACCTGAGCGTCCTCGGTGAAGACAGAGGCAACGCGAGTGAAGTCGCGGTGGTCGAGGCCGAAGACGTAGGCCGTGAGCAGGCCGAGGATCGCGCTGCGGTCCGAGCCGTCCGGACCGGGGGTTTCGCTCATGGGATTCCGATCGTGGTGGGGAGAGTGACAGGGAGTCCCGGCTGCCTGCGGCGCCTCTCGGCCGCTGCCGCCTGTCGACGACGAAATGATCAGGGCATGCGCCGCAGGCATGGAGTGCGTCGGGGCCGGGCCTACTGCCGCAACGTGTCGGCTGAAGCGCGCAGGCTTTGACCCTCTGGGACCGAAACGATGCGGAGACGGCCTGCCGCCAGGCAGCTTCCTAGATTCCAGCGAGAACGGTGGGGTCCCCTTGGGTCCAGGCGTTGTCGACGGTGACGTGCTGGATGAGCCAGACGTCGCCGCTCCTGACAAGTTCGACGTCGTAGCGGTTGGTCATGAGGACGTTGCGGGAGTGGTCCTCTCGGGGCAGATGCTGGCACGCCACGATCGCTTCGAGGTTCGCCCTGTCGCCGTCCAGGCTCACGCGCGGGTTACTCACGGAGTGCGTGGTGTCCAAGTAACTGAGCGAGGCCAACAGGGCTGCGGCGATGGTCTCGCGGCCTTCCACCGGGGGGTACTCCTGGCCCGCCTTCTTCGTGGCCGGACCGAAATCGGCTACCGCGTCCTCTGTGAAAGCGGACACGAGAAGGTCCTTGTCACGCAGATCGAGGCCGGCTGCATATCGGTAGATGGTCTCCACCACTGCGAACTTGTCCGCGATTGCCGTGGTGGAGGTGCTGCTACCTGTTGTCGACATGGTGCTTCCTTACTCGGCGGGTCGGTACACGATCCACCGTAGACCACTAAGCGACAGGTGTCGAATAGTGGTAGCTTCGAGAGCGACCCCGACAGAAGGAGCGTCATGTCCGACATGAATCCCAGTATTCGAATGACGGCCGTCACCGGAGGCGGCAGAGGATTGGACCTTCCCGTGCCGCCCTGCCGGCCGCGCGCCGCACGGAGGCGACACCTGAGTCTTTTCGTCGGCGCCTGCGAGGCGCCCTTGGCGTACCTGCCGATGGCCGGTCCGCGACGGCTGCCCTCGGGGCTCAGGGGGGTGAAGCGCTGCGATCACCCGCGAAGTAAAGTGCGTCCATGGTGAGTGATCAGCCCCCGGCAAACGACGCGGACCCGCGCTTCACGCGCTCGCGACGGGCGATCGCCGATGCACTTGCCGACCTCATGCAGCAGACGCAGTCGTGCCCGTCGGTCTCCGCCCTCTCGGAAGCCGCCGGCATCCACCGCGCCACCTTCTACAACCACTTCGACTCCGTCGAAGAGGCAGCGGTGTACGTGATCGCAGACGATTTCCGCGCCCTCCACGTCCTGAACATCGGCGATCGACAGATGGGCGCGGACCCGACCGCCGTGGCAGTGGCGACGCTGAACGCCATGCTCGACTCCCTCAGGCAGCGCAGGAGCCTTTTCCTGCTGGCTTCGACCTGGCGATCGTCGAGCGGCCTGATGGGGATCGGCGACCTTCTCCTGGAGCAGCTCCGCGCTCTTCGGCGCGACCTCGGTGTCGACGAGCGGGAATCCGGCCCGCACAACTCGGTCGAGGACGTATTCACCGCCTCCGGCGTGCACGGAGTCTTCTCTGCCGCCGTCGGTGGCAACACCGACTGCGACCCGGAAGAGATCGCTGTCCGTCTGTACGCCCTCCTCCCCGACTGGATCCGTCAGCCACCGCAGTCGCCGACGACCTGAGCCGACGGCTCGGCCGGCCGTGACACCGAGCAGCCTCAAAGCATCACCGTGCGCTCTGGCGCCGGTGTGCCCTCATCACCATGGCGCGCGGGCATACCCGCCGTACGGACCGCACCGCCGAATTCCGCCCGTGCGCCGCAGCGCCAACCACATCGGCTTCGACGAACCGGCCGCCTCATTGCCGCCGCTCGTCGGAAGGAGACAGCAGCATGAGCATCGCCCTCGTACGAAACCCAGGCGACGGCCAGGACTTCCCCTACTACGACAACGTCATCGAGCAGGTGGCGACCAACGCCGAGACGAGCGGGGCGGTCAGCGTCATGCGTCTCACCGTCGGCCGCGAGGATGCGCCGCCCTTGCACACTCACAGCCGGGAGGACGAGAGCTGGGTGGTCCTGTCCGGCCGCGTCCGGTTCTGGGTCGGGTCGACCTCGCTGGACGAGTGCGAGGTGCACGACGCCGAAGCAGGGGCCTACATCTACGTGTCCCGGCTGGTCCCGCACACTTTTCAGACGATCACACCGACCGCGGAGGTCCTCGTCATCAACAACCCCGGAGCCGTCGAGGGGCTCTTCCACACGGTCGGAGCCGCCGACGCGCGTGCGGACTCCGAGCACACCGACCTCGCGTCGGAGTACGGGATCGTGAACCACGACGGCCCGCCGCCCGCATGAACCCCGGGCGGCGCCCGGTCATCGTCACCGAGAGACCAGCGCCCCGAGAAACGAGGGAATCGGCCACCGACTCCGGTCGCCGCTCCTCACGTCGGCCGCACCGAGCGTCCGGTCCGACCGGAACGCCCCCTGCCCTGCCGGCGCCCCGCAGCTTCCATCAGAAAAGGGACTTCCATGAGCCAAAACCTCAAAGACAAGGTCATCACCTACCTTCGCTCACTGGAGAAGTCCGACTGGGAGACCGCGCGTGCGCTGTGCTCCGAGGAGGCCACCGTCTGGCACAACGACGGCAAGGGTGATGAGACGCTCGACGAGTACTTTGAGGGGTTGAGACGGCAGATCGGCTCCTACGAATCGATCCGCTACGAAATTCTCCGCCAGCTCTCCCAGCCGGGCGAGGTCCTCCAGCAGCACGTCGTGCGCGTGACAACGAACGACGGCAGCCGTGGTGAGGTGCACGCCGCGGTCCACTTCGGCTTCGACGGCGCCGGCCTGATCACCCGCATCGAGGCGTACGCCAACTACATCCCCGTCAGTCAGCACAGCTGAGGCGCCGGCGCGTGCTCACCGCACCGGCGAACGACAACACTCGGACCCCGAAGCCCGCGGCCTGCGTCCGCAGAAACGTGAGCGTGGCCTCACAGGATGATGCAGAAAGGGTGCCCCGCGGGGTCCAACAGTATTCGCCGCCGCTCGGGAAGCGGTTGCACCTCCGCTTCGACGGCTCCCAGCGCGATGAGCCTGGCCTGGGCGGTGTCCAGGTCATCCACGCCCAGTTCGAGGTGAGCCTGCTTCGGTACGGAGGAGTCCGGCCAGCTGGGGGGCTGGTAGTCCTCGACGCGGTAGAAGCCCAGCCCGGGTGACCCGTCACGGCCCAGCAGCACGAAACCGTCGGTGGAAAGAGTGACAGGCAGGGCGAGTGCCTCACCGTAGAAGCGGGCCAGCTCGGCGGGGTCGGGACAGTCGAAGGTGACGGCCAGGTAGCGGATCGCAGGATCGGTATCGGTATGGGCGCTCATCAGAGGCTCCTTGCTGGCGGGGCCGGCCCCGCACGGTGCTGACTGTCGTTCGGCGGTGCCGGGCTATGCCCGGCACCGCCGAACGTTCACGTTCCTGTGCGGTTGTACACGTGTTCCGTTTCAGCGCGTGCCGGACCTGACGAAGCGCCGGCGCGCCCGCGCTGAGGCGCCGTCGCATGTGAATCTGCGCGACACCGCGCTCACGGTGTGCGCACTTCACCGGTCGGGAAGTCCGGGATCGGTGTGAAGACCTCGATCATGGTGGTGTCCTCGAGCGCGACCGCGGAGTGGGGCACTCCACCCGGGATGCCAAGTGCCTCGCCCGGCCCCAGGACACGCTCCTTTCCGTCGACCACGTACGCCATGCGACCGGTCAGGATGACGTCGATCTGCTCCATCGGGTGGACTTCCTGCTCGCTCGGATCCGCGGGATTGGGGATTACCGTGTCCGCCGCGATCGCCACGTGCAGTACCTGTGCCTTGTCGGCGGTCAGCGCTTTGATCATGATCCGGTTGCCGAAGTCCCCCAGAGGCGTCGGCTCGATCTCACTCCAGATCCGGTGCTGCGGGCGGCCGAGTTCGCGTGCGGTGGTGTGTTCTGTGGTCATGGAGAAGACGCTACGGCGAGATCAGGACAGCTTCAGTCCTGGTCATGGGGAAGACCTCCGCCTGTGATCAGTACCTCTGCCCGTCTGTTGCGACACGACGGTTCGCGTGCCTCTGCCCCAGGACCGAGCAGTGCGGCTCATCCCCACCACGATGGGCGTCCACCGCCCGGACGGGCCCGACGGCACCCTCGTGGAAATCGGCGGCTACGACGCTGACGACCGTGGTATGTCAGCCCTTGGGCATGCTTTCCAGGGTCCGCCGCAGGCCGTCGCTGATGCGGTCCATAGTGGCCTCGTAGGCTTCCGGCATGTCGACGTCGAGTCGGTCGGCGAGCACGAAGACCCACCACAGGCACTCGGCCAGCTTGTGCCGCAGTTCGGCGTCCACGTCGCCGTCGATGCCCCAGGTGCGCTCGGCGGCGAGCACCAGGCGCCCGACGTAGGCGGCATCGTTGGTGAAGCCGAGCGCGAGCTCCGGCAGAGTCCATGTCCGGCCCAGTACGCGCTGCTCGATCTCCTCGTACCGGGCCCGGACCTTCAGCGCCCTGTCGTCGGCCTCGACGAGGCCGGCCTTCTCGTCGTGCGGTGTCTCGTTCATCTGGGTGTCCTTCCGGAGAGCTGGCCGGTGTCATTGGCGACGCTGGACGCAGATATCAATGGTTCTGGTGCAGGTTGCCGGGTCGGGTGATTCGGTCTTTCGGCATACGGGTGATGCCTGCGACCGATGCGCTGGCGGACGTGGGGGTGATCGCATGCCGGGTTCCTGAGACCGCCCTGCTTCCTCCCTGGCCGCGCGTCACGGTGCGTCCGTGGGGACCAGTTCGAATTCGGTGCGGTCGGACTCGACTCCGTTGATCTGGAGGGAGATCGCATGCCGCCCGGGGTAGTAGCGGCGTGTCGTGATCGGCCGGAACGAGTGCTCCCGCATCACCTCCGTCTGTTCGCCCGGTGCGAGGGTTCGGGTGGTGAGTTTGAAGGTCTTGCCAGTCCGGGTTCCGTTGGCCTTGCGGTGATGCACGATGTAGTCGATCGTCAGCCGCGCCACGGAAGCACCGACGTTGCGGATCGAGGCGGTGAGCTGGACGCTCGCGCCAAGAGGGACGACGTCCCGGTCCAGTCGGGGCCCGACCACGTCCAGGACCGCGGGAGCGAAGCCGAGCAGTTCCAGCGCACCGGGGTGGCCGCGCTTGAGAAGGGTGCGCAGCCCGTGCCGTACCAGGCGTTCCGTGGTGGCGTCAGGACTGTCCAGCCAGCGGCGTGCCGTGTCGACGACGACCTCGGGGTGGTCGCGGCTGAGGTCGTTGAGGTGGTTGGCGACCGAGCGGCGTACGTATGCGCTCTCGTCCCGGTAGAGGGCTTCCAGGATGGGGACGGTCACGCCGGGACGGGCCAGGATCTGCGGGACCCGTACCGCCCAGGGCAGGTAGGGACGGGTGCCTTCGGAAGCGAGCCTGCGCACGTCGGGGTCCGCCGATCCGGTCCAGTCGCCCACGATGGGGCCGAGCGCCCGGTCGAGATCGTGTCGCAGCAGCGTCCTGAGCGCGAACTCTGAGGAGAGCCGCCCGGTGAGCTCGGCGAGGAGCGTCATCGCGTCGTCGAAGGCGGCGGCCTCGCCTTCCTGGACTGCGCGGGTGGCGACCGCGCTGGTGACCGGCCAGATCAGCCATCCGGTGAACTGCGGCGCGGTGTCGCGGGCGGTGCGTACGGTCCGGGCGAGTGTGGCGTAATCGCCCGGCAGGTCGGTCAGCAGTGCGTCGCGCAGCAGGTCGACGCGCTGCCTGAGAGGCAGCGGGCCGATCTGCCGTGCTGCCGCGTGCAGTGCCGTGAGGGTGGTGTCCGGAGCGGCGGCCCGAATGGCGTGCGTGAGGCTTCGCACGGTGTGGCGGCTGATGAGTTCGTCGGCGAACGGCATGCTGGTCTCTCCGTCATGTGACGTGGTGCAGTGCAGTGGTGAGCTGCCAGTCCACGCTGTCGTGGTCGATCGTGGAGTGGACGGGAGAGTCCGCCATTTCGCCGGTGATTCCGGCGGCACCGGCGCGGGCGTGCGGCAGGCTGTCGTAGGCGACGATGTCGATGACACGTCCGTCGTCGGTCTCGACGATGCGTCGCCACAGGAAGCCGGGCTGTCGCTTCAGATAGGCGTCGATGTCCGCGTTCGCCTGCACGAAGTCGTCGGCTGAGAGGCCCGGGGCCGGGCGCAAGGTGGTGATCTCAAGTGTCTCGACCATGGTGTGTTCCGTTCTCGTCCGTAGCGCTGTTGATGCGGTCAGCGGACGAACGCCTTGGAGGACAGGCCGTTGACCGTGGTGTCACCCTGCTGGAAGCCGACCATGGACCCGATCATGCTGTGCGGGTAGTCGAGGGTGGGCGCCGTGAGGCTGTTCAGTTCGGTGATCTGCGTGTCGGTGAGCGTGACGTCGAGCGAGGCGAGATTGGCGGCCAGCTGCTCCTGCGTCCGGGCGCCGACCAGGGTGGACGTAACCTCGGAGCGCTGCCGCACCCAGGCCAGCGCCACCGCTGCCACGGTCGTACCGAGGCTGTCGGCGATCTCCCGCAGGGCGTCGAGGAGGACGTAGGTCGGTTCGCTCAGGTAGGAGGCGGCGTACGCGGTGCGCCCGGAACCGGCCACCTCGGTGGTGGTGCGCGAGTACTTGCCTGACAGGACGCCGCTGGCCAGCGGACTCCACGGTGTGATGCCGAGTCCGAAGCGGCGGGCGGCTCCGAAGGTCTCGCCCTCGACGCTGCGGGCGAGCAGGGAGTACTCGACCTGGAGTGCGGCGACGGGCTCCCACTCCCGCAGCCGGGCGGTGGTGGCGGCTTCGGCGACCCACCATGCGGGCACGTTGGACAGGCCGATGGCGTTGATCTTCCCCGCGCGGACCAGATCGGTGAGGGTGGACAGGGTCTCCTCGAAGGGAGTGTGCCGGTCCCACTGATGCATCCAGTAGAGGTCGACGTAGTCGGTGTTCAGCCGCCGCAGAGATGCGTCCAGTTGGGCGCGGATCGCCTTGCGGCCGGCACCGCCGGAGTTGGGATCGTCGGCCGCCATGCTGCCGCCGAACTTCGTCGCCAGGACGACGCGGTCACGGCGGCCGGGACGCTGGGCGAAGTAGCGGCCCAAAGTTTCTTCGGAGGCGCCGCCGTTGTACATGTTCGCGGTGTCCACGAAGTTGCCACCGGCGTCGAGGTAGTGGTCCAGCAGCCCGAACGAGGTTCCGGGGCCGGAGCCCCAGCTGCCGTCGTCGAAGTTCATCGCGCCGAAGGCGAGAGGGCTCACGCGGAGCCCGGAGCGGCCGAGGGTGCGGTACGAGGTGAGCGACATGGTGTTTCCTTCTGGGTTCTCGGAGTCTCAGAACTGCGGATGCGGACATGGTCCGCGGTGGGGTGTGGACTCCACACTCGCCGACAGGGCCCCGAAGAGGGAGGTTGCACGAGGGTGGGTGTGCCACACCCAGGCAGACCGCCGGTGACCGTGGACGTGACGGTCCGGATCAGACGTCTGTCTCAGGGCGGTCGGGGTGCGCCCAGTGCGTGTGGAAGGCGCCCTGCCGGTCGATACGCCGGTAGGTGTGAGCGCCGAAATAGTCCCGCTGGCCCTGCAGCAGCGCGGCGGGCAGCCGGTCGGCCCGCAGCGTGTCGTAGTACGACAGTGCCGCGGCGAACACGGGAGCGGGGACACCACGTCGGGCAGCGGTGGCGACGACCTCGCGCCAGGGGACCTGGGCTGCGGTGATCTCCTCGGCGAACCCGGGCTCAGCAAGCAGGCTGACGAGGTCGGGGGCGGCCTTGTGCGCAGTGCGGATGCGATCGAGGAAGGCGGCGCGGATGATGCAGCCACCTCGCCAGATGCCGGCCACCGCTCCGAAGTCGATGTCCCACCCGTATGCGAGCGCGGCGTCCTGGATCATCGTGAAGCCCTGGTCGTATGCGATGACCTTGGAGGCGTACAGCGCCTGCTCAACCTGTGACGTGAAGCGTTCTGCCTCGGAGCGGCTCTTCGGTATGTGCATGCCGCCGGGCAGCGGACGGTAGGCAGTACGCAGGGCGGACTGTCCGGACGCTGCGCGTGCGAAGGTCGCCTGAGCAATGCTGGTGACCGGGGAGGCGAGGTCGAGAGCGGTCTGTACGGTCCAGCGGCCGGTGCCTTTCTGTCCGGCGGCATCGGCGACCACGTCGACGAAGGGCCTGCCGGTGTCGGCATCCGTGTGCGAGAGCACCTCGGCGGTGATCTCGATCAGATAGGAGTTCAGTCGGCCCTTGTCCCAGGTGCGGAAGATCTCGGCGATCTCGGCCGGACTGTAGTGGGCCACCTGACGGAGCAGGTCGTAGGCTTCGGCGATGAGCTGCATGTCGGCGTACTCGATGCCGTTGTGGACCATCTTCACGAAATGACCGGCACCGTCGGACCCGATGTGCGTGCTGCAGGCCTCCCCGTGGACATGAGCACTGATGCTCTCGAACATGGGACCCAGGACGGCGTAGGCCTCTTTCGAACCGCCCACCATGATGGACGGCCCGTTCAGGGCACCCTCCTCACCGCCGGAGACGCCTGCTCCGACGAAGTGGATACCGCGTGCCCGCAGAGCCGTCTCACGACGCCGGGTGTCGGCGAAGTGGGCGTTCCCACCGTCGATGATCATGTCCCCGGACTCCAGGAGCGGGGCGAACTCATCGATGACCGCGTCCGTGGCCGCCCCAGCCTGCACCATGATCATGAGGCGGCGGGGACGCTGCAGGGCATCGACGAGATCCCGGGCGGTTTCGGCCGGCACGAAGGTGCCCTCGTGACCGAACTCTTCCATGAGGGCCCTGGTACGCGACGCGGTCCGGTTGTGGACGGCGACCGTGTAGCCGTGGCGGGCGAAGTTGCGGGCCAGATTGCGGCCCATCACCGCGAGCCCGGTGACTCCGATGTGCGCACGTGTGTTCATGATGATCTCTTTCTCTGCCACCTGTACGGGGAGTACGAGTAGGTGGTCGTGGTTGTCATGGCTGCTGTCCGCCCATGGCCGCGAGGTAGGTGAAGGCCTCGGCGCTGCGACTTCCCGGGGCGGGAGCTCCGACCAGCAGGTGCTGTCCCGGGACGGCCGCCACGTCATGGACGCGGTACGAGAGCTCGATTTGTCCGGCTGCCGGGTGCACCACGCTTCTGTACGCGCGGTCGAGTCCGATTGCCGCACCGTCCTCCCACCTTCTTGCGAAGTCGGCCGACCCGGCGGACAGGCCGGTGACGAGGTCCATGATGTCGGCGTCCCGAGGCAGCCGGGCGGCGTTGAGACGCAGCGTGTGCAGCGAGCCGGCGGCGGCCACAGGCCATTCGGGGAAGTAGCTCCGTGCCCTGGGGTGCGTGAAGAGGATCCGGATCAGGTTCTGCTCGCTACCGACGAAGGGGGACAGCAGTGCCTGGGCGTGTGCGTTGGCCGCCAGGATGTCGAAGCAGGGGCTCAGCCCGTAGGCCGCGGCCTGGTCAGAAGCGTCCAGGATGTGCAGCAGTTCCGGGTGCACCTGTCCGCGGGCGGTGTCGGGACGCAGGTTCGGGTTGAGTCCGGCGAGACGGAAAAGGTGGCTTCGCGCATCCGGGCTCAGACGAAGGGCCTGGGTGAGGGATTCGGCGATCCGGGGCGAAGGGTGTCGCTCCCGGCCTTGCTCCAGTCGGCTGTAGTGGTCGACGCTGACATGTGCGAGGACCGCCACCTCCTGCCGGCGCAGTCCATCCACCCGACGGCGACAACCACCGGCGCCCAGGCCGACGTCCGCGGGAGACAGCCGGGACCTGCAGGCCCGGAGGAACTCTCCCAGGGAGTTGTCCCGTGGCTCCTCGGCGCTCCCGCTTCGTGCCGAGCCCGAAGGGCCCATGGACGGCACGTGGATGCTCATCCGCATCCGCACTCCTTCCCTGCCGGCGCACCTGGAGTGGGAATGCGACACGCGAGCGAGCCCATCGGCGCACTTCAGGCGTCCTGTTGCGTCTTGAGGTGGTAGCGGGTATCGCCGGTGAAGTCGATGGTGACCTCCCGCCGGGCGAAGGTCCACGTACCCTCACGCCGCTCGAAGCGGTCGCGGTAGCGCCCGCCCGCCACCATCTGCAGCGGCAGGAGGCCGGGCACTGCCTGGAGGATGTTGTAGTACGACCGCGCTTCGGCGCTGTCGTCGTCCTCGTTCACCTCAATGAGGATGTTCGTCGTGATGTGCCGGGTACGCAGGGTCCCGTCGTCGTGCACGACCAGCATCGAGCTGATCAGGTCCTCGATGGCCTTCCCGCCGCGGAGGCTCACCTCACCCGACACGAACTCCGCAGTCTCGAAGAGTGCGCCGAACTCCGCGAAGTCGCCCTCGTCGACGAGGTGCGAGTAGCGGGCGATGAGGTTCTCGATCTGTCGGGCGCTGGAGATCGAAGGGGTGGAAGCAGGCATGGCAGTGGCCTTTCGACAGGGGTATTCGCTCGCCCCGGCGGGCGAACACCCTCAGTCTGTTCGCGCGGCGACCGGCCAGGAAGGACCTGTCTTCCTGGGTGCCACACACCCATGTTCCACTCGGCTCCGCGGGTGGGCCTGCCCATCCGCGGTGCTCCCTACAGGTCCTTGATCTGCGAGTCGCCTACGGCGAGCGCCAGTTCGGGGCCGTAGGCGGAGGAAGGCGACTGGAAGCCGGGCGTGAAGGCACCGGCCAACACGCGGCGGGCGATCTCCACGGACGACAGCTGGGTGAACCGGTAACCGGTCGGTGTGTCGATCAGGGAACGGACCACGCTGCCGTCCCGGCCGGTGACCTCGGCTACGACCTTGCTGCGCCCCACCTCCCGCTCCTGGGCGGTAGGACCGTCGGGCAGCGTCGAGAGGTCCAGGTCGATGGGGAGCGGCTGGCCGAGCTGCACATAGACCTCGATCGAGGGGACGCCGGTGGCGTAGTGACTGGTGATCAGGTCGCCCATGGACACGGAGACGCACTCTTCGAGCCCGTCGTCACCGAAGTCGAACGCGGCAGCCTTGGGCTCCGGCAGCGCGACGATGTCCCCGTCCTGGCGGACCAGCACGCCCAGGTCACCGATGCCCTCTGTGGCGCTGACGATGGACCCGCGCGAGAAAAGGTTTAGCCCCTCCGACTCCTCGGGGGTTGCGCTGAGGAGCTTGAGCGCCAGGCGCAGACCGACGGGCTCGGCGACACGCGCCACGGCGTGAGCGGCAACGCAGTCGCTGGGCACGACGTCCCAGCCGGCGCCGGACATGACCATCACGCCGGCGGCCGCGGCCTCGGCGTGCCGGGAGCGCGCGGCGGCGAACACGTCGTATTCGGCGGTGGTGTCGAGGTAGTGCACACCCTTGTCGATGCAGGCGTCCATCAGCGGGCCCGCGGTGCGGTGGAAGGGGCCGGCGACGTTCAGGACGACGGTGATGCCGTCGAGCGCGTCGCGCAGGAGTGCGGGGTCGTCGACCGGGAAGGCGCGGCTCTCCACACCGAGTTCCTCACCGAGTGCCTTGACACGCTCCTGGTTGCGTCCGGCCACGACGATGTCGAGGCCGGACTCCTTGGCGTGCTCCGCGACGAGACGCCCGGTGTAACCGGTGGCTCCGTAGACCAGCAGGCGGGGGGTGGCTGACATGCTGCGCTCCCATGAATCGGTAAGAGGTGGGGACTGCGGAAAGGCCGGTCCTGAGCGCGGTGACACGCTCGGCGCTGTGTGCGTTGCATCCAGGCTAGGAGCAGATCCGGACACCTCCGGTCCTGATCTCTCACCGGTCTGCTTGGGGGCCCGCCCGGTCGCCACGAGCAGATCGTCACTGCTGCCGACCGGTTCCCTGCCGGCCCGTTTCGTTGCCTTGGTACAGGGCGTCGAGCCGGGCGAGCAGTGCCTCGCGAACGGAGTCGGGGGACAGAATTTCCAGCGGTGTGCGCAGGCTGAGGAGGTAACCGGCGAGCTGGTCGGGGTCGGACCCGCCGATGCTGATGACCGTCGCGTCCGGCCCGTCGGGTTCGTGGGTGGCGACGATGGGTGCTACCAGGCGTCGGGCATCGTCGTAGGGCAGCGGGATCCGGACTCGGGCGAAGAAGGGGTATCCGGTGCGAGTGATGGTGTCGGCGACCAGTTGCGCGGCGTCCGGGGCGTCCGGGACCTCGATCACTTCCCCGGTGGACTCGACCCCCACCACCCGGTCGGCCCGGAACGTCCGCCAGGCCGATCGTTCGACGTCGCGGGCCACGAAGTACCAGTGGGCGCCGGTGTACACGAGGCGGTGCGGATCGACGCACCGGACCGTGGTAGTGCCGTGCATGTCGCGGTAGGTGAGTGTGGTGCGCTCGGATGCCCGGCAGACGGAGGCCAGCAGCAACAGCACGTCGGCGGACGCCCTCGGGGTCTCGCAGCGCGGGGTGTGTTCTACGGTGGCGTCCAGGCCCGCCAGGCGCCTCGCCATCCGAGCCGGAAGGATCTGCCGGAGCTTCAGCAGGGCCGACAGTGCTGCCGGGTCGGCGCCGAGTGCCGCACCGTGTGCGGCTTCCCGGAGCGCCACTGCTACGGCGAACACCTCGTCGTCGTCCAGGCTCAGCGGCGGCATGCGGTTGCCCGCACCGAAGCGGTAGCCGCCACCCGGCCCCGGTACGGACTCCACGCCGTAGCCGAGCTCACGCAGCTTGTCGACGTCCCGGCGCACCGTGCGCTCGGTGACGTCCAGTTGCTGTGCGAGTTCCGCGTTGGACCAGGTGGGCCTGCTCGACAGCAAGGACACCAACCGAAGCAGCCGGGCAGAGGTAGCGATCACGGACCGAACCTATCCGGGTCCCACGGCGGGCGTGGTCCCGGCTGGATCGGGGCGGCACAGAAACTGCCACGTGCGCCGGCACGGCATCACGCTGTGGTCACGCCGCGCTCGGCCGGTGCCAGGAGGGACGCGATCGCAGCGGCGCTCGCACTGCCGGGCTCGGGCACACCGACCAGAAGCTGCTGTCCTGGAGCGTCGTGGACGTCGAAGGTCTGGTACGTCAGCTCGATACGACCGGGGCCGGGCAGCACGAAGACCTTGTACGCGCGGGTCATGCTCTCGACCTCGTTCTCCTGCCACAGCCCTCGGAAGTCCCGTGATTCCTGCGACATCTCGGCCACGAGCCCGCTGATGCCGGGGTCGTCGGGGAACCGTCCCGCGTGCAGCCGCAGCGCGTGCACCGTGGCGCGCGTCACGACGGGCCACTCGACGAAGACCTCTCGCGCACGCGGGTGCTGGAACAGCACCCGGACCATGTTCGAGGTGCCCTCGAAGGGTGCGAGGAGCGCGGTGGCGATCGCGTTCTTCGCGAGGACGTCGAAGGCGGGGCTCAGCACGTAGGCGGCAGCCGCGGGAAAGGCGTCCAGGAGGTGCAGCAGGGAGGGGTGAACCAGGTCACGGCCCGCGGCCGAGGTGAGCGCGGGGTGAAGGCCCGCCAGCCGGAAGAGATGGGTCCGCGCGTCCGGTGTCAGGCGCATCGCCCGCCCCACCGCATCGACCACCTGCGGCGAGGGGTGACGCTCGCGCCCCTGTTCCAGGCGCGCGTAGTAGTCGACGCTCACGCCGGCGAGCACAGCCACCTCTTCCCGCCGCAGACCCTTGACTCTCCGGCTGCCCCCACCGGCGGGCAGACCCACGTCGGTGGGCTCGGTGCGGGCGCGGTTCGCGCGCAGGAAGGCGCCGAGTTCGTTCTGTGGCTGCTGCACTTTCCGACCTGTCGGTTGGGGTGAACGGGAGCATGATGCAGGGATCGGCCGGGCGGACACGGCCCTCTCTACCGGGCTTTCCGCCCGTCCTCAAGAACGGCGGAGACAGTCCGCATCAAGTGCTCACGCACCGATTGCGGATCGTCCAGATCTCCCCCAGTCATCGCACCGTCCCGCAGGAGGATCAGCACCGCGGTGGTGTGCTCGCTGTCGGTGCAGCCCGCAGCGGTCACGAGGTTCAGGACCGTCTGCCGGAACCAGGTCCGGTGGGCCTGGACCGCCTGCCGGACAGGATGCTCGGGGCCCGGGTACTCGGCGGCGGCGTTGATGAACGGACAGCCACGGAAGCCCGGCCCGCAGATCTCCGCACCGATGCCCGCCATCATCATGAGCAGCAGGGCCTCGGGATCGGTACTCGTCCGGAACGCCTCCGTCACCACCGACCTGATCTGCTGGTCGCGTTGCTCGACATGGGCGAGCACGAGGTCTTCCTTGCTGGGGAAATGGCGGTAGAAGGTGACCCGGGTGACCTGAGCCTCAGCGATGATGCGGTCCACGCCGACGTGACGGATGCCGTCGGCGTAGAAAATGGCGGAGGCCGTCTCCAGGAGCCGGGCTCGGGCCGGAGACGCTGTCGCGGGGGCTTGGGGCGGCGGAGTCATTGCACCACTCTACCGGAACGACCGTTCTTCAGCAGAACGGCGAGGCGGCCGCACCCCCGACCCCACGGGGTCAGATGACTCACCGCCAGCTAACTCCTTGCACTTATCCCAACTTTCAGCGATTCAGTCGTCGATTGACGATCACGAGAGCGAGCAGTACGGTCAGCGACGTAGATAGAACGTTCCATCTACCCATGGAGCCCTCCGGGTCTCCTCATGCCACCAGCAGAGAAGGCACACCATGTCCCGACATCACACCCAGCCCGCACGCCGTACCCGTCGCGCCGTACTCGCGGTCGCCGGCGCGGCAGCTCTGGCCGCCGTCGCAGTCCCCGCCCTCGCCAGCAGCCCTTCCGGCGACGGGAAGACCATCGCGGCCGCAGCTGCCACCTCGCACTCGGCGCAGAAGCCGACCGTCCTGCTCGTGCACGGCGCCTGGGCCGACTCCTCCAGCTGGAGCCCGGTGATCGACCGGTTGCAGGCCCAGGGATATCCCGTACAGGCGATCGCCAACCCCCTGCGCGGGCTCGCCTCGGACGCGGCCTACGTGAAGAGCCGGATCGAGAGCATCGGGGGTCCGGTCGTCCTGGTCGGGCACTCCTACGGCGGCGCGGTCATCGGGGAGGCTGCCACGGAGGAGCCCAACGTGAAGGCTCTCGTCTACGTCGCGGCCTTTGCGCCGGACAAGGGCGAGTCACTCAGCGCACTGGTCGCCAAGAATCCCGGCTCGCACGCCACACCGGACGCCCTGAACCCCGCCCCCTTCGACATGGGTAACGGCGTGAGCGGCGTGGACCTCTCCATCAAGCCCGACAAGTACCGTGACGTGTTCGCCGCGTCCCTGTCCGCACGCAAGGCCGACGGCCTCGCCGCCGTACAGCGGCCGATCAGCGCCACGGCCCTCGAGGAGACCGCGACGAACGCCGCTTGGCGAGGCATTCCCTCCTGGTACCTGGTCACGCGCCGGGACCAGGCTCTGCCCCCGGCCACCCAGCGCTTCATGGCCGAGCGCGCACACGCGCACACCACCGAGGTCAACGCGCCCCACGCCGTCATGCTGACCCGTCCGGACACCGTGACCGGTCTGATCCGGCAGGCAGCGACGGTCACCCGATGAACGGCACGACGTTCGAACCGGTCCACCCAGCACAGACGGCATACAAGGAGACGCAATGGCAGGCCCGATAGAAACAGGAAGCACGGCGCCGGAGTTCGTCCTCCCCGGAGGCGTGCTGCGAGACGGTGACTTCACCCGGGGGACCTACAGGCTCGACACCGAACGCGTGCGCCCCCTGGTCCTCGCCTTCTACCCACAGGACAACTCAAGCGTCTGCACCAAGCAGTTGTGCTCCTACTCGAACGGTCTGGAGCAGTTCACGGAGCTGGGTGCCGAGGTCTGGGCCATCAGCCCGCAGGACATCGACAGCCACGAGGAGTTCGCCCGCAAGAACAACCTCCGCATGCCTCTGCTCAGCGATCCGGACCGCACCGTGGCCAAGCTCTTCGGCATCGCCGCCCCCGGCGTCGGTCTGCGGCGCTCGGTGCTCCTCATCGCCCCCGGAGGACGGATCGCGTGGAAGCACACGGCGCTCGTCGGCCTGACCTGGCAACCTGTTGAGAAACTCACGACGGAACTCGCCCTGCTCTGAGCCTCGGGGCCGATGCCCAGGCACTCGCCGCCTGGGCATCCGACAGCGCCACCGCCGCAGCAGCAGCGCTGCGGAGCCTTCCCTCCAGTTGCCGGCGGAAAGAGCCTCGCATCGAATTCAGCGGCGTCCTCCGCCTGGCGCGGGTGCGAGTCTCCGCCGAACTCTCGCGGCTGGACGCGTGGCACCGTAGACCACTCATCTCACCGAGAAGGTGTCAAAACCCCAGGTCACGGATGCCCGGAAGGTCACGAGGGCGCAGAACGCTGCACGTTCGCTGCACCACTGCGGAGCCCGCAGGCCCCCAGAAAACGCGTTTCCCCAGGTCAGAACGATTCTGCCTGGGGATGCTGGGTGGGGCGGGTGGGGACTCGAACCCAAACCGGTGACGCGTCTCACCTGCGGTTTCTTGGAGAAGCAGGCATATCACCCTGTTTCCATCCGGCTGCATCCCGCTCGATCCGGCTCCAGCGGATGCGGTGCAGCGTTCGCTGCACCGCATCCGCTGGGACGCAAGACCGATCAGCCGGACCCTGCACGGTCCACGTCTCGCTCAGTCGGCACGGAGAGAACACTCCTGCTTCGACGAACGCTGAGCGCACATCCGGCCTACGACCGCCCGCGCGGAACAGGAGGATCGTCACCTTCAGTCACGGTGCCGATCTGCAAAGGTGTCTCCTCTCCCAGGCCGGCGCATAGATGAACTCGTGCAGCCGCACCGCCGAGGAGGGTATAGAGCCTGTGTTGATGCCCGTCTTGACCGTCCGAGCCTTTTCAGACGCTGCACGTCTGCCACGTTGTCGGCTGAGAGCGTCTGTACCACCTCTCCTCGGTACTGTCGCTGTCGCGGCGGCCTGACTCTCGCTTGACACATGAACCGCCGACAGATCTCAGACGCAGGTGCTCGTCTCCGGAGTGCAGAAATGGACCTGCGGGTAGCGCATGGACGGCTTGTCCAGTAGGGGCTGCGGCCGGTTGCGAAGGTGCGAGTCGAGGAACGCGCGGGAGTACTTGCGGACGATCTCCGAGGCGCGGGCAGCCGGCAATTCGGCGCCGATGTCGATCCCCAGCTGCTCGGCCAGCAGTCCGATGTCGGTGAAGGAGGCGTGTTCGGCTCCGGCCACCACGAGCCATCGCTTCCACCCGGTCAGGCGTTGCCAGTCGCGTTCCCAGGTGGCGACGGCGCCGTCACCGCTGCCCGGGCTGTACTGGGCCTCCCTGCCGAGGAAGAGAAACGGCCGGGACAGACCGCTGTCCGGGATCGGGACCTGGGTCGTGCCGTCGATGTCGATGCCCGCGCGTACCCGGGGGTCGGCCAGCATGGACGTGACGGCGCTCGCACCGCCGACGGAGTGGCCCGCCATCGCGATCCGTGATGGGTCGATGAGCCGGGAGCCGTCCCATTCCGCGTGCGCCTCGGTCAGTTCATCCAGTACGAAGGAGACATCGGCGGCCCGGTTCGTGACCAGCCGGTTCCAGAACGCTTCGTCATGCGGTACCTCGCAGGCGGTGCAGGTGGCGACCCGGCCGTCCGGGAAGGTAGTGGCAACACTTTCGTAGGTGTGGTCGATCGCGGCCACTACATAGCCGTGGCTCGCGAGGTCCTCGGCGAGAGTGGTCAGCGTGGTGCGCGGCTTGGTGAAGCCGGGAGAGAGCACGACCAGTGGCAGACTTCGCGTGTGCCCTGCCGGTCGGGCGTCGGCGAAGGCGTTGGTCCGTGTCGTGCTCAGCACGTCCGACGGCACACCGGTGATACCCCCTTCCTCGAGGAGCAGTTCGGACTCCGTCGGGGTCATGTACTGCGCCCGACGCCCGTTCGGCGAGGCCGTCGGATACCACAGGGAGACCATGAGTTCGCGGGCGTCGACCCCGGAAGCCCAGGGATCGGGGCGGGAGTCGTCCGTGAGGTGCAGGGAAGTGGTACCGACCGCACGGGGCCCGGTCGGCCTGGGCAGATACGGTGCGCTGCCCGGGCCGTCGGCGGCCGCGGCGGGAGGTCCGCCAAGGCCGACGGCGAGCGTGAGCAGTGCGGTGGCGACGGTGAGGCCACGGCGGAAGAGCGCAGGGTTCACAGGTTCGTCCGTTCTCCACTCGGGGCGGGCGGGCCGTCGTCGTACGGGCGGCTCACCTCACGCAGTTCGATCACCGGCATGGTCATGAAACGGCTCCTCGGGTACGGCAGTTGGATGCCTGAACGTTAGGAGCGAGACCGGCTGTCACGCGTCAGCCGCCCGAACCCATTGCGGTACCGCGCTGGGATGAGCCCCGGAAGCGTCATCCCTGGGATGTAGACGGGTGATGTAGCCGGTGCGACGGAGATGACCGCCAAGGCGGACTCCGCGGGTCCGCGCGGCAGCAACAATGAACCGGTGATGAACGTACGTACGGGGCTGAAGCGGCTTCAGGAAGCCGCGCGTCAGACGGTCCGCGAGGTCTGGCTCGCCAGTGGTCCACCTTTGCGGCCCACCAGGCGCGCCTGGCAGTTCGACGTGTTGGTGGCACTGACGATCGGTATCGCCACCGTCTACTACGGCATCGACAACGCCAGCAACGTCGTGGTGCGGGAGATCGCGCCCGGCGTGGAGCGCGTCATCACGCGCCCGAACGGGCCCGGCGGCATGGCCTTCATGGTGACCCTCGCGTTCATCGCCTCGGTTGCCCTGGTGCTGCGGCGCCGCTATCCGCTCGCCGTGCTGTGCGTCGTGACGGCCGCGACACTGGCGACACCGCAGAGCGTCCTGCGGCTGACCTTCTACGCGTACGTCATCGCCGTCTACAGCGCCGCCGTGTACAGCCCGTACCGGGTGGCGACCCTGGCGGCACTGCCGGTGTCGGTCCTCCTGGTCAGCACCTCGGGGAACTCGGTTACCCCAATCGTCCCCAACGAATACATCGCGCTGCTGATCCTGGTCCCGATGGCCGTGGCCTCCGTCGGCCTGCGTACCTGGAAACTCCGCACCGACGAGGGGCGCACCCGGCTCTCCGCTCTGGAACGTGAACAGGCCGAGGCGCTGCGCCGGGCCGTCGAGCACGAGCGGGCCAGGATCGCCCGCGAACTGCACGACGTCGTCACGCACAACGTCAGCGTGATGATCATCCAGGCGGGCGCCGCCCGCAAGATCATGAAAACCTCCCCCGAGCAGGCCGGGGAGGCACTGCTCGCCGTCGAGGCAGGCGGGCGAGCGGCCATGACTGAACTGCGCCACGTCATGGGACTGCTCACCATGGCTGACGAGGGCGGGGTGACAGGCGTGGACGGCCCGACCGCGGTGCCGGCCCCGCAACCCGGCCTGGACCAGCTGGAAACGCTGGTCGGGCGGGTCCGGGACACCGGGCTGCTGGTCGAACTGACCGTGGCCGGCCCGCCATTCCCCCTCCCGCCCGGCGTCGAACTCGCCGCCTACCGCGTAGTACAGGAAGCTCTGACCAACACGGTGAAGCACGCCGCTGGTGCCACCGCCGCCGTGACCGTCGAATACGGTTCGGACCGGCTCCGGGTAGAGGTCACCGATACCGGAGGGCACGCGGGTGCGGGCGCAGCCGACGGGAACGGCCGGGGCCTGATCGGGCTGCGCGAGCGCCTCGCCGTCTACGACGGGACCCTGGACACCGGCCGACGCCTGACCGGCGGCTACCGTGTGGAAGCGTTGATGCCCCTGGAGGCACAGTGACCGAGCCGCCGCGTGTGCTTCTCGCCGATGACCAGACACTGGTCCGTACCGGATTCCGCATGATCCTCGGCGCCGACGGCATCGACGTCGTCGCCGAGGCGACGAACGGGGCCGAAGCCGTCGAAGCGGCCCGCCGCACCCGGCCCGACGTGGTCCTGCTGGACATCCGAATGCCCGAGATGGACGGCCTGGAAGCCACCCGCCGTATTCTCACCGCTCCCCAGGCCGGTGGACCCCGTGTGATCATCCTGACCACTTTCGACCTGGACCGGTACGTCTACGCGGCGCTCTCTGCCGGGGCCAGCGGCTTCCTCCTCAAGGACGTCACCCCCGAGTACCTGGTCGCGGCCGTCCGCGCCGTCCGTACCGGCGACGTCCTCCTGGCGCCGGCCATCACCCGCCGTCTCGTGCAGCGGTTCGCCCAGCGTGGCAGCGATACCGCCTCCCTCCACCGCGACCTCGCCTCGCTCACCCCGCGCGAACTGGAGGTGCTCGGCCTGCTGGCCCGAGGACTGAGCAACGCCGAACTCGCCACTCGCCTCCACCTGGCCGAGACGACCGTCAAGACCCATGTGGCCCGCATCCTCGCCAAGCTCGGACTCCGCGACCGTGTCCAAGCCGTCATCGTCGCTTACGAGACAGGGCTGGTCAGCGCCGGCGCGGCCGCCGAGCAGACGTAGCCCTAGGCCGAGCCCTGGGATCAGCAGCCAGGACCCGCGCCTGTCCCTGTAGATCAGCATGGCTGTTTGCACCGTTCCGACTTTCCTGCCGGTGGATTGTCGGCCGGTGATCAGTCGGCCAAGACCTGGGGCCTCCATGGCCGGTTCGCCCGCCACTCGGGAAGGCGACGTGCAGAGGGGCTATGCCGCGTCGATGCGGTGCGGTTAGGTGGAGTGCTGGCGTCTCTCATAACCTCCCACGAGCACGGCACCAGAAAAGGCCAGGTCACAACATCGCAAGGATCGTCGTACCTGCCCCCGAGCGCCACGTTCGCTGCACCTCCGTGCCGCGTCCGCTGCACGGAAAACGCCCCCGAAAAACGCGTTTCCTCAGGTCAGAACGATTCTGCCTGGGGATGCTGGGTGGGGCGGGTGGGACTCGAACCCAAACCGGTGACGCGCCTCACCTGCGGTTTTCTCGGAGAGCGGGACATAACGGCCCGTTTCCGTCCGGCTGCATCCCGCTCGATCCGGCTCCAGCGGATGCGGTGCAGCGTTCGCTGCACCGCATCCTCCCCCAGTGCCCGCACCGCCGCTCCCGAGGAGCGGAGGATTCGGGTTCCTCTCGCGTATCACCAGATCGCCCCTGGGGACTTCTCCCCTCCGACCTCTCACTGCCCCGGTGGGCAGTCACTTTCTGCAGCGGTACAGGAGCTTACTCGGGCGTCGGCGCTGATGACCTTGATCTTTTTGACGGTGCTCTCCACAGCACCGGAGCTGTGAGAATGAGGGAGCCCGGCGGAGACTGCTGCGTGGTCGTGTCGAACCGCTACTAGCTTGACTCTGTCGGGGATCTTGGAATCGCCGAGGTCAGCTGCCCAGGGTTCGCCAGGACTTCAGCCGGGGAATTTCGCGCTGGTCGAGGTAGTCCTGGAAGGTGGTCGGTCGGCGGGGTGCGGGGATTTCCTCGTCCGGTGGCAGTTTGCTGAGGCGCTCGATGTTGACGGCGATGGCTGTCAGGATGTGCTGTCGTGCCACCCGGGTTGCTCACCCGCGCGATCCGCGCGGTCACAGGCGGAACGTGCTCACCGGAACGGGGCCAAGGGACAATGGGCACCTCGACAGCTGCATCGGTCGGCGGAACTACCCGAGCATGCCCGTCGATCGAGCTGCCGCACCGGGAAACTCCAAGATCCCCGACAGAGTCAAGCTAGAGGCGATCAGATGAGGCGGGGAGTGGTGGGACCGGGCGGTCGAGACCGGTCTACCAGGCGCTGGCGGTCGCGCGGTACCAGACGAACGGCGGCTCCCCGGCGACGCTGCCGCGCTGAGGGGTGTGCTGCCGATCGGCGGCCCCGGTCAGCGCTTGCCGCCCCGGCCGGTACGGAAGGCGGAGGGATCGGTCGAGACGAGCCGCTTGAGCAGGGCGGGAGTCCGCCCGCCTCGATCCTCATGGTTCTCTACGGCGCGGAGCGCGGGCAGCAGGATGCCCGCTCCGGCGGACCGCAGCGGGTCCGGCGGTATCCAGCCCCCCGGGGTGCGGGCCAGGGCCGAGCGGCTCCACTCGTCGGTAACGCCGAGGGCGAACGAGGCGAGGATTCGGGCCATCAGCCGCGAGGGCCCCACCCCGTCGCCGGAGTAGCCGGTCGCGTAGCAGGCGTTCGGGACGGAGCGAAGCCAGCCCGCGAAGGGCAGTGAGGTGACGGAGTACTCGACGGGGGCGGTCCATGACGAGGCCACGGGCGCGTCGGCGAGGGAGGGGAAGAGCCGAACGAGGTGGCGGCGCATCTCGGCCATCCGCAGGGGCGGCCCCCACTGGGTACTCGGCGCGGAGCCACCGTAGGCCATCCCGGCACCGCCCTTGCCGAACAGCAGTCGGCCGTCCGGTGTCCTGCGGTAATAGTTCAGCCGCCGCCGGGCGTCGCAGACCGAGGTTCCGTCGTCCCATCCCAGGGCGTCCAGCTCGTCGGCGATCGGCGCGGTCAGCAGGGTGTCGCTGGCTATGGTCACCATGGTGCGGCCCAGGTCTTCCAGGGAGGACGCCCAGGCGTTGATGGCCAGCACCACCTTGTCGGCGAGGACGCTCCCGTACGGGGTGACCGCCCGGGTCCGCGGGCCCGGGCGCAGGGCGAGCAGGGGGGTGCGCTCGTGGATGCGCACCCCGGCGTCCAGGGCGACCCGGCGCAGCCCGCGGGCGAGCTCGGCGGGCTGCAGTGTGGCGCAGCCCGGGTCGATCAATCCGCCGTAGTGGCTCTCGACGCCGACGGCTTCGCGTGCCTCGGTCGCGGAGACCTGGTGCAGTGGCTCGACGCCGGCGCGGTACAGGTCCTCCAGGGTCTGCCGCCATGAGCCGCGCTGCGCCGGGGACGACGCCGCGAGCAGCCACGGTCCGCGCCGGTGCCCGATGTCGATGGCGTGCTCGTCGGCGAAGTCGATGATCTCGTCGACCGCCCGGGCCGAGGCCTCCGCTATCCAGCGGGCCTCCTCCGGGCCGCTGAGGGCGACGAGGCTGCTGAACCGTGCCCACATCGGCATCAGGAAGCCGGCGTTGGCGCCGCTCGCGCCGCTGCCGCAAAGGTCCGCATCGATCAGCACCACGTCGGTGCCGGGAGCCCTGCGGGCGATCTCCAGAGCCGTCCAGAGGCCGGTGAAACCGCCGCCCACGATGCAGACGTCGCAGCGCAGTTCATCCTCCAGCATCGGTGAACGGCCGTCGTCCGGCTCGTGCGCCAGGGCTTCGTGCAGCCATCCGGACCGGTGTTGGGGGGCGGGGGCGTCGTAGTGCGGCCAGGTACGGGGCAGAACCAGATCGGTCACAGCGTCTCTCCGTCGGGCAGGGATACGGGCTACGGAATCGGGCGGGTGCGATGCGATCAGCGCGGGTCCGGGTCCCGCAGGTCCGGAGCGACGGGGACGCCTGCCCGCACGGCGGCGTTGAGCAGGTCGATCCTGGAGCCCACGCCGAACGTCCGGAACAGTTTGCGGAGGTGGTAGTTGACCGTGTGGGGGGACAGCTGGAGGCGTCCGGCCATCTCCTGGTTGGTCAGCCCCTCGGCCACCAGCCGCAGTAGCAGGCGCTGCCGCTCATCGAGCTCGGGGCCCGCCCATTCGTCGAGGGGCGGCGGGGGCGCCGTCGGCTCGCCCAGGGCAGCCCGCTCGCGGCGCAACGCGGTCCGCAGCACCTGGGGGACCGTTTCCGCAACCAGGCAGCGCGCGAGCAGGCTGACGAAGGCGGGGGCACCGCCCTGGTCATGGAGCAGGCCGGTCGCGTACGCCTCCTCCAGTACCGGGATGAGGGCGGCGGTGGAGGTGCCCAGGAGTCGGCCCAGCGTCTTGGGGCCGCACCCGTCGTCCAGCACTGCCATCAGGCACAGCAACTGACGGCAGAGGCCGGAGGAAACGGCGAGGGTGTCCCGGACGTAGAAGCCGGCCTGTTCCGAAACGCGGGAGGTGACCAGTTCGGCCACCCCGGACACGGTCCGCACGCTGCCCTCCTCCTGCAGCCCGCGCACAAATTCGATCAGCAGTCCGGGGTGCCCGCCGACCTGTTCCAGCAGCCGCAGCAGCGGTCCGTCGAGCCGCGCGTCGAGGAGGTCGGACGCCAGGTCGCGGGCGGCGCCCCGGGACAGCGGGCCCAGCACCAGGCGCGTCGTGCAGAGGAAGGGCGACACGTCGATGCCGTCGGCCCGGCGCGGAGGCGTGCCCGCCGGGGAGGCCGTCATCCACACCGTGTGGCTGGACGGGCGGGGGCCGGGACCTTCCCGGCCCAGCCCGCTGCCGGGGCGGAAGGGTTCGTCGACAACGACGAGAGTGGGCACGGAGTCACCGGACGTGGCTGCCGGAATCTCCCCGCGCAGCAGGCGGAATCCCCGCCTGCGCGCGGTCTCCGCCGCTTCCTGGAGCATCCTGGTCTTACCCATTCCCCGGGGGCCGACCACGTACATCAGGGCGTTGCCGCCTGTGCAGGCGCAGTCGAGCGCTTCGTACACACGACGGGTCTCGGATTCCCTTCCGCGCTGGGGCAGAGCGGGCAGAGTGCTGGACAGGGGGCTCTCTCCTCGTCGGGGCCGGGTGGTGCCGGCGCGGTCCGTGCGGTCGGGGTCAAAGCCCCTCCGGGGCGGCGGTCAGCGGGAGTCGCCGTAGCGGCGGACCCCTACGGTGCGGAAGCGTTCGGCCACGTAGGCGCCGTCGCAGTAGACGGAGTTGCCGGAGGGGTTGAGGCCGGTGCTGTGCAGGTCGGAGTAGACGGCGGACTGAGTGATGAACCAGTCGCCCATCAGATTCACCGACAGCATCACTCCGGCGCGTTCGCACACCTCGGCGACAAGGGCCTCCACCTCCGGAGACGTGGTGTGGACGCCGACGGACAGCGCACCGGCCCGCCGGGTCACGGCGCCCAGCAGCTCGGCCCCGTGCGCGGCCGAGTCCACGGCCACCACGAAGCCGACCGGCCCGAACCACTCCCGCCCGAGGGTCTTGCGGTCCTCGTCCCGGGAGGCATCCAGCGTGACCAGGACCGGGGTGCGCAGGGTCGCCCCCGGGTGACCGGGGTGCGCCACGGCACGCGGCGCCAGAGCTACCGGCCCGATGGCGCCGGAGGCCGCGTGCTCGACGTCCTCCAGGACGTCGAGGCCCACCAGCGCCCCGAGCACCGCGATCGCGGACAGGTCGTCGGCGAGCAGGGCGGTGACGGTGGCCGCGAGGTCCCCTACCACCTCGGCGTACGTCCGGTGGCCTTCGTCCGTCGTGATCCCGTCGCGGGGCACGAGCAGGTTCTGCGGGCTGGTGCACAGCTGGCCGCTGTACAGGGCGAGCGAGAAGGCGAGGTTGTGCAGCATGCCCCGGTAGTCGGCGGTGGACTCGACGAGGAGGGAGTTGACCGCGGACTTGGCGGTGAAGACCCGGGCCTGCCGGGCGTTGGTTTCCAACCAGTCGCCGAACTCCGATGTTCCGGCGTAGTCGACGATGCGCACCTCGGGACGGAGCGCCAGGGTAGCGGCCAGCCGTTCGCCCGGACGCTCGGGGGCCAGCGCGACGAGATTCGGGTCGAAGCCGGACTCCCCCAACACCTCGCGGGCGATGCGGACGGTCAGCGCGAGCGGGAGGACGGCCCCTGGGTGCGGCTTGACGAGCACGGCGTTGCCGGTGGCCAGCGAGGCGAAGAGGCCTGGGTAGCCGTTCCAGGTGGGGAAGACCCGGTTGGCGATCACCAGGCTCACCCCGCGCGGCACCACGGTGAAGGTCTTGGCCAGGGAGAACATCCGGCCGTCCGGCATAGGTTTGTTCCAGGTCACCTCGGTGGGCATCCGGGTTTGCTCGAAGAGTGCGTAGGCGACCGCTTCCAGCCCCCGGTCCTGGGCGTGCACGGCTCCAGCGTGGAAGGCCATCAGGAAGTTGTGGCCGCTGGTGTGCACGGCCGCGTGGGCGAGCTCGAAGGAGTGGGCATTGATCCGTTCGAGGATTTCGGCGCACACTGCGGCGCGTCCCCACGGGCCGGCCTCCCGCCACCCCGTCATCGCGGCCTCCATGGCCGGCAGCAGGACGTCGGGGTCGGCGTGAGCGTAGGTGATGCCCAGCCCGAATCCGTACGGAGAGCGCTCGCCGCCGTCCTCGAGGCCGGGCCCGACCGAACCGTCCCGGCCCGGCTGGTCCGAGGTGAACTCCTGGCCCAGTAACCGTTGGAAGGTATCGCTCCCCGCCGTCCGGGCGAGCTCCCCGTAGGCGGCGGCCTCGTCCGGGTAGGGGGACCAGTACTCCCTGGTGCGGATCGCCGTGACGGCGCGTTCAAGTGGTATTCGGTGACGCTCCAGCAGGCCCTGTGCCGGTTCGGCGGCTGCTGTCTGGGACCGGGCGATGGTCATGCGGTTGCCTCCTGGGGCCGGAACGGCTGGGACGTCGGTGCGCCGGGCCGGCGGGACGCGGTGGTCCCGCCGGCCCGGCATCGGGGGCGGTCAGTCGGCGCGGATCCGGTAACGCCGGTCCAGCGCCCGGTCTGGGAGCACTCGCTTGAGGACGTGGAAGGAACGGGCATCCTTACCCACCTGATACCGGGTACGGGGCTTGGAGGCCGTCAGTGCCCCATAGACCGTGCGGGCGAAGTCCTCGGGGCTGGTGCCCGTACCGGTCTGCTGCTCGTTCGCGTCGAGGAAGTGTCCGAACGCGGTGCGGTAGGGCTCGGTGACCGCCGGGGGGAGATCGTCGAAGTCCCTCCGGGCGCCGACCGTGAGCTTGTCCCAGATCGGTGTCATGATCGCCCCGGGCTGGACGACGCAGACGCCGACACCGGTCCGGTGCAGTTCCCGCCGCAGCACGTCCGACATCGCCTCCTTGGCGAACTGGGCCGCCGCGTAGGCACCGAGGAAGGGCAGCGCGACGCTGCCCAGACCGGAGGTCACGTTGACGATACGGCCCCGGGAGCGGCGCAGCTGCGGCAGGAAACCCTGGGTCACGGCCAGTTGACCGATGACGTTGGTATCGAGCTGCTGCCGCATCCGCTGCGGGGTGACGCACTCCAGCGGGGCGGACACCGCGATGCCCGCGTTGTTGACGAGGCCCCAGAGCCCGGAGCCGCCGGTGTCCGCGGTGACTTCCTTGACGGCTGCGGCCACCGACTCCTCGTCCGTGACGTCGATGCGGACGGGCCGGATGCGTCCGGACGGGGACAGGGCCGCCAGGTCTTCGCCGTCGCGCGTCCTGCGGACGCCGGCGAAGACCTGGAAGCCGACCCGGGCCAGCTGCAGTGCGCAGGTGTGCCCGAGGCCCGAGGAAGCACCCGTCACCAGAACGTGCTTGTCCCCGGGAGGGAGAAACTTCGCTGAGCGGTAGGTCATGGTCGCTCCTTCGGTTCGGATCAGCCGGACGGGACGGCGGGGTAGGTGAGGGCGCTCTCCAGGGTGCGGACCAGCCGTCGCTTCGGCAGGAACTTGAAGTAGGCGTCCCGGACCGGCCTGCGGACGGGGTTCTCGGACTGTTCGAAGGTGCTGATGGCGCGGGAGGCGGCGACCAGGGCGCGGGTGCGCTCACGGCGCTCGTCCTCGTAGCGGCGCAGCGCCGTCGGCAGGTCGGTGGCCTCCGCCAGCCTTCGGCCGAGCACGACGGCGTCCTCGATTGCCATGCACGAGCCCTGGCCCAGGCTGGTGAGCATCGGGTGCGCGGCGTCGCCGAGGAGTGTGACGGGACCCTCGCCCCAGCTCTCCAGGAAGACCCGGTCCCGGGAGGGCACGGCGAGGATGTCCTCCTCGGGGGTGGCCCGGACGGCTTCCTGGACGACGTCGGCCCAACCCGCGTAGGCCCGTTGTACGTCGGCCTTGCCGCCCTTCCAGTCGTGGGACTCCTCGGTGGGCATGTTCTTGGTGCCCCACCAGTACAGGCGCCCGCCTCCCATGTCGACGAGGCCGAAGCGACTGCCGCTGCCCCAGTAGTGGGTGACGGACCCGGGTGCGAAGTGGGGGTGGGAGAAGGGGACGACGGCCAGCCAGCAGATGTATCCACTGTCCATGGACTCCTCGGGGCCGGTCAGCTGGCGGCGGACCACCGAGTTGAAGCCGTCCGCGCCGATGAGGACGTCCCCGCGCGCTTCGGTACCGTCCGCGAAGCGGACCCGTACGCCTCCGTCGGCCTCGCTCTCGTATCCGGTGGCCTGGGCGCCGAGGGTGATCGGGACACCCGACGCGGCGTCGAGCAGGGTCTGCTGGAGGTCTGAGCGGGTGATCAGCACACTGGGTACGCCCAGCCTGCCGATGATCTCCGGGAAGGGGAACTCGCGGATGAGGCGGCCCGTGGCGGTGCGGACGTGGTACGACTCCAGCACGCTGCCGCGCTTGGCCAGGTCGATGCCGAGGCCGAGCGAGTCCAGGGCGGCGATGGCGTTGCTCATCACGGAGAGCCCTGATCCGGCGGCCCGCAGTTCGCCCGCCCGCTCGTAGACCTCGACGTCGAGGCCCGCCGCGCGCAGCGCGACGGCGGCGGTGAGTCCGCCGATCCCCGCGCCGATGACGAGGGCCTTGCGCCGCGGGCCCCGGCCGGATCCGCGCGTTGCCCCATGGTCGGTTCGCAGTGTTGTCATCTCAGTGCCCGATCAGCTCGTTGACGGTCCTGACCATGTGGCCGATGTACGGCTCCTCCATGATGGTCAGGTGGTCGCCGGGGACGAGGACGACGGAGAGCTTGCCGCTCGTGCGCTCCCGCCACCCGTTGGACGGGTCCCTGTGCATGCTGTCGATCGCGGTGTGCATGGAGTCGAGGACCGCAGGCAGCGGCTCGGTGGCCCGGATGAGCACCATGTCCTGCTCGACCGGGTCGGGGCGGTAGTCGAACGCCGCCCTCCAGTTCGCCTCGTACACGTGGAACAGCCGCCGCACGATCGTGCCCGAACTGTCGGCAGGAAGCACGCCTTCGTCGATGGCGAGCTGAGCGATGAAGTCGAACTTCGCTTCCAGCGTGGTGAGTTCGGCGGGTATAAGCTCCAGGGGCGAGTTCCCTCCCCGCTGGAGCCACAGCAGCTCCCAGAAGAACCAGCCGAGCAGCGCGTCGTCGTCGGTGGTGAGTCGGCGGCCCGGATTGAGCGCCGTCGTGTCCAGCAGGACCAGGCGCTGGAGCCGCTCCCCCGCCGCCCGCAGCTGACGGGCGATCTCGAAGGCGACGAACCCGCCGAAGGACCAGCCGCCGATGGTGTAGGGGCCGGTGGGCTGGACGCGCCGGATCGACTCGATGTAGCGGGCGGCGATCTCCTCGACCGTACGGAGCGGTTCGGTGCCGGCGTCGACACCGGCCGCCTGGAGCGCGTAGAACGGCTGGTCGTCGGGGAGATGAGCGGCGTACCGGAGATAGCAGAGCACGTTGCCGCCCATGGGGTGGACGAAGAACATCGGCCGATTGGCGCCCTTCGCGCGGATCGGGACGAGCGGGTCGAAAGCGCTCTTGGCCCCGCCGGAGCGCAGCGTGGCGGCGAGGGCCGCGACGGTCGGCGCGGCGACGAACTCCGACATGGGGACGTTGATGCCGTAGCGCTGCTCGATCACGACCACCAGGCGCATGGCGGTGAGCGAGGTTCCGCCCAGGTCGAAAAAGTTCTGGTGGACTCCGAGTTCGGACAGCTGGAGGTGGTCGCGGACGATCTCGCCGAGTGTGCGTTCGTAGGCGTCGCGCGGCGGTGTGACGTCGTGCGCGGTGCTCGTGGCGAGCGGAACCTGCCGCAGCGCCGAGTCGTCCCGCTTCCCGCTCGGGGTGAGGGGCAGGGTGTCCAGGACCTGGTAGGTCGAGGGCACCATGTACTCGGGTAGCACGTTGCGCAGTTGCTTGTCGAGCAGGTCCCTCCCGGTGTCGGAGAGCCGCCCGACCAGGAAGGCGGCCAGGAACGACTCGTTGTCCCCGCGCCGACGGGCGACGACGGCCGCTTCGGTCAGGCCCGGGTGGTCGCCGAGGAAGCCGGTGATCGCGAGCTCCACTTCTGAGGGCTCGACCCGGTAGCCGCGTACCTTGACCTGGGAGTCCGCCCGGCCCAGGCACACGATCTCGCCGCCCGGGAGGGTGAAGCCGAGGTCGCCCGTCCGGTAGAGCCGCTCTCCAGGGGCACCGAAGGGATGCGGCAGGAAGCGTTCCTCGGTCAGTTCGGGCAGCCCCACATAGCCGTCGGCCAGGCACGATCCGGCAAGGTGGATCTCGCCCTTCACCCCGGCGGGCACCGGTCGCAGCCTGGCGTCCAGGACGTGGGCCCGGCTCCCGTCGATCGCGGTGCCGATGGGAGGCATCGCCGGGAAAGCGGCGGGATCGCCCGTCATGGTGTGGCTGGTGACGACGTGCGACTCGGTCGGCCCGTACTGGTTCTCCAGGATGATCCCGGGCACTTCGGCGCACAGCCGGCGGATCTCCTCGGTGACCCGCAGCTGCTCCCCGGAGGAGAGCAGTGCCTTGAGGTGGCGAGGCACCAGACCCAGTCCCTGGGAGGTCTCGGCGAGCTGCTGGAGCGTCACGTAGGGCAGGCACACTCGTTGGACTCTCTCCTCGTCGAGCAACCGCAGGAGGGCCGGCATGTCGCGGCGCTGCTCCTCGGCCAGGACGAGCAGGGTGCCGCCGCCGCAGAGCGTGGAGAAGATCTCCTGGAAGGAGACATCGAAGCTCATCGGCGCGTACTGCGCGGTGACGCCTCCCATGACGCCGCTGGGGATGCTGTTCTGCCAGGCGATCAGACGGCCGAGGGTCCGGTGGGACTGGATGACGCCCTTGGGCCGCCCCGTGGATCCGGAGGTGAAGAGGATGTACGCGGTGTCCTCCGGGGCGATCCGGCGCGGTTCCGCGGAGGTGCCGTCGCCGTCGGCGGGTCCGGCGGCGAGCAGTTCGGCGGCCGGGACCAGGGGCGAGACGCTCCCCAGGCCGTCCGGCTGCTCGGCCCCGGTGATGATCCGGAAGGGGCGGGCCTGTTCCACCATGTCCAGGAGCCGCTCGACCGGATAGGCGAGGTCCAACGGTACGGTCGCGGCGCCCGCCTTCATCACCCCGAGGATCACGGTGACGGTGTCCGGTGAGCGGTCCATGGCGATGCCGATCCGGTCGCCGGGGCGGGCGCCGAGGGCGACCAGTCGGCGCGCCACCCGGTCGGAGGCCTCGCCGAGTTCGGCGTAGGTACGGCTCTCCCGGCCGAAGACCACGGCCCTTGCGCCGGGGGTGCGCAGCGTCTGCTCCCGTACGGCGCCGACCACGTCCGTGAAGGGCTCGGCGGCGGCGCGGACAGGTGCGGGAGCGGCAGCCGGAAGCTCCAGCAGTCCGGGGTCGGCCGGTTCGTCGGGGTGGCGGACCAGGTGCGTCAGGACCGCGGTGAAGCCCTCGGCGTACAGGTCGGCCTGGGCCGGAGTGAAGGTGAGTCCGTGGCAGTCGATTCGCAGCCGGATCCGGCCGTCGACCGGGTCGGTCATGGCATTGACCAGGAGCTGGAAGTTGGTTTCCTCCCAGGCCCGGAAGGAGTGCATGGCGACGCCGGGCAGCGTGAACACCTCGGTCAGTTGCCGGAAGTGGATGTAGTTGAAGGCCGTCTCCAGGACCGTGACGCCCAGGTCCTCCTGGACGGCGCTGAGCGGGTAGCGGCGGTGTGGGTAGGTGGCCCGTTCCTGGCGCAGCGCTTCCTCGACCACGTCGGACCAGGTGGGCCGGGCGGTGTCGACGCGGACCGGGAGTGTGTTGAGGAACAGGCCGGTGATGCGCTCGGCGTCCTCGTACTCGGGGCGTCCGTGGGTGACCAGGCCGGTGGTGACGTCCTCGGTGCCGGAGTACAGGCGCAGTGCCAGGACGTGCACCGCGAACAGCACTGACTTCATAGGCAGTTGGCGGTCGCGGGCGAAAGCGCGGACCTCGGCGGTGAGTTCGTCCGGCAAGTCAACGACCCGGGTGATCAGGTCGTACGGGCCGGGAGCCTCGTGCTGCCGGAAGGATTCCAGGCGGAGCAGTTCGGCGTCCTTGAGGTAGCGGGTCCAGAACTCCTTGTTGAGAGCGGACTCCAGCGCGTTGCGCTCGGCGAGCACGTGGTGGGCCGGCGAGGGCAGCTCCCGTACGGGGACGGCCGGGATGTCCAGGCCCAGGCTGTGGAGGTAGTCCTGGAGCAGCTCCCGCACCAGGTTGGCGACGCTGCCGCCGTCGAGGATCGCGTGGTGGAAGCTCAGCACCAGCTCCACGGTCTCCGGTCGCACGTGTACCCGGAAGTGGTAGAGGGGAGCCTGCTCCATGTCGTAATGCCAGTAGCGGCGTTCGTCGATATGGGCGCCGATCTGCGCCTCCGCCTCCGCCTCGTCGTGGTCGCGGAGGTCGACGATCCGCAGCCCGCCGGGGGCTGTGCGGTCCACGATCTGCAGCGGTTCGGAGAAGCCGCCGAGGTCGAAGGCGGAGCGCAGGACGGGGTGCCGGGCGATCAGTCGCGCGAACGCCTGCTCAAACCTTTCCGTGTCCCATCCGAAGGTGAAGCTGTACCGGAAGACGTCGTGATAGACGGCGGAGTTCTCCTGGGCCCGGCTGTGGTAGATCAGGCCGAGCTGGAGGCGGGTGAGCGGATAGGCGTCCTCCCGGCCCGCCAGGCGGGCCCGGTCCACCCCGGAGACCAGCTCGAACGGCTCCAGCCGCGGGGACCCGCCGGGCGCTCCGGTGGTGGCCCGTTCGGCCAGCCCCGCCACCGTGGGGTGGCGCACCACGTCGTCGAGCGTGAAGTGGATGCCCTGCTTCTCGGCCAGCGCGCGGACCCGGAGCACGGTAATGGAGTCGCCGCCGAGCGCGAAGTAGTCGTCGTGGACGCCGACGACGTCCCGGTCGAGTACGTCGGCCCAGATCGCGGCGATCGCCTCCTCGGTGGCGTTGCGCGCGGCGGCCGGGGCGCTCTCGGGCGCGGGTGCGGTCACCGGTGCGGGCAGGGCACGCCGGTCGGCCTTGCCGTTGGGCGTCAGCGGTACCCGGTCGATCCGGACGAAGTGGGCGGGAACCATGAAGGCGGGCAGCAGGGCGCGGAGTTCGGCGTCCAGCCGTCGCGCGTCCAGCTCCGCGTCGGAGACGTAGTAGGCGACGAGGTAGGTGCCCCGTGCGGCGGAATGGTGGTCCACGACCAGGGCGGTGCGCACGCCGGCCACCTGGGCGAGCTGGTGCTGCACTTCGCCCAGCTCCACCCGGTTGCCGCGGATCTTCACCTGCCCGTCCATCCGGCCGAGGTACTCGACGGTGCCGTCCGCCAACCACCGGGCCAGGTCGCCGGTGCGGTAGATGCGGCCTCCGGGCGTGAACGGATCGTCGGTGAACTTCTCCGCGGTCAGTTCGGGGTGGTCCAGGTAGCCCCGGGCCACCTGGACGCCGCCGATGCACAGTTCGCCGGGTATGCCACCGGGCTGGAGGTTTCCGTGCGTGTCCAGCACGTACAGCTGGGTGTTGTCGACGGGCCGGCCGATGGGTACCCGGGTCGCAGCGGCCGCGGGACCGGTGGGGCAGTCGTAGTAGGACACGTCGACGGTGGCTTCGGTCGGCCCGTACAGATTCACCAGCTGCGGCGGCTCCCCCGGCCCGTCGAAGACCCGGTTGAACTGCTCGACAAGTGCGGCAGGCAGGGCCTCTCCGCTGCAGAAGACCCGGCGCAGCGAAGCCGTTTCCTGGCGCAGGTCGGGGCGGACCTCCAGGAGGTCCAGGAACGGCCCGAGCATGGAGGGGACGAAGTGCGCCGTGGTGACCGTGCCGGGCCAAGGTGTCAAGAATGGTGCGCGGGTCCTTCTGGCCGTCCGGCGGCAGCAGCGACAGGCTCGCACCCTCGACGGCCCACCAGAACAGCTCCCACACCGAGACGTCGAACGAGATCGGCGTCTTCTGCAGCAGGACGTCGTCGTCGCCGATCGGGTAGCGGCTCTGCATCCAGGCCAGCCGGTTGATAACCGAGTGGTGCTCGACCATGACGCCTTTGGGCCTGCCGGTGGAGCCCGAGGTGTAGATGACGTAGGCGAGGCCACGCGCGTCCGTGGCAGGTTCGAGCGGCGTGTCCGGGCCGTCGGCCAGTTCGTCGGCGCCGATCACCAGCACACCCTCCTCGGCAGGCGGGGTCGGGGAGCCCGCGTCCACGAGCACCGCGCGGGCGCGGCTGTCGCGAAGCAGCAGGGCGATGCGTTCGGCGGGGTAGCCGGGGTCCACCGGCACGTACGCGCCGCCAGCCTTGAGCACCCCCAGCAGGACGGCCAGAAGCTGAGGGCTGCGCTCCATCATCACGGCGATCCGGTCCTCGGCGCCGATGCCCCGGGCCCGCAGTCCCTGCGCCATCCGGTTCGCGAGGGTGTCCAGGGCGCGGTAGGTGAGCGGGGCGGAGCCGTCCGTGGGCCGGACGGCGATCCGGTCCGGTGTCCGTGCGGCCTGCTCGGCGATCAGGTCGTGCAGCGTGCGGTCCCGGGCGTAGGGGACGACGGGGCCCCCGCTCTGCTCCAGGAGCCTGAGCCGCTCGTCCACGGGCGTCAGGGGCAGCGCCTCCGCCGGGCGCTCCGGGTCGGCGACGCCGTTCTCCAGCAGGGTGAGCAGGTGCCCGGCGACGGCGTCGAGGGGGAAGTCGTCGTCGAAGACGTCGGGAGCGCCGTCGAGGTCGATGTGCAGGTCCCCGTCGTCATGGGACACGTTGACCATGACGGACAGCGCGTCCTGGACATGGACCGGGGCGAGTACGGCAGCACGGGGCCGGCCGTCCGGGCGGGGATGGCGCATGTACGAGAGCGTGACGTCGAAGAGCCTGCGGGAACCGTCCGCGGCAGCCGGGAGATCGCGCAGTACGTCGCCGAGGGCGAGCCGCTCGTGGCCTCGCAGAGCGGCGGCGCTGACCCGGACCTGCTGCGCGAGATGGTGCAAGGTGGCGCCGGGGCGCGGAGCGACCCGTACCGGCAGGCTGTTCGCGCGCTGTCCGACGGCGGTGAGCTCGGCGTCGGTGGACCGGTTACGGAAGGGGACACCGAGGACGACCTCCTCGGTGCGGTGGATCCGCGCCAGATACGTCCCGAGGGCTGCGGAGAGGAAGGCGAAGGGGGAGCTGCCCTGCCGACGGATGCGAGTGGCCAGCTCGGCGCCCACAGTGAAGGAGTGGCGGACCCGGGGCCGTTCGGCGTCGGCCGGCCTCAGGAGGTTCCGCGTGAACAGGGCGGGGGCGACACCCTCCAGCGCTGTGCGGTGGAAGGAGCGGTCGCGTTCGTAGGCAATGGACCTGCGGTAGGCGGCGTCCGCCTCGGCGAGACGGTGGAAGGACGGCGGTCGCAATGAACCGTCGGTGGAGGCGCCGGGATTGTCTCCGGCGGCCTGGACGCGGTCGTACTCCGCCCACAGCTGGAGGCTGACCTGGTTGAGCGCCCAGGCGTCGGCTATGAGGTGATGGGCCTTGAGGTGCAGCAGCGCGGGCCCCTGACCGGTCGTTAATATCGCGACCGCGAACATCCGTGAGCGGTGCAGGACGAAGGGCCGGGTCAGCGAGCGGGCCTGCCAGGCGGCGCGCGCCGCGGCCGGGTCGCTCGCGCCGGAGAAGTCGACGACCGCCACCGGGGAGGTGCCGCCCTCCTCGTCGTCGGTGCCGTCGTGGAACCACTGGACGGGTATGCCGTCCAGTTCGTCGAAGCGCAGGGAGAAGGCGTCGTTACTCTGGAGGACCCGCTCCATGCACCCTCTCAGGATTTCGGTGTCCACGTCGGACCCGATCTCCTCCTCGAAAACGACGTTGAACTGGGGATCCAGATATTCGGCGGAATCGGACACCCAGATGTCCCGTTGGTAAGAAGTAAGCGCAAAGCCATGATCGGGCGTCACCGCAACACCTTCCATAGGAATTCTAGCCAACTATTTTCGGCCGCTACCGAAGCTCGGAACCGTCCGTGCTCCGCCGAGCACTCTACTGACCGATCTGGTCAATACGGCTACTCGTTCGAGTAGTTTATTTAAAACTCGCACAGTTTTCATCTAGAGGCAGCAATATGTACGGGGCATCACTTAGGATCTCGACATGGACATTCACGCATCCTCGATACCTGACCCCCTGAAACTCGGCAAAGGGCCAGGTCTTCTCCTTGCACATGGCGCGGGGAGTGACATTCAAGACAGTTATGGACCAGTGATCGAGCGGCTTGCCGCAGTCAGCACCGTGGTCGGCCCCGATTTCCCCGGGTCCGGAAACTGCCCCTTGCCTCAGGGCCCGCTCACACTGGACGGAACAGCGGATTACCTTGTGGCGAGCGCAGTGCGCGCAGGCATCGAATCCTTCGCGATATCCGGATTTTCCATGGGGACGGCCGTGGCCGTGCGAGCAGCCACCCGCCATCCCGAGCGGGTGACCGGACTCATTCTGTCCTCCGGTCTCGCCTATCCGAATTCCCGGCTCCGCCTCGTCATCGACACCTGGCGTGCGCTCGCCCGGGACACCGGGAATCCCAGGACCCTCGCTTCCTATCTCTCACTCGTCGTGGGCGGACCCCAGTGGCTCGACGAGCGCACCCCGGAAGAAGTCGAGGAGCAGGTGGCCCTGTTCTCCGCCGGAATGCCGGCCGGAGCGGACGCGCAGCTGGCGATGTTCGACCACATCGACGTGCGGGAGGATCTCCGCTCGATCACCGTTCCCACCCTCGTGATCTCCCCCCTGGCCGACCTGATCACCACTCCTCTTCACTCACGGGAACTCGCCGACGGCATCCCGCACGCCGAGCTGGTCACGCTGGACTGCGGCCACGCCATCGCCTCGGAACGCCCGGAGGCGTGGGCCGACGCGATGACGAAGTTCCTCGCCGCCCTGCCCCTCGCCGGGGGGCCGGGCGAGGGGCCGTAACCCGGATCGGACACCCGCGCCCCGCCACCGGGCCGGACACGTCCACGCCGGTGCCCGGGGGACGCTCCCCCGGGCACCGGTCGCGTACAGAGGCTCGGTTGCTCCCGTGCACCCGGGCGGTCAGGCTCCGACGGCCGACGCGGGGGACCGGCCGACCGCCGTGGTCACCAACGCGCCCACCGCGAGCGCTCCGCCCACCCACATCACCGCCGTGATGCCGACGCCGTCCGCCGCGAGCCCGCCGATCAGCGCGCCAAGCGCGATGGCTCCGTTGAACACCCCGACGAACAGCGAGGATGCCGCCTCGCGGGCGTCAGGGGAGGCGAGCAGGATCCAGGTCTGCGTGCTGACCGAGACACCTCCGTAGCTCAGGCCCCAGACCACCATCAGCACGGCGGCGAGAGCCACCGACCCGCCCAGCCACGGCAGGGCGATCACGGTGGCCGCCATGACCGCGCTGATCACCAGCAGTGTTTTGCGCGGCGAGCGGGCCGCTCCGGCCCCGGCCAGGAAGTTCCCGGCCACACCGGCGACCCCGTACACCAGGAGCAGCGTGCCGATCATTCCCGCGCCGACGCCGGAGACCTCCTCCAGTACCGGCCTGATGTAGGTGTACGCGGCGAAGTGACCGGTCACCACGAAGCCGACGACGATGAGGCCCGTACGCACCTGGGCATTGCCGAACAGTCCCATCACCCCGCTGAGCGGAATCGCACGCTCCGCGGGCAGCCGGGGCAGCAGGACCGCCGCCGCGACCAGGACCACCAGTCCGAGCCCGGCGGCCGCGAGGAACGCGGACCGCCAGCCTGCCGCCGCTCCCAGGTATGTTCCGGCCGGAACGCCCAGCACGGACGCCACAGCGATGCCGCTGAAGACCAGCGAGGTGGCGGGGCCGACCGATTTCGCCGGCACCAGCCGCACGGCGAGGCCGGCTGCGATGGCCCAGACGCCACCCATGCCGATGCCGACCAGGACGCGGGCCACGATCATGACCCCGAAGTTCGGAGCCCAGGCCGCGCCCAGGTTGCCGATCACCAGCACGGCGACCAGCGCACAGAGCGCCATCCGGCGGTCGGTCCTGCCCAGCATCGAGACGAGCACCGGGGACGAGACCGCCGCGACCAGTCCGGTGATCGTCAGCGTGAGGCCGGCTACCCCTTCGGAGACCCTGAGCGACTCGCCCATCGGCGTCAGCAGCCCGACGGGCAGCATTTCGGACGTGACCACCGTGAACGTGCCCAGCGCCAGGGCCACCACGCCCAGCCAGCCGCTGAGCGGCGACCTCTGCCGGGTGGGTGGAGTGCCTGTGGATTCCTCAACCTGCGTCATGCCTCCAGCCAACAGACGGCGGGGCCAGGGAACAACGGTCAACCGCTCATCCTTCTATGAGCTGGGCTCATCGATAGATTGGCCGTCCGCGAGCACCGGTGCCGCGGTGAGGGGAGAAACCGCTGTGAGCAGTCTGGACGCCCGCGAGCTGGAGGCCTTTCTCGCGCTGGCCGAAGAACTCCACTTCGGGCGAGCAGGGGAACGCCTGTACCTCTCGCAGAGCCGCATCAGCCAACTGCTGCGGTCCCTGGAGAGCAAGATCGGCGCCCGACTCGTCGAGCGCACCAGCCGCCGGGTCAGGCTCACGCCGCTCGGCGAGCAGCTCCTCGCGGGACTGCGCCCGGCCTTCGACGCCATCGTGAAGACGATCGACGAGGTCCGGGACGTGGCGCGGGGGGTCGGGGGGCTGCTCCGCATCGGCTTCCAGGGCACGGCCAACGACCAGGTCATGAACGCCATCGCACTCTTCCAGAGTCGGTATCCGGACTGCGCCACAGAGATCGTGGAGATACCCTTCTCCGATCCCTTCGGCCCGGTGCACCGACGGGAGGTCGACACGGCCGTGGTGCTGATGCCGGTCCGCGAGAGCGAGTTGGTGCTGGGCCAGGTCTTCTCCAAGCAGCCGCAGTCGCTCGCCGTGTCCACCCGGCACCCCTTCGCGAAGCGCGACGCCCTCGGCGCCGAGGACCTTGCAGCCTGTTCACTCATCGCCGTCCACGGCGCGGCCCCGGAGTACTGGCGCCGCGCCCAGGCCCCGGCCGTCACTCCCGGGGGCCGCCCCATCCCCGCCGGCCCCTCGGTAGGCACCCTTCAGGAGGGCCTGGCGCTGGTACAGGCGGACCGAGGCTCGATGCTGCTGTGTCACCCCACCGCCAACTACTACGGCCGCCGCGCGGTCACCTTCGTTCCCCTCACCGGCCTCCAGGACTCCTTTCTCGGCCTCGTGTGGCACCGCAACTACGAGACCGCCCGCACCCGCGCCTTCTCCCAGGCCCTCGCGGCCGTCGCCAACGCTGCCGGGTGAGCGGCCCGGCGGGGACCCGGCACACTGAGGCGTCCCCCGGAGTGTGGACACAGGGGCTCATGCCGCGATTGAGAGTTTAACTGCTCGCAGATGCTGCTGTTCGAACTCCACGGGTGAGAGGTAGTTGAGAGCACTGTGGCGCCTGCGGGCGTTGTAGTAGGTGAGCCACTGGAAGATTTCCAGCCTCGCCTGAAGCATCGTGGAGAACAACCTCCGGTGCATCGTCTCCCTCTTGAACCCCTGCCAGAACGACTCGGCGAGGGCGTTGTCATAGCTCGAGCCGACCCGACCCATGCTCCGGCGGATCCCGAAACCCTCGCAGACCTGCGCGAACGCGGCCGATGTGTACTGGGCGCCCCTGTCCGCGTGGAAAATCACTCCGCCGACGTTGCCGCCGCGGGCCGTGACTGCCATTTTCAGCGCGTCGATGACCAGCTCGGCCCGCATGTGTGAGGCCATCGAGTAGCCGAGCACCCGGCGTGAGTAGATGTCCAGGACACAGGCGAGATACATCCACGCGCCGCCGACCTGCACGTATGTGATGTCGCCGCACCACTTCTCGTCCAAATGCCCGGCGGAGAAGTCGCGCTGGACGAGGT